>NZ_JAUBPU010000005.1:54890-175310 GCF_036700885.1 Microcoleus sp. S13_B4
GAAGAAGGAAGAAGGAAGAGGGAAGAAGGAAGAAGGAAGAGGGAAGAAGGAAGAAGGAAGAGGGAAGAAGGAAGAAGGAAGAGGGAAGAAGGAAGAAGAAATATTAATGCCCAATGCCCAATGCCCAATGCCCAATTATCAATATTTAACGGAATTATTGGAGAGAGCAGAGCAAATTCAGGAGTGGCTGAAACCGATTACTTACTACAATATATTAGGGCCGATCGGGCTGGCTATTCGCAAGGCAATTTTTCGGGTTCCCGATGAATGGCTGGACAAGGATAGCGCTCCTGAAATTGCTTCTGTGCGAGCGTTGCAGCAGTTGGCTCATAAATTGCGGCAAGCTGCTGTTTCGCAGTCGGAGGAAACTATTTCAGTAGCACATTTAGCACAGACATTTGCGGAAACTCCGGCTTTACAAGCAGAGTTTGAAAAGTGGCTTGAGATTTATGGATATTTGAGCGAGGTGGGAACGGATATCGCTGTTCCTACTTGGCGAGAACAACCGGAAGTTTACCAAAAACTGCTAATAAGTATGGCTCAAAAAGCCGACGTTAATTTAGTCAAAAAGCGGAAATTAGGCTTGAATTTTTCGCAGAAGTGGCGGCTAGATAAATGTCAGGAAAGAGCGCTCGTCAAAAACGAAATTAGCGAAATTTACGCGCGGTTGTTGGCTCATTTACGCTGGACTTTTTTGGAGATTGAAGCTTGCGGATTGGCTACGCAGGTGTTTCAGGAAAGCGGGGATATTTTTTATCTGGAATTTGAGGAAATTCAGCAGTGGATTCGTAGCGGGGCGAGTGTTTCCTTTAAGGATACAATTAGGGAAAGGCGCGATCGGCTAACAGGCGATCGCGATCGCCCAATTCCCCCTGTCGTCTACGGCAATTTGCTGCCAAACTCTCAGAAAAGGGCGATCGAACTTGCCACATCCGCAACTAATATTATGCAGGGAATTCCCGCGAGTATCGGTCGTGTCGAAGGCTTTGTCAAGATTTGCCGCACCGCGAGCACAGATTTAGGAGAAAATGCGATCGCAGTAGTCCCATACACCGATGCAGGTTGGGCGCCGCTGCTATTAGGAGCAACAGCAATTATTGCCGAAGTTGGTGGCCAACTATCTCACGGAGCAATTATCGCTCGCGAGTACAAAATTCCCGCAGTCATGAATATTCCCGAAGCGACAACTCGCTTGCGAGACGGTCAAAAAGTCCGAGTAGACGGATATCTCGGCACTGTAGAATTGCTGGAATAA
Organism: Microcoleus sp. S13_B4; assembly: GCF_036700885.1. NCBI lineage: Bacteria > Bacillati > Cyanobacteriota > Cyanophyceae > Oscillatoriales > Microcoleaceae > Microcoleus > Microcoleus sp. S13_B4. The sequence goes on from NZ_JAUBPU010000005.1 coordinate 56,146, forward strand.
TTAGCAATAGGCTTTCTGGCCTGTTCCACAAAGAGTTGATTTCTTGTGGGACAGGCCGGAAAGCCTGTTCATAAAAAGATTATTGAAAATGGTGCAACATCTCAGCAATCTCGTAAACCGGCCCCCACCCCACAAAAAAGCTTTCCTAAGCCTTTAAGAAATTCTGGATAACATAGTTCCCCACCTTTCTACCCGCACTCAAACCATCTACGTTAGCACTCATGAAATGAATGCCTCCGTAAAGGCGACTCATGCCCGATTCGTCGGCGGCTTCGCTGAAGTTGTCAAAGGTTCGCAAAGTGTTGACACTCCTGTCCCCCCGATCTCCAAAGGCGTAATCCGAACCAAATACAGAACTCATAACAGGATCAGCAGCACCGCTAAAGGTACTGTGGCCCGACGTGTACTCAGGGAACGGCGGAGTAGTTAGCAGCGGAGTCCACAGGGGGTCGGCTGTCGTTTCGGGATTGTTGTCTGTGTCAGCTTGGCGGATAGCTGTCACCGGCCGCCACGAGTTGTACTGGTACTTGGCATCCCAGCAGCTAATAGCTGCATCGGCTTCGGCAATATTCAGCAGGGCGAACAAGCGGGCGCTATCTTCTAAGGATTGACCAGTGAGAGTCGCTGTTTCTTCGGCGATTTGGTTCCAGTGACCCGGAGGCGTAAACGTCCCAGCGCCGTTGGCCCAGAATTTGGCGATGACTGTTTGCTCTGGGGTGCGTGTGAGGCTGTCACTTTTGCCGATTTCTTTGACGTAGTTAAGTTCCTCTGCGTACTTGGCGCTGTCAAGGGTGGGCGGACCCGACGGGCGGAACTGGGAACCGCTAGTCATAGCAAAGGGAGTCACGTCCCGCCACTGTGGCGCGAGGGCGGAGGCCAAAGCGGGGGGAGTCGGCACCCAACTACCGGGTTCGGTTTTGGGGGTGTACTGCACTACTTTCGTGATGCCGTCTGTGCTCCGGGAACTGATAATTTGGTCGGCAACTTGCTGTCCCAGGGCTATCCCGTCTTGTTTGGCTTTGCCGTCGGTAATTGTAGCTAGAGACGATGCGTATGCTTCGTCAAATGTGACTGCTTGTGCTGGGTAGAGGTTGACTAAGACGCGGTGGGCGGCTGCGGCGGTGGCTGCTTCTGCTGATGTACCTGCGGGTGGGTCTATTTCCACGAGGTAAGGGGTGTATTTTTTGCTGATGGAGTTAACAGCATCGTAAATGGCTGCGTGAACCATTGCCATGTTGCGGGAGGCGAGGGGAGGCGGGGTGTTGGCTGTCCGCACTGCATTCAGCATGACTCCGTTCCACTTGATGACAGGGTTTCCCGATAGCTGATTTGTGAATTGGTCGCGGTTGATTGTGCTGCTGTTGACTCCCGGCAATACTGTTAAATATTCGCCCGTGAGTTTGTCTTGAATTACGGTGCTGTTGTTGTTGACTCCGGTGCCTTGTTGGATATTTAAATCTTCAAAGGTGAGGCCGTCTAGCAATCGAATTTTGTCATTGCCGTTGCCGAAGTCGGCGATGTAGTCGGCTGTAGCTACAGTTGGGCCCCCGCTGCCTTTAGCAATGGCAAATATATCATCGCCTGCGCCGCCGCTGATGGTATCGCTACCTGCGCCACCGTAGAGGGCGTCGTTGCCGGAATCGCCGGCCATGAGGTCGCTGCCTTTGCCTCCCCAGAGGATGTCATTATCTGCACCGCCGGTGATAGTGTCGTTGCCTGTGTCGCCGCAGATTTTGTCTTTGCCAGCATCGCCTTCGAGATAGTCGTCTCCGCTGTTGGCATAAATGATGTCGTTGCCATCCAAGGCGTTAAATCTGTCTGGTTGGGTGGTTCCTTCGAGATAGTCAAAGTTAGAACTAGGGGTCAGGGATGCCATCTTTATTGATTGGATATTTTGATTAAGGTGGAAAGGTTGGTACTGTAGGTAGATGCTTAGGTGTGTTTACCCCTGACTTAATATTAAACTTTGTGGTGGGGATGTAAACACCACAAAACAGCTTTATTGAATCTTTAATATTTAACGGGCTTTTTATGAACTTTTGCGGTCTGAAGCTACGTAAAAATACAGTCATTAAAACGGCCTTAGATACTGCAACTTTGTTAAAGTTTTACAAAAAAGCTGTTTGTTTTAATATTTAGAGCAATATAGTTTTTACCTTCATAAAAGGTGCGGATTGTGTAACTGAGTAAGTATATATTGATTAAGCACTTCTCAAAGCTGCGATCGGGTCGAGTTTGGCGGCTTGGCGGGCGGGGACAACGCCGAAAAAGAGGCCAACTGCACCGGATACACTGACAGCAAGGGCGATCGCCACGGGCGAAATACCAGCTTGCAAAGGCGTGAAATTACCTACAAGCAAGATACCGCCGACACCTACGCAAGTACCCACTATCCCTCCGGCGGCTGATAAAATTACAGCTTCGACAATAAATTGAAATAAGATATCTTGTTGGGATGCGCCGATCGCCTTTCTAAGTCCAATTTCCTGAGTACGTTCGCTGACTGAAACCAGCATAATGTTCATAATCCCAATGCCGCCTACTAATAGGGAAATGCTGGCAACAGCAGTTAACATAAGTGTCAGAGCCCCCGAAATGGCACCCATTGTTGCCATTAAATCTTTCTGATTTCTCACCGTAAAATCATCTTCGGTAGTAACTTTGTGCCGCAGTCTCAGCAGGTTTTCAACCTGAAATTGAGCCGCGTCCATTTTCGATTCATCTTTAATCGAAATGAATATCGAGGTGACAGCTAAACCGTAGGGAGATTTCCGCCCGACAATGCGATTGGCCATTGTGGCGATCGGCACCACAGCCGAGTTATCGTAATTCGTACCAAAAGATGTCCCTTTTGGCGCCAATACTCCAATTACTTTCATACTGACATTTTTGACTCGCACTTGTTCGCCGAGGGGGTTAGCATTGCCCAAAAGTTTCTCGGCCAATTCTGAACCGAGAACAACAACTTGATTGTTTTGCCTGACATCGAGATCCGTCAAAAATCGCCCTTTAGCCATTTCAAAGTTTCTGACTGTGAGAAATTCTGGAATTGTGCCGAAAATTAGAGATGAGACATTTTTGTTGCTGTAGCGAACTATTTCGGAACTGTTGAGTTCTGCGGAAACGCCTTGAACCGACGGGACTTGAGTTGCGATCGCCTTAGCATCTTCTACTATCAGTGTTTGAGGCGCATTTGAGATAGCACTCCGTCTAGCATTGGGAACTCCGGGCCTCACGATTAATACGTTTGTACCGAGGGCTTGAACTTGTCCTCCTACAAATTTTTGAGCTCCTTCTCCAATTCCAATCATGGCAATTACTGAGGCGTTGCCGACAATCATGCCAATCATCGTTAAACTGCTGCGAGTTTTGTTGGCTAGTAGCGTTTGACCAGCCATTTTGACGCTTTCAATAAAATTCATAGTTTGTTATTGGTTATTGGTTATTGGTTAGGAGTTATTTTGATAACAATCAACACTCAACCGTGAACAGTCAACAGTCAACCGTCAACAGTGAACAGTCAACAGTCAACACACTAATTAAGCACTTCTCAATGCTACAATCGGGTCTAATTTAGCAGCTTGTTTTGCAGGTACGATGCCGAAAAATAAGCCGATACTGCCGGAAACACCGACTGCAAGTGCGATCGCCACTGGGGAAACACTAGCTTGCAGGGGAGTAAACGCAGACACTAAAAAAACGCCGCCGATACCGAACCCAGTGCCGATCGCGCCACCGGCTGCTGACAAAATCACAGCCTCGATCATAAACTGAATCAAAATATCCTGCGGAGAAGCTCCGATCGCCTTTCTCAGCCCAATTTCCTTCGTGCGTTCGGTAACAGAAACCAGCATGATATTCATAATCCCGATGCCACCCACAAACAGCGAAATTGCCGCTACGAAAGCCAACATCAACGTCAAAGCACCGGTTATGCTGCCCAAAGTCTTCATTAAATCTTTCTGATTTCGGACAGTAAAATCATCCTCTTTCGTAATATTGTGGCGCAGTCGCAGCAAATTCTCTATCTGAAATTGCGCCGCTCTCATCAAAGTCTCGTCTTTAATGGAAACCGAAATAAATGTTACCTTTGTACCGTAGGGAGACGAGCGACCGACAATCCGGTTTACCATTGTTGTCAAGGGCAAATAAACGTTCATATCTTGATTGTCGCCAAAACTAGAACCTTTTCCCTGCATGACTCCTATTACTTGAAAAGTAGAGTTTTTGATACGAATATATTGACCGATCGGCTGTGTATTGCCAAACAATTGTTCTGCTGCTTCCGATCCTAAAGCAACCACATTTTCTTGTCTTGCTAAATCCAGTTTGTTTAAAAATCGACCTTGAGCAACATCAAAGCTTCTTACCGAAAGAAATTCGGGAGTAGTTCCGACAATGGAAGACGAAACATTTTTATTGCGGTAAGTAACGAGTTGACTGTCGTTGAGAGTTGGTGCAACTTCTTTGACAGAAGCAACTTGAGATGCGATCGCATCGGCATCTTCCAACACCAATGTCTGAGGTGGAATCACCGGGCGACTTTGCGCTTCAGGACTTCCGGGAATCACAAATAGCAAATTTGAACCCAGAGAGTTAACTTGTCCGGCAATAAATGTTTGAGCTCCTTCGCCGATACCGATCATAGAAATTACGGAAGCATTACCGATGATAATTCCTAACATCGTCAAGGTGCTGCGAAGCTTGTTTGCCATCAAAGTTGTGACGGCCATTTTGACGCTTTCAACAATATCCATAAGTCGATTTTGGATTTGGGATTTTGGATTTTAGATTAGGGAATTGGGATTATTGGTGTCAACTTAATATTTAAACCCATAATAAATCTCGCTTGTAGTCGAGTCTCGATCCCCCTAAATCCCCCTTAATAAGGGGGACTTTGAATAGTCTTGTCCCCCCTTGTTAAGAGGAATCTTGACTGCTCTTGTCCCCCCCTTATTAAGAGGGACTTTGACTGCTCTTGTCCCCCCCTTATTAAGGGGGGTTAGGGGGGATTTCCGGGTTTGAAAACACAAGAGAGCGAGATAAATAATCCCCTATGCCCTATTTCTGATTCTTGATAATATCCTCTAATTTTTTACCTTGAGGAAGTTCGGTAAAAACGCGATCACCCGCTTTGGCACCCTCCAAAATCTGAATTTTGTTACCAATAGTCGAGCCAACCGTAACAGGCTTAAACTTCGGCTGTTGTTTCTCATCGGGAACCAGCACACCCGTTTGACCTTTATTAGTCACAATTGCCACTGTCGGCACAACCAAAGCATTGCTCAACTTTTGACCAACAAATCTCAAATCTACGTTCATCCCCGATTGCAAGAAATCCTTGCCCGTAGCAATGGCAACTCGCACTTGAAATAGCGTCACATCCCGTTCCTTAACAGCTTCGGGTGCAATTAATTTAACCTTGCCTTTAAACACTTTATCTGGATAAGCATCGGCGACTATTTCAACTTCCTGACCCGGTTTAATTTGACTGATATCAGCCTCCGGGACTTTAGCCAAAACTTCCACATCTCTAGCTAAAGCGACAATCGATGTCGAAGTTGCCGAAGTTGCTTCCGAGGCCGAAGTTGCGGGAGTTACAAAAGCTCCTTGGATAGCGTATCTTTGGGTAATAATTCCAGCAAAAGGAGCGCGAACTTTCGTATCTTCTAACTGCACTTCTTGAAAGCGGACTTGAGCTTGAGCTTCCTCTAATTCAGCTTTAGCTTGAGCTATTTCTTCCGGGCGAGAACCGTTTTCTTGTGCCGCCAATTGGCTTTTTGCTTCAGCAACTGCTGCTTCGGCTTTGGCGATTTCTTCTGGACGGTTGCCGTTTTCTAGCTGCCCTAATTTGCTTTTAGCTTCGGCAACTTCTGCCTCACCTTTGGCAATTTCTTCCGATCGCGTGCCGTTTTGCAATTGCTTCAATGCTTGCTGTTCGACTTGCACAGCAGCTTGCAGTTGCTGAATTTGCGACAGCCGATTTTCTTGTAGTTGTTGCAGGCGTCTTTGAGATTCTGTTAATTTAGCTTGGGCAGTACGATTTTCTTTAATTAATTCATCGAGTTTATCTTTAGCAAGAGCACCTTCTTCCACTAGCGGTCGGTTGCGTTCCACCCGTTGAGCTGTTAGTTCAGCTTGAGCTTTACTCGATTCAATTTGCGTTTGTGCTTGGGCAATTTCTTGTTTGACACTGCCGGTTTGAGCGTCTGCTAAACGAGCTTGAGCTTGGGCTAAACGAGCTCGCCCTTGGCTGACTTCTTCCACGCGGCTGCCGGCTCGCAGTTGCTGCAAGCCAGCTTGAGTTTGCTGCAAGCGGGCTCTGGCTCCTGCAACTTCTTCTACGCGACTGCCGGCTTGGACTTGCGCCAGACTGGCCTCGGCTTGCTCTAAGCGCGCTCGGGCGCTGGCGATGTCTTCCGATCGATTCCCGGCTTCGATTTTGGCGAGTTTTGCTCGCACGCTGGCTTCGCGGGCTTTAGCTTGGGCTAGTTGAGCTTCTACATCGCGACTTTCCATGCGGGCAACAATCTGTCCTGCTTCCACTTTATCGCCCTGTTCGACAAACAATTCTGCGATCCTGCCGGAACCCTTGGGGCTGAGATTCACGCGCTGTACCGGCTGCACCGTGCCGCTGGACGTGATCCGCACCGTGAGGTTTTGCGCTTCCACCGGCACTGTCATAGTGGCGATCGCATCTACTTTCGGCTGCGATCGACTTTTTGCTACATATATAGTGGTCGGTACAGCTAGCAACCCGGCTGCAACCAACCCAATCGCCCACCGCTGCGGTTTGCGCGCGGGTTTCTTCGGAGACTGCTTTTGGGCGGTTTTTTTATCTGCTATTTTGGTGTCTGCGGCCTTGGTGTCTACAGTCTGAGTATCTTCCACCTTGACCTGAGCAGTTTCCTTTTTGGGGCTAACGATCATACCGACTCACCTAATTTAATCTCAGGATTACCTTTAAAGGTAGAATTTTTTCTGATGCTTGGCATCGTCTTTCAGACTCATCCGATCGGGTGAATTTAAAAAAGTTCCCCAACCAGCACCTGTAAACAATTATAGCTAATCTTTGCAAATTATTAAATAATGTTAAGTTTTTTCATCCCAAAGAGGTGGCCCCGAACTGAATCGCTGCCGGCTGCTGGCAAATAAAAATATATTTTAGCAGATAATATTGTTTTTGGGATCTAGGAGTGCGCTTCTCACCAGCAACAAAGGTGGATTTGACATTGATCGACCGTCACTAGGTTATTGCAGACTCGTGATAGCGATCGCAGCGGGATCTGCCAGTGCGAATCTCGCAACGACTAAAGTATGGACACACTTATTCTCATAAACCCGGTTTCACGGGTAGCGGTGCGTAAGTCCTGAATACATATCCGCCCGGTGTCCACAACAGGTTAAAATATTTTTCAAATTCGTTAAAAATGGAAAATATCAACAATGAATCGTCCTCAAAGTGTTACAGTTCTGGCAATCTTGCAGCTAATTAGCGGCATCTTCAGTTTGCTTGACGGCTTGTTCATCTTACTTTTTGCTGGCATTGTTGGCGGTCTCGGTGCGGCTGTCGGCGGGGCGAAAGTTGGCACTGTAATCGGCAGCTTCATTGCAATTTTTGCGGCGCTCAGTTTTATTTTAGGCCTCCTCTCCTTACTCTTAACTTGGGGTTTGTTTCAACTAAGAAATTGGGCTTGGACGGGAACGTTAATTGTCCATATCATCGCCATCCTCGCGCAAATTGTCAAAATGTTTGGCAGCGGGGGTACAGCAGTCAATTTTTTAACTCTGGGTTTTGCAGGGGCTAGCATTTACTACCTGCTGCGACCGGATGTTAAACAAGCATTTCGTGTCTGATTTCCTTTTCATTAACGGTACTGAATTCTCGGATCTAAAAAAGCATAGGAAATATCAACCGCCAGATTAATGAGTACAAAACTGACAGACACAAAAATTACTCCGCCTTGGACAATTGGGTAATCCCGCGTCAGAATACCGCTATAAATCCAAGAACCAATTCCCGGCCAGGAGAAAATCGTTTCAGTCAAAATAGCCCCGCTTAAAAGAGTGCCAAACTGCAAACCGATAGTTGTGACGATCGGCAAAAACGCATTTTTCAAAGCGTGTTTCAAAATCACCCAATATTCCGGCAATCCCTTAGCCCTCGCCGTGCGGATGTAATCTTGAGAAAGCACTTCCAGCATCGCAGAACGAGTGATGCGAGCTATAATCGCCAGAGGAATAGTTCCTAAAGTCAAAGCTGGAAGGATTAAATGGGCGATCGCATCCCGCAAAGCCGCCAAATCCCACCTCAGCAACGCATCCAAAACATAAACACCCGTAATCGACTTAAAACCAAACCCCAAATCTACACTAATCCGTCCGCTAGGAGGCAGCCATTTCAGATAAACAGCAAACAAATAAATCAACATCAATCCCAACCAATACACGGGCAAAGATACGCCAATTAACGAACCGCTCATCGCTAGATTGTCCAGCCAGCTATTTTTCCGAACAGCAGCCAAAATCCCCGCCGGAATTCCGATAAAAAGTGCCACCAACATCGCCACCACAGACAATTCCAAAGTAGCAGGCCAGCGACTTCTAATTTCATCAATTATCGGAATACCGCTAATAATACTATTTCCCAAATCCAAGCGCAGCAAATTCCATAAAAAAGCCAAATATTGCACAGGTAAAGGCTGATTTAAACCTAATCTCGCTCTCAACATTTCCACCTGTTCGGGAGTTCCCCGTTCTCCCAACAGCACTGTAGCTGGGTCTCCCGGTATCAAATGCAAAAATATAAATACAAGCAGAGTGATTCCGAAAAGGACTGGCAATAGTCCCAGCCAACGTTTGGCAATATATTGAAACATGGCTTTATTTTAGTTTGTAGAGTGCGTCAGCTTGAAGAATTGTTAAATTTTCATAAGTTTTAATGGGCTGACGAACCCTACCATTGTGATTAAAACCCGATCAAACTATTTCTCATGGCGAGAGTGTTAGCTTTCGCGAACCGAATAAAAGCAATCGCAAAGCCTTAAGCAAAATCAGATCGCAATAAGAATAAGTATAATGTAAAGTGCTTAGGGGCGAACATTATCCTCGATTTTCAAGACTTACTAACTTCCTCAAAAGACTCCGACCCCAAAGGGCTCGGAATCCAACCTTGAATATTCTTGCGTTTCCCTAAAAGCGGCTGCGAATGTACGATCGGCAAACGCACAGCTTCCTCGTGTAAAATCTCGCTAACTTCCGCATAAATTTTCGCCCTAGCTGCTTTATCCCCACTCGCCCTCCCCCGATCCAAAAGTTCCAGAACTTTCGGATTTTTCCAATTTCCCAAATCGGCCGTCGAACCAGGCCCGAAGTGAGGATAATAAAAATTGTCCGGGTCGCCATAATCTCCAGTCCAGCCCATCATAAAAGCTTGAAATCCGGGAGGTTTGAGCCGATCGGCTAAATAAGCAGACCAATCCTTTGTCAGTAATTTTACCCGAATCCCGATCGCGCTCAAATCCGCCGCAAATGCCTCAGCAATCGGCTTCGGCGTGGGAAAATAGGGACGGCTGACGGGCATATACCACAAATCCAAATCAAAACCGTTCGGATAACCGGCTTTCGCAAGCATTGCTTTAGCTTGCTGGGGGTTAAATTCATAATCTTTAACTCGCTCAGACTCCGCCAAATTCAGCGCAGGCGGGATAAATTGCGAGTCGTAATTTCCCAGTTCTCCCCAGAAAGCTTTAACTATTGCTGGCTTGTTAATTGTTTGGGCGATCGCCCGCCTGACTTCCGGTTTTGATAAAGGTTCGTAACTCGGATTTAACCCTAAATAACCGACATTAAAAGAAGGTCGCACAACAGCTTCTAAATTAGGATCTCCCTGAACTTCTTTCAGTTGATCCGGCGTTAAATCGACCGTCAAATCAAGTTGACCCGCTCTCAATTGAGCCAGCCTTGCCGCCGGATCATCAACAAAACGAATTACCAATTGATTGACTTTTGGCGTACCAGTTTTCCAATAATTCGGATTTTTTTCCAAAACAATGCGATCGCCCGATCGCCATTCCTGAAACACAAAAGGCCCCGTACCCACCGCCAGCGACCCCGGAGTGCCGTATTTAGCACCCGCTTTTTTCACCGCCGCCGGACTCGCCATCCCGAAATAACCAGACCCAATCGCCGAAGGAAAAGCAGCAAAAGCTTGATTTAAAACAAACTTAATTGTAGATTTATCAACAACTGCCACATCTTTTACCAAAGAATTTTTATCTCCCTTAAACCCGCCAAAAAAATCTTTCCAAATCGGATAATTCTTGCCCGCTTCTCGAAAACCGTTAGGATTTTTGGCATCCCACCAGCGCTCCACATTAAACTTAACAGCTTCCGCGTCAAAATCCGTGCCGTCGTGAAACTTTACTCCGGAACGCAACTTAAAAGTCCAAGTTTTACCATCTTTAGAACTTGACCATTCAGTAGCGAGACTCGGCTCAAGTTCCACAGTTCCCGGTTTGAAATCAGTCAAGCGATTGTAAATTTGGTCGATGGCAATAACTGAATTCCCGTCAGTAATATTTCCCGGTTCCAGATTGACCGGCGGCCCGCCCGCACCGTAAACTAAAGCCCCAGCCGGAACCGCAGCAGGAGTTAGCGGAGTTGGAGAATTATTGCTAACCGTGTTTGAGGGCGTGCCGCAATTTGATAAAATTACACCCATCCCAAAAACTAGAACTAATAAAACTAAACGCCAGGATTTTAACAATCTCATTTCCATAACTCCTGTTTAATAAAAAATTGTACTCATATAAATTTATAATTGGCTCATTCTCCCCCTCTCCCGCCTCTGCGTTCTCTGCGGTTCATTTAGTAAATTCTATATTAAAATACAATAAAATGAAAACACCCCATAAAATGGGCTGATGATATCATAATCAATGGCAAAATCTCAACTTACAACTTTACATTAGGCTACGCAACCAGCATGAAAGCCAAAGTTTGCTACCAAGCTATAGGGGCCATTCCATTGTATATCGTAGATTTTAAATTTACTCCACAGATGAATGTGAGAGTTGAACTTTCGTCTAAAATTTTATCTCTCCACCCCGTCGGGGGATGGTATGGGTTTTGGAGCGAGCCACAAGCAAAGCGATCTATTAATTCGACTGTTTGAAATACGATCTACGTGTGGAGCGTAAACATTCCTTTTCCCACCCAAAATATCTTTGAACCTCTGCATATAACAACCAGATTCGGCATTGGCAAACATCAATATTTTTCTCTCTTCTCTTTCTCTGCGCCCTCTGCGCCCTCTGCGGTTCGTTGAAAAAAATCTAGTTTACTTCCAGTAATAGGATGGCTATAGGCGATCGCACCCACCCTACAAATCAAAACTCTCTTCACCAATACTTCCCAGTTCCCCACTACCCAGAAACTCTTCCTCCTCTACTTCCTCAATCCCAGACTCGAAACTTTCCACCACAAACGGCAAACCAGCCGCCATCAAACCCCGTTGAATCAGTTCCGGCGTTTCGTCAAACAAAACAAATAGCGGATGAACAGCCTCAGCTTCATCGCTGTAAATATGTCTGTAGCGGTACGGCATCACCCATTCGTAACCTTTATCCAGCCAAACCTGAGACTGTCGCCAGCGGCCGAGCAACTCCGAAAATTCTTCGCCCGGACGATGAATGAAAATCAAAATTTCCACTCCAATTTTAACTTTCCATTCAGGATCGCACATCAAAATCGCCAAATCGCAGGGCAAACAAACTGCCTGTCCGGGCGATATGCTAGTGCCGCCTCTTCCCGCATACGAAACCCCGTCCCGTAAGCGCGCAATTGGCAAAGGAATGGTAATTAAACTATCATGGGCGCGGCGGATACTCGGAATCATTTCCATGTAAACCCGATATTTTTTCAGCAGTGCGATCGCGGCAGAAGATTCGCTGTACTCTGCTAGTAAGGCCTCGTAATGTGATTGTTTAACAGACATTTTCAAACCAAAGAATAAGTAATTATTAATTGCTGCTAATTGCTAATCGTTCGCTTCTCGTTACCAGGAAGCCCCGGATAATGAAGATTTGGAGGCTGAGCCTCCCAATTATTTTCTCCTTTTAATCGAGGCTGTACCTCCTCCAAAGGTCTTCCCAGGCAGAGCCTGGGAACGATTGAAATAGTCATTGGTTATGCGTTAATTGGTACTAACTAATAACTAATAACTAATTAGCCTTTTCTTTTTTACAGCTTCTGGAACACTGCGAACATCGGCAGATACATCGACAGCAAAATCGAACCTACGATACCACCGACGACAACAATCATCAGAGGTTCTAGCATACTGGTAAGTCCTTTTACTGCTTCTTCCACTTCCGTTTCGTAGAAAGCGCCAACTTTCATCAGCATCTTGTCAAGTTCCCCAGTTTCCTCGCCAATTGCCATCATTTGAATAGCCAAAGACGGGAAAACTTGCTGTTCTTGCAAAGCAATACTGATCATGCCGCCGCTTTGAATTTCCTGCCGGGCATATTCGATCGCATTAGATATCGCCTGATTCCCAGCCACATCTCGCACAATTTCCAAAGAATTGAGAATCGGCACCCCCGATCGCGTCAGCGACCCAAATATGACGCAAAACCGAGCCACAGCAGATTTTTCGATCAAATCTCCGAAAATCGGCAACTTCATGGCAATCCTATCAATTTGTAGGTGACCCATTGGAGTTTTATAGTACATATCGAAGGCAAATTTTAGCGCTATAATCACCCCAATAACCGTCAACTGTTGGATCGGAGGCCAAGCCGTACAAAATGCACTAATTCCCAACATGATCAGCGTAAAAGTTGGTAAATCTGCACCAATATCCTTAAAGATTTTAGCGAAAGTTGGTAGCAAGAATATAGTCATTGCGAAAAAGATCACGATCGCAATAAAGAACACAGTCTTCGGATAAGACATTGCCGAATTAATTTCAGCCTCCGTCTTGTGATTTTTTTCCATCATCACGGCCAGACGGTCGAGGGTTTCATCTAGCACCCCCCCGACTTCTCCCGCCGCCACCATACTGATAAACAGTTGGTCAAAAACATCAGGAAACTTAGCCATCGCCTCTGCCAAGTTTATCCCCTCCTGCACGTCAGCATTCATGCTTCTGAGCGCTCGCTTCAGCTTAGCATTAGAACACTGCTCGTGCAGCACGGAAAGGCATCTCACGATCGCCACCCCTGCATTAAACATAGCCGCAAACTGACGAGCAAAAATAGCCATATCCTTAACAGTAAGACTGGTAAGGTTATACTCAATTTGCTCCTGAATCTTACTGAAATCAAAGCCACCTTTCGGTTTTTCACGGATAACGTTGGTAGCCACAGCTCACCTCTGAAAATTTATTAAAAGTTATGACTCATCAGTCATCAGTCCTCAGTTCTTTCTACGGACTCCTGACTAATGACTGCTGACTGAATTAATGAGCTTTTACCGGGGCGCCACCAACAGGTGCCGGACCGATCAAGCGTTCGAGTTCGTCAGCCTTAGAAGCCTTGCTCATTGCCGCTTCCCAAGTGACTTTACCGCTCTTGTAAAGTTCAGCGAGAGCCATTTCCATCGTCCTCATGCCCAATTTCGCCCCCATCTGGATTTGGGAGTAAATCATTGGAGTTTTGCCCTCCCGGATCAAGTTAGCCATAGCTGGAGTATTCACCATGATTTCCATAGCGCAGCAGCGGCCGCCCCCAATTTTCACTACCAAATTTTGGCTGCAAATTCCCACCAAAGAGTTAGACACCTGGGCGCGGACCTGGGGTTGTTGAATTGGCGGGAACACGTCCAAAATCCGATCGATCGTTGCACCCGCAGAATTAGTGTGCAACGTTCCCATCACCATGTGACCCGTTTCTGCAGCCGAAATTGCCAGACCGATCGTTTCCAAGTCCCGCATTTCCCCCACCAGAATCACATCAGGATCTTCGCGCAAAGCTGCTCTGAGCGCATTAGCAAAGCTCTTAGTATCTTCGCCCTTTTGGCGCTGGTGGAACAAACTCTTGATATTAGGAAACACGTATTCGATCGGATCTTCAACTGTTAGAATATGTTCCGCGCGCGTCCGGTTGACCAGATCCAACAAAGCCGCCATCGTAGTAGTTTTCCCGGAACCCGTTTGTCCCGTCACCAACAGCATACCCCTGGGTCTTTCCGTCAGATCCCGCAAAATCTGCGGCACGCCTAAAGCATCAGCATTAGGAATCTTAGAAGCCAGAGCCCGCATACAAGCAGCCCAAGCACCCCGCTCCCGGTAAACATTGACGCGGAACCGAGCCAATCCCCGAACGCCGTAAGCGCAGTCGAGTTCCCACTCCATTTCCAACTGCTTGCGCTGCATATTGTTGAGCATTTGGAAAATTAGGATCTGCACTTCCTCAGCAGACAGAATGTCGCCGTATTGCGTCTGAGGAGTTAGTTTACCGCTGACTCGGAAGAATATAGGCGCGCCCGCTTGGATGTGTATGTCCGAACCCCCTTGCTCTACCAGGGACTCCAGTACGTCTTCAATCATTAGACCCATAGATACCTCTCCTCGATCAAATTGATAGTTATTGACCAATCTAGCTCAGTTAACAGTCAACAGTTAACTGCTGAATCAATCCAAAAAGCGTGGTGTCAAGCAGTACGGACAATCCAGCATCTCCGGCTTCAATTCCGCCTGACAAGTTTTGCAGGTAAGCCCCTGCTTGCGTTTGGCTTTCATTTCAGCCTCCAGGCCAGAGTCAGTAAACGTCACCCGCTCGACTTCTTCAAAAGTAGTCGCGCCTTCCCGCACCAATTGCAAGCTGTAAGCCAACAACGTTTTCATCCCTTCTTCTACTGCTGCTTCCTTAATTTGCTCTGTGGGAGCTCCTTGAGTGATCAGAGTTTGAAGCCGCTCAGTATTTTTGAGGAACTCGTAAACCCCTACCCGTCCTTTGTAGCCTAGGCCGCCGCACTTCCGACAAAGTTGCTCGCGTTCTGCCAGTTCCTTCCTTTCCTCCACCGGTATAGTGTTGGCTTTGTAAATAGTCAGATCAATTTCTTGAGAAGCCGACAGACCGTACTTGCCGAGTTCTGCGGCAGTAGGCTGGTAAGGAATGCAGCATTTGTCGCAAACGCGCCGCATCAGACGTTGAGCCAACACGCCCAACAGAGCAGCCGAAACCATGAACGGTTCTACGCCCATTTCTGCCAAACGCGCGACTGCCCCGGCTGCGTCGTTCGTGTGCAGCGTCGTCAGCACCAAGTGTCCCGTCAAAGCAGCTTCCAGAGCTGTTTTTGCCGTTTCCTTGTCCCGCGTTTCCCCCACCAGCATCACGTCAGGGTCTTGCCGCAAAAATGCGCGCAGGATGTTGGAAAAAGTCAAGTCTTTTTCCCGAATTACTTGACATTGGGTAATTCCTGGCAAAGCATATTCGATCGGGTCTTCCGCCGTACTGATATTAACCCCCGGATCGTTCCGTTCCGCCAGAATCGAGTACAGAGTAGTTGACTTGCCCGAACCCGTCGGCCCCGTCACCAAAATCAGTCCGAACGGACGGCTAGCACTCTCTCGCACTAAAGCCAGAGTTTCTTCGTCAGAGATTAACAAACCCAAACCCAACTGAGTGCTGGAACTGTCCAAAATCCGCAGCACGATTTTTTCGCCGTACCGGGAAGGCAAGCTGTTCACCCGGAAATCCACCGTGCGTCCCTCAAACACCCGGCGGATGCGGCCGTCTTGAGCTTGTCGGCGTTCGGCAATATCCAGGTTGGCAATAATCTTGAAACGAGCCGTAATCGATGCGACTACCTGCTTGGGAAACCGGAAATACTCTTGCAGCACCCCGTCTTTCCGCATCCGTATCCGCATGAATTCTTCTTGAGGTTCTACGTGGATGTCAGACACCTTTTCCGACAAAGCTTTAGCCAAAATGATATTGACGGCCTTAATTACGGGAGCAGCCTCTGCATCGTCCAAGGTGTTAGCGAGGTCTTCTTGGTCGCTACTCTCCTCTTCTAGCGAGAGCTCGCCAAAATCTCCCTCCCCTAAATCCATCTTTCTCTGCTTTTCGATTTCAGCTTTTTTAGCTTCCCTCTTAACTTGGTCGTCTTGATAGGCAGAAGTTATGTCCTGATAGTCGTCTGGCGTAATCACCCGTCGCTGCAAAGCCAAGCCGTGAGGCTGTAAAATCCGCCGCAAATCTTCTATCGCGTTGAGGTTGTCGGGATCTACCATTGCCACTAAAACCGCCGCAGGCTCAGTTTCAGTCTTTGCTACGGGTAAAAACCGACCTTGGTGACAAATGTCGATCGAAATCTTCAACGCCTCGAGCATAACTCCGAGTTGCTCGTTAGACATTTCGCTCATCTCCGGGTCAAATGCTTCAACGCCGTAGACTATCTTCCGTTCAAACATCTGCTGCTTCTTGTAAAGTCGCAGCAATTCTGGGGGTAATGGCTGCCCGGTAAGTGCTTCTAATACCTCCGTCAAACGCTTGCCGGACTTCTGGCTTTCAATTTGAGCTTGCTTCACTTGCTCGCCGTTGACGTAACCCGACAGAATCATCTTGGTGAGAGCCGGAGTAAATTGGCTCACAGAAACTATGGATGTGTTGGAGCGAAGCGGGGATGTGCTAGTCATAAAAAACACTCAATAGGTGGGAAACTCAGTCACAAAGAGTGCTGAGAGGAAAACCAAGGCGGGGTTTTAACCCTCGTATTCTTTGCTTATGGATCAGCTATCATTTTCTTGCTCAATCCCTATCTCTCAAGTGTAAGCTCGAAGTCCCCTCTAAGCTTCGTCCACAAATTGACGAGATGTTGGAGGGATTTGCCGGTGCTTGCAATCAAATCTTGTTCGTTGAGTGCTAAGTTGCTTACTTACCTGATTAACTTGGGGGATACTCTCGTTATAGCGTCAGGACACATCACTTGGGGATTCCCCGTACCGGGAGAGAAAAGTGGGGTGGGGTGTGTGCCCTTCCCAGGCTAATTCTATTTTCCCAAACTGTTTGCTCAAATTACACCGCCCGTGGTGGCGCGCTTAGCTGTACTAAATTAAAGATGACCTATGTTCTGTGATGATAGCTTTTCCGAAAGCTTGGATCGCCATTTTGAAATATATTTTGATTAATTATCTGCGATCGGTCACTTCCCGATCGTCGCCTGCATCAGTTCCCAGGGCAAGTTTTGAGCAACTCTAGTTTTGGAGCAGTAAATATTACTTTGATTCTAGTTTGGTGTCTGAACCTTTGTGACGTAAGCTTAACGGTTCATAAATGTTGGAAAGCAGCCAATTAGATATCAGTCTAATCTACAGATAATTACCTCTGCCAGACCAGCTAATGTCTATCATTGGGCTGACCAAAAATCGAGATATCAAGCGAATTCGGCGTTATTGAATCAGAAAAACCACAGCCCCAATTCGCATCAAAATTAACAACTTACTATCTGAGTTACACAAGCACACACCTAACTACTTACTTACTCACTCCATACAAATTCCTTTTTCTCCAGACTTGGGAAACTCAGAAAATGGTAAAAAGTGCCAGCGTCAGATTGCAACTAAAACAGCCTGACCGATGATAAATTTAAGACCCTATCGTTTTAATCAAACCTAGAAACATCCAGCCTCGTAAGTGGGAAATTTGGTAGTAGAATTAATAGCAAAATATACTTATAAAAATTGTTGTAAATGCGATCGCGCTAAGGAAAAATGAGAAACCAACAAACGTTGGGTTTGCCCCATTGCTGCCATATTATACGTAAATATCTAAACGGGCCTTTGAATATTTTATGGAAAGCTTTGAGCCATGTCTCTAGATCGGGCGAGACTTCCTCTTTTCACATTCTGCCATACACAGTAAATTCGAGTCCTCTAGATTTACCGGGTTAACTGTATCTGCTAGAATTGATAGGGTTCTGTCGCGCAGCTTTTATGATTGACGAGGAAAAACAGCAAGATCAAGATCCTAACTCAACTGGGGAAACCACCCCAGAGGGTTCGCCAATGGCAAGCGAAAATCCGGCGGCATCAGGAAACTCGAACGAATCGGCGGATTGGGAGCTCGAACTTGCTCGAGCTTATCAAAGTGCTCAGGGCGATCACACCCCAGCAAACGCATCGGGGCCTACCGTCACCGGCAGTTCAACCAACAGTCCGACTGCAGACGCGGCGGAGCCTTGGAAGAAGGAACTGGCCCAGGCAAACGATGAAAAAGAGGCTTTAAAAACTCAGTTGCAAGCCGCATCCGCTCAACTAGAAGAACTGAAAAATCAAAATCTCCGCCTAGCAGCAGATTTTGAAAACTTCCGCAGGCGTACCCAAAAGGAAAAAGAAGAGCTAGATTTACAGGCAAGGTGTCTCACGATCAAACCCCTGTTGCCGGTAATTGACAATTTCGAGCGCGCTCGATCGCACATCAAGCCGCAAACCGATGGCGAAATGAACATTCACAAAAGCTACCAAAGCGTTTACAAGCAAATGGTAGACGGCCTCAAGCAAATCGGGGTTTCTCCGATGCGCCCCGAAGGTGAACAGTTTGACCCCAACCTCCACGAAGCTCTGCTGAGCGAGCCAACTGACGAACACGAGGAAGGAACAATTATCCAAGAACTAGAACGCGGCTACATTCTGGGCGAGCGCGTCTTGCGGCACGCCAAAGTGAAAGTTGCAGCGGCTGGGCTATCTGTGGTAGCCTCAGATGAAAATCCCGATAGTTCGGAAGGTTAATCGGGATACAAGCTACTGCATTCCTCAAAGTCACTGACCCCCGAATAGAATTCGGGGGTTCCAAGGTGGCCGACTCACCAACTTCTTAATTAAAGATGACTAAAAGCAGGTCAGCGCTTTATCCAAAAATTCTGAAAAATGTTTTTACCAGTCTTTGATATTGCCTTAGGACATTAAGTTTATTTCCTACAAATCTAGTCTGGTAATGCTTGTTTAAACAAGCTGAGTCGTTTTTCCTCCCCCAACCTGTAGTTGGAGGTTTCCAAACATCCCACAAAGTTTTATGAGGCGCTATGGGAAAAATTATTGGAATTGACTTAGGCACAACTAACAGTTGCGTAGCTGTGTTAGAGGGCGGTAAACCCGTCGTGATCGCCAATTCCGAGGGCGGCCGCACAACTCCGAGTATAGTAGGATTTGGCAAGGCGGGCGATCGCTTAGTAGGTCAATTGGCCAAGCGGCAAGCTGTAACTAATGCTGTAAATACTGTCTACAGTATCAAACGATTTATCGGACGGCGGTGGGACGACACGGAAGAAGAACGAGCCCGAACTCCCTATACCTGCATAAAAGGCAAAGACGATACCGTTAACGTCCAAATTCGGAACAAGGTTCACACTCCCCAAGAAATCTCGGCAATGGTACTCCAAAAGCTCAAGCAAGATGCTGAAGCTTATTTGGGACAAACTGTTACACAAGCCGTGATTACAGTGCCAGCCTACTTCACAGACGCCCAACGGCAAGCTACTAAAGACGCCGGTACGATCGCGGGCCTAGAAGTCCTGCGGATCGTCAACGAACCGACAGCGGCAGCGCTTTCCTACGGGCTGGACAAGCAAAATATAGAACAGAAAATCTTGGTCTTTGACCTGGGCGGCGGTACTTTCGACGTTTCGATCCTGCAACTGGGAGACGGAATTTTTGAAGTCAACGCTACCTCTGGTAACAACCATCTCGGAGGAGATGACTTTGACGACTGCATAGTCCAGTGGCTGGTAGAAGCTTTCCGCACTCAAGAAGGCAGTGACCTTTCACAAGACAAAATGGCCTTGCAGCGCCTCCGAGAAGCTGCGGAAAAAGCAAAAATCGAACTCTCCAACCGCGAATCCACCTCAATCAATTTGCCCTTCATCTCCTCTGACGAGAAAGGGCCGAAGCATTTGGAAATGGAACTCTCCAAAGCTCAGTTTGAAAAACTGGTGGCTCATTTGGTACAAGCGACGATCGATCCGGTGACTCAAGCCCTCAAAGACGCAAGTTTGACCCCCAAAGACATAGACAGAATTATTTTAGTGGGAGGCTCAACCCGGATTCCGGCAGTTCAAAAGGCAATTAGCAAGTATTTTGGGGGCGTTTCTCCCGATAAATCCGTCAATCCCGACGAAGCTGTAGCGGTAGGCGCGGCAATTCAAGCCGGGGTGTTGGGTGGTGAAGTCAAAGACTTATTGCTGCTCGATGTGACGCCGCTCTCTCTGGGACTCGAAACCTTGGGCGGGGTGTTCACCAAAGTAATAGAGCGCAATACAACTATTCCCACCAGCCGATCGCAAATGTACAGCACGGCGGCCGACGGGCAAACCTCGGTAGAAATTCACGTACTCCAAGGCGAGCGTGCATTGGTTAAAGACAATAAAAGTCTTGGCAAGTTCCTGCTCAAAGGCATTCCCCCAGCTCCCCGTGGCGTACCTCAAATCGAAGTTACCTTTGAAATCGATGCCAACGGGATTCTCAAAGTGGCTGCTGAAGACAAGGGAACCGGAAAAGAACAAAGCATCCAAATTTCCAATACAGGGGGATTGAGCGAAACCGAAGTCGAGCGGATGCGACAAGAAGCCGAACTTTACGCCGACGAGGACATCAAGCGCGCTCTACTCGTCGAACTCAAAAATCAAGCTGACTCCCTCGTCTATAATTGTGGTGTAACTTTAAAAACCAACGCGCAACTGCTGAGCGACGAGCTCAAGGCCGAAGCGGAAACAGCCGCAGCAGCCTTGCGGGCAGCGATGACTAACCCCGACATCACAATCGAGGAACTCACCCCCGCAATCGAATCTTTCAAGCAACTGCTATACTCGCTGGGGACAGCAGTCTACGACCAAGCCCGCAGCGGGGCAGCCCCGTCAGGATCTGTTGTTGAAAGCGAGATGATGTCAGAAGTAGAATCATCAGAACCAGAAGAGGTTAAAGCGGACGACGACAGCATTTTGCTGAAAGAAGAGCTGCTGGTGGCGCCCCAAGCTCCGCCGGAACCAAAGCCGGAACCAAAGCCGGAACCAAAGCTGGAATCAAAGCCGGAATCAAAGCCGGAGCGACAGTCAAAACGACAGTCAAATCCACAGCCAAGTCCACAGTCCAATCCACAGTCAAAACAAAAACAGAAGGTTCCCGAACCAGAAGTTGATGATATGAATCCTTTCCTTTAAAACTGAAAAGCTAAGAATTAAAAGTTAAAAATTAACAATGAGAATTTTTGATTTTTAATCTGTAATTTCAGGAAAGGTCGCCCGTTTCTTTTTCGTACACTTTTTGTTATTTACCTCCAGGCAAGCAGCTCTATGGCCGGTGATTACTATGAAATATTAGGCGTTTCTCGCAGCGCAGACAAAGAAGAAATTAAGCGTGCTTACCGCCGCCTAGCTCGCAAGTACCATCCAGATGTCAACAAAGAATCAGGTGCTGAGGAGCGGTTTAAAGAAATTAACCGCGCCTACGAGGTACTCTCAGAACCAGAAACCCGCGCCCGTTTCGACCGTTTCGGCGAAGCAGGCGTCAGCGGTGCAGGCGCCCCGGGGTTCCAAGACTTCGGTGACAGCTTTGCCGATATTTTTGAAAGCTTCTTTCAGGGTTTTCAGGGAGGTGTCGGCCAACAACAGCAAGGTCGCAGGCGCAGCGGGCCGGTGCGCGGAGACGATTTGCGCCTCGATTTGCGGCTGGATTTTCGGGAAGCAGTGTTTGGTGGCGAAAAAGAACTCCGCATCAAGCATCTAGAAACCTGCGAAACTTGCACCGGGACGGGCGCCAAACCGGGAACCCGACCCCAAACTTGCTCGACTTGTACCGGCAGTGGTCAAGTCCGACGCGCTACCCGCACTCCTTTCGGCAGCTTTACTCAAGTTTCAGTTTGCCCCACTTGCAACGGCACGGGGCAAGTGATTGAGGATAAGTGCGAAACTTGTGGCGGCCGGGGCCAGAAAGAAGTGATGAAAAAACTGAAAATCACAATTCCGGCTGGGGTTGACAACGGTACTCGCTTGCGCGTTTCTAATGAAGGGGATGCAGGCAAACTGGGCGGGCCGCCCGGGGATCTTTACGTGTTCTTAGCGGTGAATGAAGACCCGCTATTTAAGCGCGACGGCACTAACGTTAGCTCGGAAGTTAAAATTAGTTATTTGCAAGCAATTTTAGGGTGCCGGTTGGAAGTGGAAACCGTAGACGGGCCGACGGAATTGTTGATTCCTAGCGGAACTCAGGCGAATACTGTTCTGACTTTGGAGAAAAAAGGGGTGCCTCGATTGGGAAATCCGGTTAGTCGCGGCGATCATTTGATTACGGTTTCTATTGACATTCCGACTAAGGTGACGGCTGAGGAACGGGAGTTGCTGATGCAGCTTGCTAAGCTGAAGGGCGATCGTACCGGTAAAGGCGGCTTGGAAGGATTTCTGGGCAATTTGTTTCAGAAATAAGCAATTTTTGACACCCATGGGTGTCAAATTTTCCTCTTTGAGAATTCCCCGGCCATTTGTTTTAGTGTCTGTCAAAAAATTGTGTGCAATTGCTCACAAAAATCTCAGGTGGGACGCTTCCTGGGCATTAGGTTTCAGCAGCGCTCAAAAAAGTGAGCGCAATTGCGCTCACTTTTTCCCGAAATAATAATCTGTGTCCAATTGGACACAAAATTTGAGATTCTCCCTTTTCCAGGCAACTTGTTTAACAAACTAAGGCTTTCAGGATTTGAGATTGCAAAAAGCATTATGAATTCAAAATCGAAAATTGAAAATCCTAAATCCCCAGATGCCAAAATCGATCTGCGGGGTACTCCGTGTCCTCTGAATTTTGTCCGCACTAAACTGCGCTTGGAGCAAATGGCACCGGGAGCAGTGTTGGAGGTGTGGCTGGACGCTGGGGAGCCGATCGAACAAGTGCCCGATAGTCTCAAAATGGAAGGCTACCAGATTCTGGAAACGCAATTTGTCGCGGATGAGCCGGAGTCGGGCTTTTTTTCAATGAAAGTGCAGCGCCCAGAAGACAAGGAAGCAGGATGAGCCTGAATTCACCCTCGATCGTGGGTACTGTAATTGCTGTTCAGGCTAACTTCTACCAAGTCAGGTTAGATCCCGCTGTCTCCATTGAGGGTAAAAATGCCCCCCTTGCTGATTCTCCGATTCTCCTGTGCACTCGTCGCACTCGACTGAAAAAAATTGGCCAACAGGTGATGGTGGGCGATCGCGTGGTGGTAGACGAACCGGACTGGACTGAGCGCCGGGGAGCAATTTCTGAAGTCTTCCCGCGCCAAACAGAACTCAACCGCCCGCCTGTAGCTAATGCCGATCGCATTCTCCTCGTTTTTGCCCTTGCTGAACCCGACTTAGATCCGGCATCATTAACTCGGTTTTTAGTCAAGGCCGAATCTACAGGTTTAGAAGTGAGTTTGTGCCTGAACAAATGCGATTTGGTCACGCCCCAGGAGTTGGAACAGTGGCGCGATCGGCTTTCAGGCTGGGGCTACGAACCAATGTTTATTAGCGTCCGTAGCGGCTTAGGAGTCCAGGAAGCTGCCGCTAATTTTCAAAATAAAGTTTCTGTCGAGAAAGTAGCTTCCCAACCTTTATCGGACAAAATAGATAGTTCTCTCTTGCCTTCTGAAGATAAACCCATGCTGGCAAATTCGGTTTATCCATTACATCCGTTAAATCCTGTACAAAGTCCGTTGCCGAACTTGCTTCAGGGTCCCATCCAAGGGAAAATAACGATAATTTGCGGCCCTTCTGGGGTCGGCAAGTCCAGCTTGATCAACCAACTGATCCCGGCCCTGAATCTGCGAGTGAACGCTGTTTCCGGCAAACTCGGCCGCGGGCGCCACACGACTCGCCACGTCGAACTATTTGAACTCCCCGGCGGCGGGCTTTTGGCCGATACTCCGGGATTTAATCAGCCGGCTCTCGAATGCGATCCCTCAGAGTTAGCTGAATATTTCCCAGAAGCGCGCCAGAGGCTGGCTTTGGGTAGCTGCCAGTTTAGCGACTGTTCGCACCGAAGTGAGCCTAACTGTGTGGTGCGGGGATCTTGGGAGCGCTATGAGTATTACTTGCAGTTTCTCGAAGAGGCGATGATCCGCCAGCAACAAGAGCAAAACTCTAGTAGCGCCGAATCGAGTTTGAAGCAGCAAACCAAGTCCGATGGTACGCAGCAATACGAACCGAAGCTGCAAACTAAAAAGTATCGCCGCTCTTCCCGCCGCCTTCAACACCAGTCGCTGCAAGATAGGTGTCAAGACGACTTAGAAGAGGTTTGAGGAAATAGTCGATCGCGATCGGTCGATCGGCCTCGGAACACAGTACATTAATAGCTAAAATTAAATGGCCTTAAATTTGTTAAAAAAAGTACAACAGAAGCAAAGCCAAGCCGGTTATGCAGGAGTAAAAATACTGTGAATATTCAAGAACTGTTTCAAAAAGGTGGTCCCGCCATGTGGCCCCTGTTAGTGTTATCGATTCTATCTTTGAGTACAATTATCGAGCGCTTGTGGTTTTGGGCGAGCCTCCTGAGCAAAGAAAAGCAAATAGTTAACCGCATTCTTGAAGCCGCTCGCAGCGATTGGGGGGCGGCTAGCGAGATGGCCAGACAAGCTAACCGACAGCCGATCGGGCGATTTCTATCTGCACCGCTGCGCCTGTACAATCCTGAACCAGATTTATTTCGACTCGCACTCGAAGCTGCAGCCGATGAAGAGTTGGCTTCGATGCGCCGCGGCGACAAAATCTTAGAAGCTACGATCGCTCTAGCCCCTTTGCTGGGCTTGCTGGGAACAGTTCTGGGCTTGATTAACTCGCTCAGTTCTATCCGTCTGGGCGACATCGGCACGTCGGCAACAACTGGGGTAACTTTGGGGATTAGCGAGGCGCTGACCACGACTGCTACTGGGATGATAGTAGCAATTTTTACCTTGGCGTTTTATCGGATATTTCAAGCTTTTTTGTTCAACCAGGCAAAAATATTTCGCAAAGCTGGAAATGAACTGGAATTGCTTTACAGGCAATACTGGCCGACGGTTAATGCTAAGGGTCGAGCACCTGGTGCAGAGTACAGCAATTCTTCTTTTGGTGCCGATGGTTTGAACAGGCGTTCTCTCAATTCTCAAGAATCGGGAGAACGGAATCGGGAGCCGAAATTGAAAGGTTCCGATCCGGCTGAAGATGCACCTTCTAATAATTAGAACCAAGGAGAACGGATGAAGATTCACTTAGATACTCCTGCTGAAGAGGCTCGGATAGAACTGGTGCCTTTAATTGACGTGATATTTTGCATTCTGACGTTTTTTCTGCTGGCGGCTTTGCAACTGACTCGCCAGCAAGCAATTAATGTCGATTTGCCTAAAGCGAAGACGGGACAAACGCAGATGCGAGAGATGCTGATTGTCAGCATTGACGATTTCGGGCAAACTTATATCGACCAATTGCCTGTTAATTACCAACAGCTCGATCGAGTTTTAAAGAGTTTCCAAAGCAAAAATCCTACGGGGTTGATGGTGCTGTACGCTCCTCAAAATGCTAGATATGCCAAAGTTGTCGAGGTTTTAGACAAATTGAGAGAGGTAGGGGGCGATCGAGTGGCCCTAGCAACTCTTCCTAGTTCGGCTGCCTCCCCATTGCCCAATCCCTCGCTTCCCAATTCTGGCATTCCTGCGGCACCTGCGATCGGCAATTCCGGTCAACCTCTGCCGTCTCCTGTGCCTCCGGGGCAGCAACAGTTCAATCCCCCCAATCAGTTTCAATCTCCTCTCCCGGCTCCGGGGCAGCAGCAGTTCAATCCCAATCAGTTTCAATCTCCTCTCCCGGCTCCGGGGCAGCAGCGTAGCAACTTTGGGGCAAATCAGGGCATTCCTCCTGTTTCGCCTGCACCTGCTGCTCCCAATTTCCGATCCGGAGGGGCCACTCCACCCCAGGATGGCGGGTCCTCGAATTAGTTAGAAGGAATAAGGAAGAAGGGAGAACAGAGAAAAAGAAATTCTCCCTTCTCCCCATCTTCCGCTATCCAGCTCTCCTCATCTCCCCCTCTCCCCTGGCGGAGAGAAGCTCCACCCGATTTGGTATAAAGCGCTTCAATTCTTTTGGTTCGTACTGAGCCTTTTTTCTCTTGACAAGTAGATACACTTGTATATGCCTGCAGAAGGAACTTTTGCAGGCATTTCGCCATCTCTCTCACTAAGTTATTTCCTGGGACAGATGGTAATTTTGTCAAATGATTGTTACCTTTTGTAATATACACTCAAGCCAGATGGGCTATCGGGCATCCCGAAACCAAGGGTTGATCGCTGAAACAATTTACAAATCTGGTTAATCCAGGTGTTCACTTTTAAGTCACCTTTACTTACAGAGGAGTCAAAGTCATGAGCCAACCAGCAGAATTGTCTTTGGAACAGCAATTTAGCCTGTGTTCCTTCAAAACACAGGTAAGTGACATGAGCCGCGAACAAGCTCAGGAGTTTTTGGTCAAGCTTTACGAGCAAATGATGCTGCGGGAAACCATGTACCGCCATTTTCTGAAACACCACTGGGGTTTAGAACCTAACCCAGGCCTTGAGTAGGAAACAGTCGCAGTCGGCGACCTCCGTCTCTTACTCTCTTCCCTCAGGCGGAAAGGAGTTGGGGGTGATGGGGCGTCACTCGAAGGCAGAAGGTAGAAGCCCTCTGTACAGACTTGAGGAAAATTTGACAGTTTCTTTGTGGATTTCACTCTATTTGGGGAGTCGAGCTAAGCAGTTTGTCGATCGACACTACAGATACAGAGAGTGCAAATATAATTTATCGCGCCTCAACGCAAAAATTGGATAACTATTAATAATAAGTGTTAATTTTTTAATCCCTTAAATTTTTTAACAAATTCAATATATTTGTCTTTAGTTGCAGCGGATGAGGTTTGACAGCAATGGCGCTAGTCGGACATCTGAGCTGGACCTCCGACTAGCAAAACCTTGAATTTTCACATCAAACCCTAGAACTCGCAAGTGTTGACTCTAGAAAGAGTTATTCCCCCTGACGTTCGAGAGTCGCTTCCATTGTACTCGTCAGGTAATGACCCGACATGATACCACTAGATTGGTAGTATCGGTTGTCATCAACGCGGTGAAGGGTATCAAAACCCGTCCGCCGCTGGCGTTCGTCTCCCAATACCCAATAACGCTGGACGATCGACTGGGGAGCAATCCAACCTTCGCCCTCGACGCGGGCGAGTTCGCTGTGTTGGAGTACAAAAGTATACTGCCGTTCATCGCTGTTGAGGTGTCCTCGGTACTGCAAAATAATCTCTTCGCGATCGCCTCCAGGAAATACGAGCTTTGTCACCATACTGAACCAATCTGTTCGGTTCCAGCTCACTAAAGTTTTGCCTTTAACCGTAATTGGCACGCCATTGCGCTCAATCCAGCTTCCTTCGAGCGTCCATTGGCCAGATTCCATTAAAAACGTGTGAGCCACAGTGCTGTTCCTATGCTTTTCCTGCTGGCTACAATGCTGGTGCAACAACGCACAGCCGTTGTCCCTCAGACTCTATGCTATCACGCCCAACTGTGCCAACAAGAGTTAATTTCCCCTAAAAGTACCGGTGCCCGGGCACCAGTAACTTGAGGCAGATTACCGGGAATGCCCCGAACCCGCCATGCGGCTAAAACCGCAAAAGCGATCGCCTCTTTAAAATCTACATTCAAGCCTGCCTCAGAAGTAGTCAACACTTGCACTGGATGCAATTGAGATTGCAATCGGCGTTTTAAGTAGAGATTGTGGCTGCCACCCCCGCATAGTAAAACTCGATCGGGCATAGCCGGTAAAAAAGTTTGGTAACTGTGAACGATCGAGGCAACAGTCAGTTCTGTCAGAGTAGCCAGCACGTCAGCAGGACTGAGGTTGTAACCTTGGGCCTCGACCAAACACCTGTCAAAATAGTCTACACCAAATAGCTCTCGCCCCGTTGATTTCGGCGGTGCTTGGCGGAAGAACTCTGATGCGAGCCACTCCTCGACTAAAGCTTGACAGGGAGTTCCCGATGCCGCCCAAGCTCCACCTTCGTCGATCGTCTTAGTGCCCCCTGAGAAGTGCTGTACTGCCAAATCTAACAGGGAATTCGCCGGGCCTGTGTCCCACCCCGATATGCCATCCCCAAGACTGAAAATCTCAGACTCGTCATTGTTTCCCCCTTTTCCTCTTGCCGGAAGATAGGTAACATTGCCAATTCCCCCCAGATTTTGGATGCAGAGGCTGCGGTTGGGTTCCGCCAGCAGGCAGGCATCAACTATGGACACTAAGGGTGCTCCTTGACCCCCGGCAGCAATGTCTGCCGAGCGAAAGTTACTCACAGTAGTAATTCCTGTCAATTCCGCAATTAGCGCGCCCCGCCCGATTTGCAAGCTGTAGCCCATTAACCCACCGGCGCTGTCTTTCTGGGCTTTCCCAGCAGGTCGGTGGTAGACGGTTTGACCGTGAGAGCCGATTAATTCGGCTTTATTATCATATTCTGCTTGAATTGTCAATGCCGCCGTAGCAAATTCTTGGGCAATGGCATCATCTAATTGCGCTAGTTCAGCCATTGACAAAGCTGAGCCACTGCAAACCGAGAGAATTTGCGAGCGCAAATTAGCAGGATAAGGGAAAGTCTCGCCGGCCACCAATTGCACTTTCAAGTCTGTTTGGGAACCGACCACATCCACCAAAGCAGCATCAATGCCATCCACCGACGTGCCGCTGATCAAACCGATAACGCGGGTCATTCAATTTTAGATTTTAGATTTTAGATTTTAGATTGTTCAATTTTTCGATTTTTCGATTTTAGATGGTCGGGTGCGATCGGGCGAGCGAATATTATTTGAGGTCGATCGTCACGATGACCACAGTAATATTATCGCGTCCACCTTTATCCTTAGCTGCTTGAATCAAAGCAGTTGCAGCACCCTCGCAGGCGCGAATCGACTTCAGAGGAGAAGCAATCAAAGGATCGGAAAGTTCCTCAGTCAAGCCGTCGCTGCAGAGCAGCAAGCGATCCCCTGGCTGCACGTCCACCGGCAAAATATCTATTTCCCGCAAATCATCGCGGCCCAAACACTGGGACAAAACGTGACGCCAAGGATGACTGCGAGCCTGGTCGGGAGTTAGGGCCTTTCTTTTCACAGCCTGAGCCACCCAAGTCTGGTCTTCAGTAATCTGCTCCAAGCGAGAGCCGTGTAGCCGATACAAGCGAGAGTCCCCGATATTAGCGCACCAGGGTCTGCCCTCATCCCTAAACATTAGAACCACAGCCGTAGTTCCCATATCAGCACGCTCCGGATGGTCGAGCTGATCCGTCAAAATTGCTTGATTGGCAATTAAAAAAGCCTTTTCTAACAACAGCGGAGAATCCTCAGGTTCTTCCCAATGTTCGAGCAAATAAGATTGAATCGCCTGAGTCGCAATCCGGCTGGCTTCTTGACCTCCGGCGTGTCCTCCCATTCCATCGGCCACTATGAAAAATCGCCCGTCAGAGTCTATGTAGTACGAATCCTGATTTACGGAACGAACTAGCCCTGTGTCTGTCTTACCTGCGAAAGAGCGTTTCATAGATTGGGTGATTGGACTCATCGAACTTGAAAGCTTGATTTAATGGGGTGCGATTTTTTATTCCAAAACTTAAATCCCGAACGAACTTGAAATTCTGCTGCCCGCGATCGCCAGTTTTGGAAAAATTGCACTTCCTTGACCTCATATTGTAGATCGTATGATGGTAATCCCATCTTAAAATTTTGGTAAATCCAGTAAATTCAGCAGCACCTGCAAAAAAAAAACTGGATTTCTACCCAAAATTAGAGGTTTTGCTGGCGAAAAATCTAGGCAGCAACCGGGTTATTAGCCTCAAAGCGCGTATGTGTTGTAAATTTCAGCAATCTGTGGTCAGCCAGCCAAAACTTAACATTCGATGTCAAATTTTGGCTGGCGAGAAATCTCAAACCTGAAATTTCCCCTCGCAAATTGCACAATTATGACATCCTGTCTAAACGATCGATCCGCTTGAACAAACGCAGCATAGCAAACCCTGCACCCGCTGCCAGCAGTGCCACAGCGACAGCCGGCCAGACTTGATTGCTGACAAACAAAATTGTCGCCGACAAAGTAAAAGCACTCATCAGCAAAGCATAATTCGTGCCCATTTGAGCGCTGCTCATGCGACGGAGCAAGCGCTCTGTTTCTGCAGAACGGACGCGAATCCGCAAATCTCCCTGTTCGAGTTTATCAATAGTCTCCTCAATCCGGCGGGGCAAACCCAAAGCACTCGAACTCACCTGAGCCGCCTGACGACCGATTTCGTTAAAAATGCTGCTACTTGTATCATGGCCATTTCCATTAGTCATAAGCTGCATGGCAAAAGGTTGTGCCACCTCCATAAAGTTGAACTCGGGATCTAAACCTCGGCCCACCCCTTCGATTGTGGAAAAAGCTCGCATTACAAAAGTAAAAGTAGCTGGGAAGCGAAAAGGTTGGTTGTAGGCAATATCGTAAAGGTCGTCAGTAATCGCGCTCACAGACTGATTTTCAAAAGGCTTGTCCATGAAATTGTCCAGCATATACTGGATTGATCGGCGCACCGGACTCATATCACCCGTCGGCACCAAAGCTCCCAAATTGATCAGAGAATCCATAATCCGCTGTCCATCCTTGGAAGCAATACCGTAAAGCGTCTCCATTAGTCCTTCGCGGACGTTCGACTGGATTTGCCCCATCATGCCAAAATCGTAGAAAATCAGACAACCGTCGGCACTAACAGCGATGTTGCCAGGGTGTGGGTCAGCGTGGAAAAAGCCATCGTTGAGCAACTGCCGCAAATAAGCTTTTGCCCCTAACTGAGCGATTAATTTGCGATCAATACCCGCCGCTTCCAAAGCTTCGTAATGGCTGATTTTAATCCCCGGCAGGTATTCCAAAGTCAGCACTCGCGGAGCCGCATACCGCCAATAAACCCTCGGCACCCGCACCCAGTCACAGTTGCTAAAATTGCGGCGAAAAGTATCAGCATTGCGGCCTTCATGGAGATAGTCAATTTCCAGCCACAGAATGCGACAGCATTCTTCATAAATCCCCATCCAGTCTCGGCCCTGGCCCCACTTAGGATGGTTTTGAAAGTAACGGGCAATTCCCTTAAGAATTTGCAAATCGATCTCGAACAGCTTCCGCAGTCCCGGTCGCTGCACCTTGACCACCACTTCCGGGCCCGAATGCAGTTGAGCTTTGTGTACCTGACCCAGACTTGCAGCAGCCAGGGGCACTGGATCAAAGCTGTGGTAGAGTTCTTGAACTGTCTTGCCCAAATCTTGCTCGACAATTACTTCCAACTGCTCGTAGCTGAAAGCAGGCACTTTATCTTGCAGCTTAGAAAGTTCCTCGACAAACTCTGTCGGGAACAAATCGGCGCGGGTGGAAAATAACTGCCCAACTTTAATAAAAGTAGGGCCCAAATCCAACAGTGTTTCTCGCACCCAGATAGCTTGAAAGCGGCGTCTGGCAACTTTCTTTTCTTCAGTCACGCCTCCCCAGTAGCTCCAATTTTTGCTGTCGAGCCACAGCGAAGCCAGCCAGAGCAAGACAAAGGCCCAAATGTCGAAGAAGCGCCGCTTCCGGGAGTATTTTTCGCGATTCCAGCGATAAGCTTTACTTTTGTAGGATTTACTAGCAGTTTTTCGCTCATCGGTTTCGCCAGTGTGCTTGGGGGAGCGCTGGCGATTAACAGAGTCATCAAGGAGAGCAGACACTTGGGTTCCCAAATTGCTTATTTTATGTTTTTGCTTTGATTGAAAGTAGGAGCGCAGGAGCGCAAAGCAATGCGCTCACGTAGTAAATAATAGTTGTGGTCGAATCGAGCGCTAGGGCAAACTGCTGCGGTAACGCTGCAATTCCGATCGCACCAGAGCCACTTCGGCGCGCAGCTCGTCAATAGTCGCTTGCAACTCTGCAGGATGGATGTCTTGAATGGTGGTGGTGCTTGCAGTGCCAGTTCTGGTCTGCATCGCCTCATCCGAAGCTCGATTTGCCCGTTCCACAACTCGATCGGTGAACTGTCGCAGGCGTTCTCTTTGTTCTGCGTCAAATTTGCCGAGTTCAGAGAAAGCGTTGGTTGCTGCGCTTTCTAATTGCTCGTACAGTGCTTCGGCAAGTGCTCTGCCTACAAAAAAAGCATGAACTGGGGGTTTACTCATAAAAAATCTCTGTGCGCTTCCGCAACAAATTATAACTTGCTTGTCCCCGATGATGCTTGCTCCCAAAGGAAGGAAGTTTGGGGGAATTGACACTCCCACCCCGAGTCTCGGGGATGGGATTCTTGAGAGTTAGAACAGTCTAGCGCGCAACGGCTTAGCCCAAATGCGTCGCTTACACTCGCTCAAATTCGAGGTTGGGGTTGCTTTGTACCAAAATGTTTGCAGCTTGGCAGTATTAACACGCGACCTCTCACCACCTCAGCGCCGCGCACATATTCTAACATAATTTAAATCAAAATAGAACACCGTCCTGCATTTTTTTGCGGGCATTTAGATTGCAGAGGGAATAGGAAATATTCGATAAACTCAGACGGCGACTGTTGGGATTTTCAGATTCGACGGAAGTTTTGGGAAGATAGTAGTGGGCTAGGTAGGGCCTTATTATCTCAACTACTGAGCAGATATTTGCTGACTCATAAAACCAAGTATTTGTCTGCACTTTGAACTAACAAAAACCATACTAATTTGTCGCAGGTTCGGGAAAAGGCACTGTGGGCTCTGCTACCGGGGGTGGTGAATCAGGTGCGATCGAACTATCTGAATTGCTGCCACTGCTGCTGGGTATCGCAGGCTCAGGCGATCGCTCGATCGGCGACGCTATTACTGGCGGCGCGGATTCCGACGGCGGCAAGGTTTCAGCGCTAGCACTCCCAGGGGCAGGCAGGGCGGGTGCGGCGGGCGGTTCTGCAGGCAAGGGCGCAACTTCCGGTACTGGTGCGGCTTTTGGTTGGGGAGCTGGCTCGATTTGGGTTTGAGGCTCTGGAATGGGGGACTCAGAAGGCTCCTGTGCCGGTTCGGGCGTCGGGGATGGCTCAGGTTGCGCTTTGGACTCTGGGGCGGGAGTTTCCTGACTTGGAGACTCAGAAGGTGCAGCGCTAGTTTCTGAGGGATCGTCGCTCTTTTCGGGAATGTTGCTGCTGCCTAAGGAGGGTTTAGGGCGCTTGTTAAGTTCGATCGGGTAGAGAGGGCTGCTTTCAACAGACGGCTGTCCGAACATCGGCCCTGACAAATCGCGGGATTTGAGCAAATCTTCCAGAGATGGGAAGGATTCAATTTTGGGACGATTGCTGAGAGTGGTGCTGTTGTAGTGCCATGCTAGGTCAAAACCCATCCAGCCTGCAATTGCAGCCGTTACGACAAACGCCAGAAAAGTCAACTGCGGCGGGGGAGGTGCGGGCAATCTTAGACTTTGCTTGTCTTTTCTTTTTACTGATACTCGCTCTGTTTCTTGCAGCATGGTGAGCCAATTTTCGACTGTCTGAGGGCGGTTGTGGGGGTCGATTTCGAGTCCTTGAAGGATGGCTCGCTCGATTCCTGAGCTGAGGTTGGGCTGAAATTGCCGTAACTCAGTCAAGGGAATGCGATCGCGCAGGGGTGCTGCTACGGGCGCCACGCCGGAGAGTAAGTAGTAGAGGGTGGCTGCGATCGCGTAGATGTCAGTGGCCGGTGTACATTTACCGTCATAGAGGTATTGTTCGATCGGCGCGTACCCGGGGGAGAGCAAGTTAGTGTGGGTTTGTTTGGTGCCGGCGGTAAAGCCGCGGGCAATTCCGAAATCTATTAACATTACTACGTGAGAATCGGCTCGCCGGATAATATTTTCTGGATTGATATCTCCGTGGAGCAATCCGCTGTGGTGCACTGTACTTACGGCTGAGGCTATTTGCCGAATATAGTGCAGGGCCTGGGCTTCTGGCAGCGGCTGATCGGTTTCGACTATTTGGGCCAGAGTTTGCCCCGGAATGTAGTCCATTGCAATAAAAGACTGTCCGGCTTCTTCAAAAAAGTCGATTATCCTGACTATGTTGGAATGCTGACACCGCGATCGGCGTTGGGCTTCGGCAATAAACTGCTGCTGAAATTGGGCAGATTCTGGGTGTTGGCGCAGGCTTTCGTTGAGAGTTTTGAGTACGACGGTTTGGTTTAAATGGGTGTGGATAGCTCGGTAAGTGATGCCGAACCCTCCTATCCCTAAAGTCGCGTTAATTTTGTATTTGCCCTGTTGCAGGACTGTTGCTGGCGCTAAGTTCATCTTCAGTTGATGCCGTTTCCCAAACTATGCTACCGCCTTTGGGTTATTTTGCAGAGTTAGGGGTGAAGTTCGATCGGCGGCTTAGTTTGAGCTTTAGCTCTGCTATAGCAATCCTATATGATTTGTGAGAATTTATCATAACTATGAAGCTTGACGAAATAAAATATCTGATAATGAGTAACTAACTTCAATATATGTTTAACGAGAGCCAATGTCTGATACAGATGATAGGACTCCCTAATCAATTGTTTAGCTTGTAACCAAATATCTTCTATTGGATGCTGAGGCGGAGCGTAGGAGTGCGAATCTCAAACAAGTGATTTTCCAATCCGATTCATCTTGCATCATTATTCACCCATGAGAAAAAGTCTTTAACCTTAGAAAAGAAGAATGATATTTAGCGCCATCCCCCATTAATGCTATCCGCTTGTCGTTACATTGGCTCATCAGATACTTTAAATATTGACGGGGTGACCACCCCGTCAACTATCAGGTGCTTTTCACTTAATTCTACGTCATAACATCGGAAAGTGCTGTAAATCTTTTTTGCAAATGTTTTCTCCCACGACCCCAGCGATGATTGACAGGATCATAGCAGTTGCCCTTAATTTGATGAATCAGAACAATTTAAGACATTGGTTCACTCAATGCTGCTACTGTACCTCATAGCATCGCAAAGTGCTGTAAATTGTGCAGAATTACCGATTGACTAAAAACACAATTCGCCATTCCCCCATTTCATCGCATTTCAGGAACTCTCACAGTCTCTGTAGGAGGCATAATTGCTTCTTTAGCATTCAACTTTTGATTCAACTCCCGAATCCGGCGCGACAGCAAGCGAATAATATTCACCGCAATTCCCGGCGTTTCATCAATCGCATCGTATAGCTGCATTTGAGTCAGCATCAAACACTCGGATTGTTCGAGAGTAGAAATAGAGGCAGATCGAGGTTCTGCATCAAACAGCGACATTTCCCCGAAACAAGCCCCCGCTTTCAACTGTGCTAAATCCCGATCGCCTATATGCACCCGCACCGTTCCCGATACCAAAATATAGAGAGACCGACCTTCTTGTCCTTCCGTAAAAATCCTGTGCTTGGAAGGAAAAGAAAGTTCATCCATTACTGATGCTAGACGCACGAGAAAATCATCCCGCAGTTCCTTAAAAATCGGAACCTCCCTGACAAACAATAGGCGTTCGACGCTGGTTAACATAATGCGATGCAGTGATTAATTTAAATTTAAACAAAGGAAGAGGAATTGGGCATTGGGCATTGGGCATTGGGCATTGGGCATTGGGCATTGGGCATAGTTTCTTTTTATTTCCTCTTCCCTCTTCCCTCTTCCTTCTTCCTTCTTTACCTTTTTCCCCCAGCACCCAACTCGGCCATCATCTCTTCAACTTGAGCGGATACCAAATTATCGGGGTCATTTTGCAGCCTGGGCAACAATTCGACCAAAGCCCGCGGCGAGGCTATTTTCAAATAGGCTAACACTGCTTCGCGGACAAAACCCGTCGGGTGCTGCAGACAGACGAGAGTTTGTTGAGCGGTAAGGCTCCAGCGCGCTTCCCTCGCCAAGTGAAAGCAGCACGCCAAAGCCCAATCCGAAAGGAAGTGGCGCAATTCTAGCAAGCGACGCAAGCGATCGCTAGGGGCTAGAGGTTTGTAAACCATCAATTCCGAGAGGTTGCTCAATTTTTCTCTTTCCGAGTGTTGGTCTAACAAATTGATGAGCGATCGCTTCCTAGCTATATCCACAGTATTATCGAGAATTTCCAATCCCCTAGCAACCAAAGAAGGTTGGCCAGAAGCGATGTTGAAAGCAGCCGCTTGTACCGTGTCCAGCGGATAAAGAAACTTCATCAGCAAAAAACACCGCTCCTTAGCATCAGCTTCCAACCCCGCCAGAGCACGCTGCAACAATTGAGCCGTATCGTTCCCAGGTTCCCTGCCGCTGTTGGCCTCTCGCTCTGAGAAATTGCCGTAGCTTGTTACCCCCGACAAATCTACCAGACCTGCATAAATTTGACCGATAAACATTAACTCCTGTTCGATAAGAGTTTCCAAGCCACTACGGCCGATGCGGTCTAGAATCCCTTCTATCCCCGCTTCCGAAGGCATTTTCAACAGGATGCGGAGGATATTGCGCCTCGTCGTTCCCCAAGCCGTCATCAAATTGCTCACCAAAATGTCGAGCGCCTCGGGAGTCCCAATTTGGCCCAGAGCCGTCCAAGCTTGCAACCTGACCAAATCAGACTTGTGGATATCCTCAGCCAAATACACGAGCAAAGGAATGGCGTCGTTGTGAAGTTTGACTATAGCCTGCAAAGCCGCTTCCCTAGTCGATTTGTAACCAAGTCCGCGCAGCAGCGAAGGATAATATTCTTCTGAATGAGTAGACGAAATCACGTCTAACAGAGCGCAGCGAACTCGCAGAGATTCATCTTGCAACAGATTGGGAATATGCAGCCGCAGTCCTTGCAAATAATCAGCTTCTCCCAAAGCCCGCGTCCCCATAACACGTTCCCGCTCTTGCTTGTGTGTCAGCATTTGCCGCAGCGTATTAGTAGCCTCTGCCTTTTGCTGGCGATCGCCCCTTCTCATAATTAAAGCAGCCGCCGTACCCCGCACCACCGGATCGACGATCGGCTGCAAGTAAGGCCGCAAGCTCTCAATATTTGGTTCAGCTTCCGTCAGCCAGATGTAGCGCAAAGCCAAGGCCAGAACCTCTGGTGGCAAGGATTGCTGCGAAAGTGCGCGGACTGATTCTAAATATGCGGGGTTCGGGTGTTGCAGCATCGTTTCCAAGCTCTGGCGCTGCAAACCAGGGGACAGCGAATCGAGGATGGGAGCTAGAACTTCTCCGACATTTTTGGGGTCAATTTGCGTCAGGAGTTCTATGCAAGAGCGCTTTTCATCTTCGCCCCCCGGCTTTTGTAGAGTTTCTACCACTGCGCGCTTCAGAGCTTTGAGGTCAACGTCTGTGACACCCAAGCGCCCCCGCTCCGCACTTTTGACCAATAAACCCACGTATTGAGAGCGGATCAGCCATACGACAAAGACCCACAACAGTGCCAATATTACGATCGCGCCAATAAATATCAAGCTTTGCTGGTCGTGAAATGCCTTTTCGTCTTGCTGGGGAAGTATCTTCTCTGTCACCCACAGCATAATCAGGATGCCGACTCCTGTAACTCCGCAGGACAAAGGTTCGCCCACACCGTTGACCAGAGTTTGAATGCCCGATCGAATATTGTCGGGAATCGGTTGAAATAAAACCGGGCTAACAGTTTCCAACAGCGTGTAGTGCAGCAGTTCGTCTAAAAATCTCAGCAATATCAGCCCGATAAACACAGATACTAGCTGGCCGAGGGATGCTCCTATGGTCAGCACCCCGAGTATCGCGATACCCGCCGGCAAAATCATTGCCGTCACGAACACACCGATTCTTTCCACCAACCGACTCGAAGCGAACCACTGAGTCGCCACTTGAAACAGGCCTTGTATGCCTTCGTAAATGCCCAGGAAGCTAGCGATCCAGCTAGCTCCGTCCCCTGGGTTTTGGTATTCTAGCTGGCTGTAGAATTGGAAATCTACTAGGACGTAGAGGACTTCTGCGAGGACGAAGAAACTGACTAGAGGTACGGCGTATTTTTGGAGCGGGCCTGTAACTTTGCGGGCGGTAAATTCTTCTTGGTCGTCGTCTTCGTCGTCATCCGTCCAGTGAGCTGTTTCCGGGAATGCTTGGCGGTATTTTTCCGTTAGGTAGTAGAGTAAAACCGAGCCTGTCGCCACCATTAACCCCGATATCAGGGTAACGTTTTTGAGTCCGACTACGTGCAGTAAAACAGGCAGAGAAAATCCGCTGACTACTCCAGCTACTAGATAGCCGCTACTGACTAGCGGATAGGTGCGCTTAATTTCTCTAATATTAAACAGTTGGTTGGAAGTGATAGAAGTGTTGAGGTCATTGAGGACATAGCAAGCTTCCACCCACAGCCACATCAAAAAAATAGTAATAAAAGCGATGCTGATGCCAGCTATCTTAGTATTTTCGTAGCCAATTCCGAATCGAAACAAAAATAGCGGTACCGACATCATGCCCAGAACCACTACCACGGTGCGCCTCAGCGGCAGGATTTTTTGCAGCCACGAGTAGACAAATCCCAAGCCAGAACCAATAAAGGCGCTTGCTATGTAGATAAAAGGCATTTTGTCGGCACCGTACTCGTCTAAAAACAGACCTACTGTGCTGAGTTCCAGCCAGATCAGCCCCACGGAGGTTAGAGTGTAGACGAGGAACATCAGTACGGTTCGCTCTACTTCTTCCGATCGCAGGTTAAGCGATCGCAGCACTCCTTGTCTTACTCCCGCCGAACCGCTGATTTGAAAATTTTCCATGCAGCGTTGATTTCCCTGTGTGGTAGCTTATTCCTGACTAACTTCAGAAGTCATCAGTTATCAGTCACCAGTTTATGACTGATGACTGCTGACTAATGACTATCTATTTATACTTTCTTCGGCGACAGCAGCATCATCATACTGCGTCCTTCTTTTTTCGGGGCTTGCTGCACTTCTGCGATTTCCTGCAAATCTGTGGCCATGCGCTTAAGCAAGTCCTCTGCTAGGTTGCTGTGTTGGATTTCCCGACCTCTGAACATGATCGTGGCTTTTACTTTGTCCCCAGATTTGATAAAGCGGTCTGCTAGTTTGAGGCGCACTTGGTAGTCATGTTCTTCAATTTTGTAGCGCATCTTCACTTCTTTAACATCCGCAGTGTGCTGCTTCCGCTTTGCTTCTCGCGCTTTCTTTTCCTGCTCGAATTTGTACTTCCCATAGTCCATTACCCGGCATACGGGCGGGTCAGCTTTGTCGCTGACAAGTACAAGATCCAGTTCTTTTTCTTCTGCCAGGCGCAGCGCTTCTGCAGGCGTCAATATCCCTAGTTGCGCGCCGTCGGTATCGATTACCCGGATTTTGGGGTATCGAATATTTTCGTTGATCTGGGGTAGGTTGCGATTTTGTCTTCTTTCAATCACAGGCATGAATGGTTTTACAAGCAGTAGTTTAATAGCGAAGCTTCTTGATAGTTACAGGTTTGATCGCTCAATATTTCGCTTGGACGATCGAACTGTTTTATAAGGTGTTACCCTTACCGGACGTACTACCGCGCCCTGTGTCCCCTCCGCTAAAGCCTTGGGGAATATTTGGACGATCGTAAATGAATTCTTACAATACTTGCTATTCTACTCAGTCTGGCTGAGTTTCTGCCTAGTTTTATTTTAACTTCACACACGATCCCCCGCCCCCCTGCCCGATTGATGACAAAACCGTCCAAAATTCAGGGTAAAAGTTTAAGGATGAGGTACAACCGCTTTTGGTAGCCCATCTCGCCCGGTCTGGCAAGTCCCCCAAGTCGCCTGATCTGCCTTGTAGAATAGGTATAAGCAAGTGTAAATTTATGTTGCGAGCTGAGGCAAAATTGACAAATTCTCTGCTGTGGCACCAACGGGTGGGAACTCAACGAGACTGGATGTGGCGGGGTTGGCAAACTCGCTACACTTATTTGCGGCCCGATGGGCTACGAAATCAAGGCGCGCTGGAATTTCAAGATTCTGCGGCTGAGGCAATGGCCCCGCACGCATCGGGAACGCCGATTATTTTACTGCACGGGTTTGGAGCTTCCATCGGTCACTGGCGACAAAATCTCGCCCAACTCGCCGAAAACCAAACGGTTTACGCCTTGGATTTGTTAGGGTTTGGCGCTTCCCAAAAAGCTCCGGTCAACTACTCTGTGTCTTTGTGGGTTGATCAAGTTTATGATTTTTGGCTAACTTTTATCAAAGAGCCAGTAATATTGGCAGGAAACTCGATCGGCTCGCTGATTTGTCTGGCCGTGGCCGCGGCTCATCCGGACATGGTGGCCGGCACGGTAATGATTAGCCTCCCAGACCCCTCTGTGCGAGCCGAAGCGGTGCCCGGATGGCTGCTTCCGGTGATCGAAGCGGTTGAAAGTTTGTTTGTTTCTCCGATCGTACTCAGGCCTTTATTTTATTTTGCCAGCAAGCCTTCCTTTGTCCGTCGCTGGGTTGGCTTTGCCTACTCCAACCCCGAAGCTGTTACCGACGAATTAGTGGAAATTCTAGCAGGGCCTGCGGGCGATCGGGGAGCAGCCCGCGCCTTCTGCGCTTTATTTAAAGCTGTAGGCAGTTCAAAATTTTGCCCCAGTGTCAAGATTGTGATGCGAAATTTAACAATCCCCATGCTGTTAATTTGGGGCAAACAAGACCGGATGATTCCCCCTCGGTTCGCCCGACCGCACCAATTTGTTGAATGTAATCCCAATTATGTAGAGCTAGTTGAATTAGACAATGCGGGCCACTGTCCCCAAGATGAATGCCCGGAACAAGTAAATCAAGCCATTTTGAACTGGATGAGCCGGAATTTTGCACCTATGGGCGAGAGCGAATTGCAGCACTGTTGATTAGACAGGGGGCCGTGGATTACTAAGGGAAAAAAATCACTTGCGGGTATCGATCGCGCTCAAAAATAAATTTGCTAGAACTCGATCGCACCCGGTGGTATGGTATAGCAGATGTTGAAGGCGATAGCGGCGCAGCGGAGGGGGTAAAAAGAAGTCGGAGGGAAGGCGCAATCGACGGCTTAGGTTTCAAAAATTAAGAACCTCCTAACCGTCAGGGCGGTTGCTATATTACAGAACTTCCCTATCTTGAGAGTCAGTCGATTTGAGGTTCAAGATTGACTCCCCACCCGCTATCTGGAGGCTTGAACTAACCTAAACAACTTTTTTGCTATGGGCGACTCCTGCTGGAAAGTAAGTCTCCGTCTTTCTGTGATGTCATGTATCTACTGTTATTGATGGTTGCTTTTTTGAGAAGCTCAGAGATTGACACATTCACCAAGATAGTGTATCTTCTCTAACTGGTAGTACACATCCAAGTTATGCAGTTAGTCGAAAGGCAAGTCATTAAACCAAATCACAGGTTTTACCCAGAAGCCGATCGATTGTCCTTGCTGTCCAACAACTTTTACAACTGCGATAACTATATCTACGGTCAAAACTTTTTCTCAGGTCAACCAACCAAGGCTCTGGCTGTCGATCGTGTACTCAAAAAGGGTCTAAAGGACAAAGCATTGTCCACCCAAGTAAGACAGAAAACTCTCGCGTTAGTGCTGAAAACATGAAGTAGCTATCATAGTGTCCAATTGGGGGGCGCGATCATGATTGCCCCACTAAGTTTCAAGCAGCACCGAAAATCCCTGATTAAAAAAATCAGAAAAAAGAGAGCAGGGGCAATATGTAGTTGTATTTAACTGTCAATCTGTTAGCAAAAAAGTAGCAAAAAAGCTTTTTCCCAAGAATAGGTCAGTTTGTGTGGGACAAACATTTAACAACCTGGAAAAGTTACCTAAATGTTGAAAATCCGGATTGTTACCGAGGTAAGTTGTTAAGTTATTGAGGTAGTTTAGGAAAAGTTAGAACAACACGCAAGTGTAAAGCGGATTATAACCCTTGCCGTAACGAGAGTCGGCAACATTAAAGAGCTATGAAACCCCTCCCTGGAAGAAGGGTAAAATTATACCTTCTAACTTGTACCTTCTAACTTCAAGAAACACCTTGTTTCTTGCTCCTAAAAATAAATACCTTCCCTTGTGCCAAAAATCTTTCAGTCTGCTTATAACCGATCGCCCCCAAGTATACGGGAAAGTTCAAAAATGCCAGATAGCGGCATTTTGGAGCCTGTTAACGCATAAAAAAGTCAATTTAGCCAACAACTGACGGCCCCCGTGCCCCCGGTCGGCTGGCGGCTAACTGCTGAAAGCCGATCGGGCAAGCAGCGCCCTTCCAGCTTTTGGCAGTAACGCAAACGAGGAAAAAACTGTCGTGAAATTCCACTGGCTACTACCGAGTTTCTTAAGTGTATTTTTGCTCGCCGGAGCCGCCGAAGCAGCTAGACTGCAATCTTGGCGGTTTGATGCTTCAGAGAACCGGCTTTACATTACAACAGACGGGGGAGTACAACCCAAGGCTCAACTGATTTTCAACCCGATGCGGTTGGTAATCGACTTGCCTGGGACGAGTCTGGGTCGTCCCTCGGTCAGCAAACCGCTCTCAGGGGCGATCGAATCGGTGCGGGTAGGGCAGTTTGACAACGATACGACCAGAATTGTGGTCGAGCTCAGAGACGGGTTTACTATAGACCCTCAGCAAGTAAAATTTCGGGGTATTTCTCCGAGCGAGTGGACAGTGGATTTGCCAACGCCGGTGCGGGGAGGAACTCAAAATCCGATTTCAGAGCCAGGGGGAGAAAGGTTATCGGTTGAACCTTCAGCATCCCAAGCCCAGTCGGCCGAGGCGACTGTAGTTCAGAACGTTCAGGTGACGGCGGACGGTTTTTTAGTCCGCACTGCGGGCGGTCGCCCCCAAATTAATTTTCAACAAAGTCGGGCTGGGGACATCGCCACCCTCGATATTGAAGGAGCTAGTTTAGCTCCGGGCCTAAGCAGCCAACAACCTCAAACGAACGGTCAGCACGGGGTTGACAAGATAGAAGTCCGGCAACTACCAACAGACCCGCCCGTTACCCGCGTGACTTTGCGGATGAAGAATTCTAATACTCAGTGGCGGGCATCTGTGAGCAATTTGGGCGGGGTTGTGCTATTGCCTGGAAGTGTAGTACGACAACCCTCGGTTTCCCGCAGCCTGACTGTAGATCCTCCGGCTAGACAAGCTCAAGGAAATTTAGCGAGAGTTCAGTCCATTGATTTAGCCAGTAACGGCACGCAACTGGTGGTGAGAACTGACCGCCAAGTCTCCTATACCAGCGGCTGGGACCAGGGGTCGAGAGCTTACTGGATCAGGCTCGCCTCTAGTTCCCTAGCGGGGGAAATTCCTCAGCTCGATGCCAACAGTCCTGTATCGTTTACTGCCAGCCAAGAAGACTCGGAGACGGTGGTGATTTGGGTGCAGCCACGATCGGGGGTAGAGGTAGGCCGGGTGACGAGGCCGAGTCCGCAGTTGCTGTCTTTGCAGTTGCGATCGAATGCTAGCGCGCAGCAACCTTTGACTCGCACTCCCAATTTGTCGCCTTTGCCGAGAAGGACTTTGGGAAGCGAGGATTTGCCCCAAGCTTCTAACCGCCGGGCCGTAGTAGCGATCGATCCTGGTCACGGTGGCCGCGATCCGGGGGCAGTCGGGATTCAGAGCATTCAGGAGAAGGAGATTGTTTTGGATATCTCTTTTCAGGTGGCGAGGCTGCTGGAACAGCAGGGAGTGCAGGCGGTGATGACTCGGACTGATGACAGCGAAATCGACCTAGAACCAAGAGTTTCTCTGGCGGAACGGGTGAATGCTAACCTGTTTGTCAGCATTCACGCTAATTCGATTAATATGAGCCGGCCGGATATTAGCGGGATTGAGACTTATTATTTCGAGAACGGGGAAGATTTGGCCCGGGTGATTCATGGCAGTATTTTGCAAGGGACCGGGGCGACTGACCGCCGGGTGCGGCAGGCGAGATTTTATGTTTTGAGGAAGACTTCTATGCCTTCTGTTTTGGTGGAGGTGGGTTTTGTCACGGGTGCTGAGGATGCTGCTAAACTTTCTGACCCAGCTTACCGCAGTCAAATGGCTGCTTCTATCGCTCGCGGCATTTTGCTTTATCTTCAACAAAGATAATAGGCAGTTGACGGTTGACGGTTGACTGTTGACTGTTGACTAATGCCAACTAACAACTGCCAACTGCCAACTCCCAACTGCCAACAGACAACTAACTATTAACAAATGACAACAGACTCTGGACAACAAAGAATCGGTATTTTTGACAGCGGCGTGGGCGGTTTGACTGTTTTGACCCAGTTGTACGAACAGTTGCCCAACGAATCAATACTTTATTTTGGAGATACGGCGAGGCTGCCTTACGGTACTCGCACGCCGTCAGAAATTGTGGAGTTTGTCCGCGAAATTATGGCCTGGTTGGTGGAACAGGATGTGAAAATGGTGATTATGGCCTGTAACACCAGTTCTGCTTTGGCGATGGAGATGGTGCAGGCTGAATTTGATATCCCGGTGTTGGGAGTAATTCTGCCCGGGGCGCAGGCTGCGGTGCAGCAAGGCAAGCGGATCGG
This sequence comes from Microcoleus sp. S13_B4, assembly GCF_036700885.1. Taxonomy (NCBI): domain Bacteria; kingdom Bacillati; phylum Cyanobacteriota; class Cyanophyceae; order Oscillatoriales; family Microcoleaceae; genus Microcoleus; species Microcoleus sp. S13_B4. Next base: position 100,557 of record NZ_JAUBPU010000005.1, read on the forward strand.
GGTCATCGCAACTCCTGCTACGGCTGCTAGCAATGCTTATCGAAATGCGATTTTGGAGATGGACGATTCTTGCCTGGTGTGGCAGGTTAGCTGTCCGGCTTTTGTGCCGCTGGTGGAGCAAAACCGGATTCACGACCCTTATACTTGTGAGGTGGCTCGGGAATATTTGGCTCCTTTGATTCAGCAGCGCATCGATACGCTGATTTACGGCTGCACTCATTATCCGCTGTTGGCTCCGGTGGTTCGCTCGCTTTTGCCTGCTGGGGTGACATTGATCGATCCTGCGGTACGGGTGGTGGCTGCTGCTGCCAGAGAATTGGAGCTTTTGGGGCTGCGGAATCCTGGTACTGCGCTACCGACTCGTTTTTGCGTGAGCGGCCCCCCGCAGCAGTTTGCGGAGTTGTCGGTGCAGTGGCTCGGTTGTACTCCTGCTGTTGAGAAAATATCCCTGCCGACAGTTGTACGATCGCCCGTATCGTTGGAATCGGGCGAATAAGCCGGAAAATTTATAGGTTAATCTAACCCCCCAAAACTCAGGTAAAGCTGGCTCTGGGGGGTTTAATTATTGCGATGTAACCTAGCAATTACACATCAATAGGTAATATTATTGAACAAAAGCTTTGATGAACAATGCAAATAATGTCCTATACGTGCTGGATCTCTTCAGCCTTGAACCATGTCACCCTATGTATCACAAGCAGTTTTACTTGTAGACGGCTATAACATAATTGGACTTTGGCCTCGACTCCGAGAGAAGCGCGATCGCGACGAACTCGAAACAGCTCGCCGCGAGTTGATTGAGGTTTTAGTTAACTACAGCGCCGTTCAAGATTTTGAGGCTCGGCTGGTGTTTGACGCGCACTATCGAGATAGTCCCGGCGTTAAAGAAATTATTACTAAAAATTTATCAGTGCACTACACTGACTTCGGTCAGACAGCGGATACCTATATTGAAAAATCTTGTGCTAGTTTGCGCTACGAGTTGCGATCGGTCAAAGGCAAAGGCCGCATGATTGTCGCCACTTCAGACCGAGCGCAGCAATTGACCGTAGTCGGCTACGGTGCCGAATGGATGTCCGCCGAACAACTAGCGGCTGATGTAGAATCCACCGCCCGCCGCAGCGAGCGCCAGCACAAATCCCGCAAACACAACTCCAGTCGCTTTCTCGCCAATTCCCTCGATCCAGAATCACAGCAGCGCCTCGCCAAGTTGAGAATGGGACTGCATTAGCGGCCCAAACCCGCTCGCTGTATGACACAAAAAAAAGTTTATCAAAGGCCTTGCCAAATCGAGTAAGTTCAGCTATTGTTAGTAAATGTGGGTAACAAAAACCCCCAATCCTCGGTAGCTCAGTGGCAGAGCGGTCGGCTGTAATGAATGCAAGCCTTTGGCATCAACCAAAAGCCCTAGTAACATAGCAGCTCTATCCGGTAACGGGTACTGAAAAATCGGGTGAATTCAAGGAAACCGCAGCACTTTGGGTGGCGGCAATCTTGAGCCAAGTCTGGCGAAAGGCAGCGGTTACGATCGCAAGTAGCCGGAAAGGTGCAGAGACTAGAGATGAGGAGCCTAACCAATAAATCTCATAGCGCCCGACATCCGACGACAGGTCACCAACATGATTTGTAGGGATGATGAAATAGTCCGCGCCCTTCGGAAACGTTGGGATAAGTGTAACCGATTGGTCGTAGGTTCAAATCCTACCCGGGGAGTTAGTAAAAGTCTGAAGTTGGAATTTTCCAGCTTCAGATTTTTTGTGTTTGTTGGGCTGGCGAAAGAACATTCCAATTCAGTGGCTACTAATAACCTGGAACTCATCACCAGCCACGTTCGTAAGTCTGTTGCACGAGAATTGTTATACAGGATTATTTAGAGTGCAGAAATGCAATCAGATATCAACTTGTTCATTGGGCTAGCGTTGGAGAAATACCCCAAAATATGATTCCTACTGATTTTAGTCTGTTTACGGCAGCCTACTGCTGCTGACCAAGATAACCAATCTGACTTTCCAAGCTGAGGCACCATACAAATACTAAATCTATAGTTTTTTGCCTATCAGTTTATTCATGGTAAAGTGCGTCATAAACTAGATTTTTGAGTTGACTCAACTATCTGGCTAACGCACTATACCGAATACTAAACATCGCGTTCTGTCCGTACCCATTTAGTTTGCCGCTTCAGTATAAAACCCAAATACAAAGGGATTTTCCACAGGATGTAAAAAGGTACGGATAAAAGAGTTGCACCGGAAATATCGGCACGCCCAAATTTTGCCCAAGCGCTGACAATTGAAACTAAAATTAGCAATCCTTGTACTCCTAACAAGACGGCTGGAATTGGGGATGTTCCCAAAATTGCTGCTAGTAAAGAGGTGGCAAAAGCAGCTAGCCAGATAGCGACTAAAAGCGATAGTGGAGGGACGGATAAGTCGAGGGCGATCGCCAATAAGTCAAAACGTTTTTGCTCGACTGAAGCTGCTGTCAGCCGGGGAGTTTGAGTTAACAATGTCTGTATGTGACCGTGTTCCCATCGGGTTCTTTGACTTTTGGCTGCTTGTTGCTGCTGTGGCAAACACCCGGTGACGTTCGCTTCGGGGCAGAATACGGTTGGATATCCGGCGATCGCCAAATCCAAACTCATCTGCATATCTTCAACAATATTGCTGCTTGCTAGGGAAACCGATCGAATTATCGACCAGGGAAAAGCCATGCCAGTACCTGTTAGTAATGATGGGAATCCTAACTGTTTTAATCCGCTGGGACGGACTAAGTTTTTCACAAGAAATGCTAAAGCAGAAATGGAATCTTTCGGAGTAGGATTTGGTGGCTGTTCCATGAGATAAGTTGCTTGGACAGGTCTTTGTTCAGCAACTGCAACCCGGGCTAATTTTTCTATAGAGTCTGGCTGACAGATGCAGTCTGCGTCAACCATGATGACTACTTCTGGGGGGTCAGATTCGATCGACTGCAAGCCAAAATCCAGTGCGTATCCTTTGCCCTTGCGTTGGGTGTCTTGGCGCTCGATCGCACTGGCACCGGAGTTACGGGCGATTTCTGCCGTGGCGTCCGTGCAGTTGTCAGCAATCACCAACAGGCGGTCTTGAGGTGTTAGCTGTGGCAATATGGTAGAGATGGTGGCAGCAATTCCTGCTGCTTCGTTGTAGGCAGGAATTAAAACTGCTACTTTGGGGCGGGGTGCTTTACTTTCCCGTGTCTCGCCCTGGCCGGACAAGAAAGCTGCACTGCATTCTAGAAATAGAACTGCAACGGGAATTAGAAGGATCAGGGCGATCGCCAATAGCACAACATCAATCAATAGGAACAGTAGCTGATTAATTTCCAAAATTCTATTACCTTAATTTAATTTTATTTGTTGCGTTCATTGAGTTTATTTAAGGTTATTGCACTTTTGTTAACTCACGAAGCCACCCTCTCTAAACTATCATTATATCATGCACGCCAAAAATCATCATTTTCACATTTTTTGTGACGACTTAAGCCATCCTAAAATTACTAAGACTAGCGTCATTATTACCAATTAATTTCAGTGCGGTTGTGCGGTCGTCACTAATATAGAAATCCTTGCAGGAGTCGTAAACTTTTTACCCCACCCCAACCCTCCCCTTATCAAGGGGAGGGAGTAAGAAACTCACAAATGATTTACGATGGCTATATCATATCATGTCTATTCTGACAATGTTAAGTCACTCAACTTAATTAAACCTCAAACAAGGCCAGACTGGAGAAACCAGATTTCTAAAAGAAACCTGGTTTCTGGGTGTTATATTTTTAATCCACTAAACACTTAGTCGATGTTTAACATCCAATCCGGTTGCATCGGAATAATAAAATCGACTCAACAGTTAGCACTCAACCATTCAGTTTTCCGACCTTGAGTCAACAGTCAACAGTCAACAGTCAACAATCATTTCGCTCGTGCAACCGGACTTGATATAACTCATTCATCCCCTGTGGGTAGGCAGTCAGGAAGCAATCTCCAAACTCAAAACTATGTTCAAGCTACGCTGCATCGGGGAGAGCAACAGGTTCAGATTTTTTGGTGAACTGTGCGGGGGGTGCAAATTCTCTGAGATATCTCGACACCGATCGCAAATATCCCACTTCTGCTTGAATCAAATCCAGGGTAGAAAGACTCTCAACTAAGTCATCAAACTCATCTGCCGTAACTCCAGCACTGTGCAAGACTTCTTGGCTAAGCCGCCCGTATATTCCTTGCAGTAGGAGCTCAATAATATCGCTGTAATCAGCGATTGCTGTTCCGTAACCTTGCAATTTCTTCGGATTGATTCCCCACTGCAAAATCTTCAACAATTCTTCGGGGGCGCTCCACGCAAAAGAGGAAGCAATCACTTCTTTTTCCGCTGCGACAAGAGCGTGCTTGATTTGCACTTCCGGGAAAGCAGGATCGATGATTAAGCTTTCCAGTTTCGACACTTGTTTATCTAACACACGCAAAGAAAAAGGAGCTAATTCTACACTCACCATGTCGCCCGTATCGTTAACACTTCTAAAAGGATCTTCCAAAACATTAATTAAGAGGTGAATGTCTGTAGGTTTTTTCCAGTCAAACTGTCCCAGGAAAAACGGTTCTTCGTATCCCGGCAAAAGTCCTTGAAAATAAATCGGCAGATTTTTGCCTGATTCAAGAATTTTATAAAGAGCTACTTCCAATGTTTCTGTCGGCCACCCGAGATTGCTCACGGCGACAAATTTCAGTTTTCCCGGAACAGATACAACCAGCGAATTCAGCAATAAATGTACGGCTTCTATAAGATTTTGAGCGGTTACGTAGCGGTGGGGAGCGTGAACGTTGACAGTTTTACTTTGCTCTACTTTTTTGGACATTTGCTCGCAGAACAAGCTATTTTCCAACATATGAGTAAAGCGAACCATCCCGTAAGTGACATCTCCTTCTTGAGCTGCTTTGGCAAATTGCCATTCGGCAAACTTCTTCGAGGCGGCGTAAACTTCGGTTGTAAAATATCGAGATGTTTTGCCTGTAGAAGAGAAGATGCAGTGTTCTACGCCGTATTCTTCGCAGAGTTGGATGACGTGTTTACATCCTAACAGGCTGGTTGTAACTGTTTCTCGGATTTTGATTTCAGCTAGTCCGGGTTGGCGTTGGGCTGCTAGGTGAAAAACAATTGCTGGTTTTTCTACCTCAAATATGTGTTTGAGCGCGTCGAGGTTGCGAATGTCGGCCGCATAGAAAGTTACAGCATCTTCTCTGGTAAAAAGCGGGAGATTTTCTTCGGGGTTTTGACATCGGGCGTTGTCTGCAGAAATGATTTTAGTTGCGCCTAATTCAAGGAGTTTTGCGATCAAGAAACGACCGACACATCCTTCTCCACCGGTGATGAGGATGGTTTTTCCTTTGATTTGGCTGCTGACTGCGGATGCGTATAGGTGAATAGTGCGACCACGCACATCGCTAAAAGGTTCGCTTTCTAATTGTCCGTCGGCTTGATAGGCTGCGATTAGCTGTGCGGTGAGAGTTTGTAAAGCCGCAAGGATTTCAGGATCTTGGGGTTCCGGGGAACCGGGGGGAACTAGCTGCTGGATGCGCTCAATTATTTCTGCTTTGCTGGCACCTTCAAACACTTCTGATGGGTTAAATGCACTCTTCACTTTGTTTTGCTCCTTTAAATTGTAGAAATACGGTTGCTGATAAGCGCGTTGTTAAACAAATTTTCGAGGTACAGAATCTTTAAAACTCTGCTCGGTTGTAGGATTTTTTGGACGGAAAGCTACTTAATTGGAAATATCGGCAATCGGCTCTGCTTGTAGTTTTATTAAGCGCTTTTTTAACCTGCTTACTTCTGCGATCGGCAAATATCGGCAAAGTCGGAATGTTCTCTGTCCAAAATTTGTCACTACAACTATATACTTAAATTGCTGAGTGTTGGCAATACTCCGAACATATCTTTACTATTTCTTTGCAATCACCTGCGAGTTTTCACGCAATTTTAAAGTTTATGTAAAGTACGGTCTACCTTTAAAAAACTTAACAATACAATTAATATTGATTATAGCATTTTAGTTTTTAATTAAAATGTATTTTTTGTTACTAAACATATTTAAGTATTAAGTAAAGATACGCACACAACCCGTAATCAAATATTTCCCTCTGCTGAAAATCTTGTTACTGCATGGGTGGGGTAGTCCTGCTGTGCCTACCCCTGTATGTGTGCTGCTACTAGGCGCGAACAATGCGTTCTTTTTTGCTGCCTTCAAAGCCACGAGCGTCCCCAACATCGTAGCCTCCTGTTCGCAAGCGACGGTCTAAATCGCTGGCTTCGGGAGAAGTTTTTGCTGCTTCTTCGATCGTCACTCTGCCTTCAAGCACCAGTTTGTAAAGACCCTGGTTGATAATCTGCATTCCTTCGTAAGTATCATGTTCCATTAATCGGAAAGCTTCATCATCAGCACCTTTCATCAAGTAATCGTGCATGGCAGGTGTATTCACCAAAATATCGTGAACTGCTACCCGACGGTTGTCAACAGTTGGCAGCAAAAGTTGGGCAATTACCGCTACTAAAGAATCGCAAATTTGAATCCGCATCGCCTGTTGTTCTTCGGGCGGGTAGAGGTTCAACAACCGATTAATAGCGTTAATGGCGCTGCGAGTGTGGAGAGTTCCCAATACTAAGTGACCTGTTTGAGCTGCTTGCAACGCTGTATTGATGGTAACGCGATCGCGCATTTCCCCGATCAAAATCACATCCGGATCTTCACGCAATACCGCCCGCAAAGCCTGCTGAAACTCGTGGGTATGCAAGCCGACTTCCCGCTGGCTGACCAAGCATTTTTTAGAAGGGTGAATGAATTCGATCGGGTCTTCAATTGTAACTACGTGCTTTTGCTCCATCTGATTCAGGTGGTCGATCATCGCAGCTACGGTTGTCGATTTCCCCGAACCGGTAGGCCCTGTAACCAATATTAATCCCTGCGATCGCAAAATGATATTTTTGAAAACTTCTGGCAACCTCAAGGCATCGATAGTAGGTATTTCCAAACTAATCAACCGCAATACTAGGGCACCGCCGCTGAGGGAATCAAAACAGTTTAGCCGACACCGCACGAAGCCTGGGTAAAAAATTGCTGAATCTAATTCCTTGGTAGTTGCAAACTGTTTTCGCTGTTCGGGGGTGAGAATTTCGGCTAGGTAATGTTCAAAAATTTCTGGCGTTACTTTAGGGTGGGTAGTTGCTACTTGCATCACGCCACGAATCCGAAATCGAGGTACTTGGCCGACTCGAATGTGAATGTCGGAAGCTCCTGCGCTATGGGCATCTCTGACCATTTGTTCGATCGTACTGACGGGTGTCTCGACAGGCCGCTGCTGGGCAGGAGCGGGTGCAGGAGGCGCGGGTGCAGGAGGCGCGGGTGTTGCAGCCAAGGGCGGCGGTGGCGGCGGTGTTCGTCGGCGGGCTTGAGCCTCTGGTTGAACGGGTGTAGGATTGTTTAATGGGTTCATTTTTTTGTCTCCAGTCAGTCTATTTTAGATTTTAGATTTTAGATTTTAGATTTACTCCACAGATTAATCGGGGAGCAGGAACTAGAGTCTAAAATTTGGGGTTCGACCCTGACTGAGTGTCGGGGGCTTGTATCCGTTTTTGGGCGGGGTCAATGTAGATTTATTGCGAAAAAATGCCCGATTTCTAATCTTATCGCTCGCAGCTAAGTCGGTGCTAAATGCTGAGAATATTTTACAATTAGGCTTGATGGGGCGATCGAGTAATTAACAATTTAAACTCCTATGAACATCGGTCACAAAATTGCTGACTGGCTCGAAAATCGCGCTGTTACCCCCGCCTACGCGGGTTGGCTGCTGTCGGGGATGACGGTTTTCTTTTTTGGGTCGGCGACTAATACAATGTCTGGGTGGCTATATGTGCTCAGCGGTGGGGGTTTGGCGCTGTTGGGAGTAGCGGCCGTTTTGCCGGGAAAATCGCTCCGTTCCTTGGAAGTCCGTCGCCGCCCGATCGAACCGGTGAGTGCGGGCGATCAAATCACCGTCGAACTAGAAATCGAAAATCGCGCCAGGGAACCTAAGACTCTGTTGCAAGTGGTAGACATCTTGCCGTTTGTCTTGGGAGAACCCGTCGCCCGCCCCATCGAAGTCATAGAGCCTAACAGTATATACAGGGATACATACTATTTAGAAGTCCGGCAGCGCGGGGTCTATCGGTGGCAAGAGGTAAACTTGAGGACGGCGGCACCTTTAGGGTTGTTTTGGTGCCGGCGCAGTCGCCCAGCCAAAGCCGTGGCGGTTGTCTATCCACAAGTTTTGCCCTTGAGCACTTGCCCTTTGATCGATCGCATCGGTCAAGAAGACAGCCCGCAATTTTACAATCGCAGTCGATCGCAAACTGCTACCGAAGGCCTCACCCGCAACCTGAGACCTTACCGCCACGGAGACCCCACCCGCCTAATTCACTGGCGCACCAGCGCCCGCTACGGAGAACTGCGGGTGAGAGAGTTAGAAGTTGCAGCCGGCGGTCAAGAAATTATTATTGCTCTCGACAGCGCTGCGGCGTGGCAACCAGAAGAATTTGAACGAGCGGTGACAGTAGCTGCGTCTCTTTACTTCTATGCTAGCAAGCGCCTGTTAAACGTCAAACTTTGGACTGCCGGGACTGGACTCGTCTCCGGGAACCGGGTAGTTTTGGAAACTTTAGCGGCGGTTAATGCTGGGGAAGATGCGGTTGAGAATCGGCCGAAACTGCCGATAATTTGGCTGACTCAAAACTCTGCAACTTTAAGCACTCTTTCCCTAGGCAGCCGCTGGGTACTCTGGCCGTTGGCAACTGCTGAAACAGACGAAAAAATTTTAGTAAAACACGATTTACCAGGCTTAGAAATTCGCTCCGACCGACCCTTAGAACTTCAGTTACAAGAAAGCATTTCATAAACTTGTAGAGGCTACGCTCGTTAAGAATGAAGAGCGGAGCCGCTTCAGTCAGAATGGCAGCATTTTTATCATTTATTTTATAAAAATATGAAAGACGAATTTGATGACAAAGAGAGAAAATTCGCTCCCGCCGATCGCTCAAACCCTCTTTTTGGGCGAACAGAACTATATTTATTGCTGCTGTTGTTCGCCGGTGGCATTGCGATAGACTACTGGTTTAGGCATCACCCACAACAGCTTTGGCGATCGCCCACCGAGCAGCCTGCAGGTCTCAATCCAGCATCCCCCAAACCGCTGCTTTAACCGGATCGTCAACGTCTGCACTTTCACCAAAGGCAAAATGATACGCATCGGAAAACTTATCTGGAGTCGCTTTTCGCATCTGCTGTTGCGTCCCAAGCGATTGGCGATTTTTGAAGCCTGCCTGATTGGGCTAGTGTCGGGACTGGCTGCGCTCTTGTTAGCACAAGGAGTTGGTTGGCTCGGCGGCTGGCGGCAGCAGGCAACGCATTTAATCCCGGCTTATGTAGCGCTGCCCTCGATCGGAGCGCTAGGCGGATTCTTGTCTGGATTGATTGTCGAGCGCGTGGCTCCAGCAGCCAGCGGGAGTGGCATGAGCGAAGTGAAGGCGGTACTCGCTAACGTTCCGATGCCTTTGAATTTACGAATTGCGCTAGTAAAGTTGGTCAGCGCCACGCTCGTACTCGCTGCCGGAATGCCCCTCGGACGAGAAGGACCGACGGTACAGATTGGGGCAGCGTTAGCGAGTCAACTGAGTCGGTGGTTCCCAACTTCACCGGATCACCGCCGTCAAATCCTCGCAGCAGGCGCCGGAGCGGGACTTGCCGCCGCGTTTGATGCGCCGATCGCAGGTGTTTTATTTGTGGTCGAAGAACTGTTGCAAGACGTGTCTGGCATCACCTTGGGAACGGCAATCCTGGCTTCGTTCATCGGGTCTGTGGTCGCTCGGATCAGCGGTTCGCACAATCTCGATTTAGATCTGCATCTGGTGGTATCTAATACTAGCTTTTCTGCTCCTGAGATTCCCTTTTACTTGCTTCTGGGAATCCTAGCAGGCTTACTGGGCGTGCTGTTCAATCGATCGATTCTGAGTAGCTTGACGTTGTACCGCCGCTTTCTCAATGTCAGCTTATCCAAGCGAATCGGATTTGCTGGACTGATCGCGGGAATTGCACTCGCCACCTTACCAGATATATTTCGAGACAATGCCGGACTCAAAGAACTCCTCTTAACCGGAAATGCAGACTGGCAACTTGTGGCGATCGTCTTTTGCATCCAGTTTTTTCTGATTGTCGTCACTTACGGTTCTGGCGCACCGGGCGGGTTGCTGATTCCCAGCATGGTACTCGGTGCTGCGTTAGGATACCTCGTAGGAGTCGGAGAACACCAAGTTTTGGGTTTAAGTCTGGCAACCACTTATGCACGGGTTGGGATGGCGGCATTTTTCTGTGCGGTTGCCCGCACTCCGATTACTGCGGTGATCCTGGTGTTTGAGATGACGACTGACTTTAATTTAGTCTTGCCGCTGATGATCGTATCTGTGACTTCTTACTTGATTGCAGAATTGCTCGAGGAGGGCTCGCTCTATGATCGCTTGCTCGCGTTTAAGGGCATTCACCTGAAGCAAGAAACCACCGCTCGAGATCCGTGGACAGATCTAACTGCACGGGATGTGATGCAGCCTAAAGTAGAAACGCTTTCTAGTCGAATTCCGCTCGAAGAAGCGTTGCAGGCGTTTTCTAAGTCTTCCCACCGCACTTTTCCGGTGGTGGAAAACGGCAAGCTGGTCGGCATTTTAACTCAAAAGGATATTGCCAATTTTTCTGCACGAGGATTGAATAGCGAGAACCTCGTCAGCGATCTGATGACACCAGATCCCGTTCGCATTCACCCAGAAGATACGCTTGCCTACGTGCTGCATTTACTCGACCGACACAATCTCAACAGTTTACCTGTGGTGGAAGGACGGCGATTGGTTGGTATTATTACCCGCACCGATATCATTCGCGTTGAAGCAGCTTATCTCAACAGCGAAAGTCTCCCTCAACCCAAGGTAGAACGAGCTCGGATAATTTACCAAACCCGATCGCCCGAAACGGGAAAAGGACGCATTCTCGTGCCGTTGAGCAATCCCAAAACTTCCCTGACGCTGTTAAAAATGGCAGTGGCAATTGCCCGCGATCGCAACTATGAAATTGAATGTTTGCAGGTGATTGTTGTGCCAAGACATCATGTGCTTGCAGAAACTCCAGTAAAAACGGCTGAGGGTCAAAAGCTACTAAAGCAGGCAATCCGTCTATGTCAAGCGTGGCGAGTTCCGATCCATACCCAGATTCTAGTGGCGCATGATTTGTCAAGTGCCATTCTCGAAACCATCCAAGAGCGACATATCGATCTTGTCTTAATGGGGTGGAAAGGCAGCACTAAAACACCGGGGCGGGTTTTTAGTCGAGTTGTCGATACTATGATTCGACAGGCTGTTTGTGAAGTGGTGTTGGTGAAGTTAACTGATCGAGCAATATTTCAGCGGTGGTTGGTACCAATGGCAGGCGGACCCAATGCCCAGCAAGCAGTTCGGTTGCTACCTGGATTGATTTCTCTGAGCCAAACCGCACAAGTCAGATTATTTCATGTGTACGATGCTTCTAAGGAGCGCCAAGGCGACGATCGTGGTGATTTTGAACCAACTGAGGAAGTCTTGAAACTTGCCGCTGAGTTTCTCAAGCCTCAAGTGGATGCCTCTATCTTGACGACTTCTGTATGTGCTGATTCTGTGTCGGCCGCAGTGTTGAGTTATGCCAAACAGGATCGAAGCGATGTGATTGTTTTGGGTGCGAGTCGAGAGGGATTGTTGCAACAGATGAAACAGGGAAATATTCCAGCCGTGATTTCTCGCCAAAGCAACTGCAATGTGATTTTGGTGAGAGCGTTATGAATCTGGAAACTCAACAACAATTGAATCGTAGAGCGATCGTTCATCCGGTGATTTGTTCGGATATTCCAACATTTTTTATATAAACGAGAAGAGTTTTTGAGGGAGCATCTCAGTTTTGTTTTTGTAGCGATCTTCAAGAACTCGCTTGGACAAAACTCACGATCGCTTGCGAGCTCGCAATCAAATAAAAAAAATATTTTTACCAAGGCGAAAATGCACCCCTGTTAATCTCTAGTGTCCGGGAGAATTTCGACTACATACTCCGGTACATATTCGGGTCGATTTTCTGACGGATTCGGGGGCACATTCTGGGGCACATTCTCCGGTGGATGTTCGAGCCTGACGCGCCTGATCGGGAGATTTGCAATTAGTGCTGTGGCCCGTTGGTCGCTCTCCAGCGAGAACTCAGACCCGGTGGTATCGATTTCCACGTAGCGAGATACCACCTCTAGAATTTCTCGGCGCATCGACTCAACCATTTCTGGGCTGAGCTCTGAGCGATCGTGGGCTAGAACCAGTTTGAGGCGCCGTTTTACCTCGTCGCGGCTGTTGTCAGGGGTGCGCGGGAAAAGTCGTTCGAGAAGTGTAGATAGCATGGGTCTGGCGGGTTTTTCAAGGGTTAGGCATAGAAAAGGTCATACCATTTTCGATTTTCGATTTTCGATTGGGGAATCACTAATTCCCTAAGGGTTGGGAGTTGACATACAGTTTCATTTTTTTGGGGAACGGGTATCACTCGGGGAAAATCTTGACCAGTTTTTGTGATGCACTTGCTGCGGTTGAAAACCGATCGCCAATGAGCACATCACATAATTTTAGTATTTAAGAACTTGCGGAGGCGAGTAAAGAAGTTTTCGCGACGGGGATTGAGATCTAGAAAATCAACTTTTTCGCCTTCTAAGCGGCGGGCAATATTGTCGAAGGCAGTTCCAGCTAAAGAGGCCGTTTCCGACAATACTAATGGTTCGCCTCGGTTGGTGGAAACAATGACGCGCTCGTCGTCGGGAACGACGCCTAACAGCGGAATGGCGAGGATTTCCCGCACGTCTTGTACCGACATCATATCATTTGCCAGCACCATTGCGGGTCTGATCCGGTTGACGATCAGGTTGATTTTCTTGACGTTGTTGGCTTCCAGCAGGCCGATGACTCGATCGGCATCGCGGACAGCAGCGATTTCGGGAGTGGTGACAATGATGCCTTCTTGGGCCGGGGCGATCGCATTTTGAAAACCTTGTTCAATTCCAGCAGGAGAGTCGATCAAAATATAGTCGTATTTTGCTCCCAACATCCCCACAAGCTGCTTCATTTGCTCGGCGCTGATGGCATCTTTCATCCGAGTTTGGGCAGCCGGCAACAGCACCAAGCGCGGCTGTCGCTTATCTTTCACCAAAGCTTGCTCTAATCGGCACTCTCCTGCGAGAACTTCTAATGCCGTATAAACAATCCGATTTTCTAAGCCCAGCAGCAAGTCTAAATTTCTGAGACCAAAATCGGCATCAATTACGGCAACGTTGCGCCCCCGCTTAGCTAAAGCCATGCCGAGATTGGCTGTGGAGGTGGTTTTTCCTACCCCGCCTTTCCCTGATGTAACAACAATAATGCGAGCCATAAGCGATTTTAGATTTATTGGGAATTGGGAATTAGTGATTGGTAATTGGTAATGGCTAAGTGGTAATTGGTCTTATTGTTAATTGATAATTGGCAATTCTTCTTTGGTAATTAGGCAGCAATGGGTTATTCAGGAAATTACAGCAGATGGCAGGTTTATGAAAGACACCGCGCGATCAATCTATCCCCGCCGTAGGGACACGGCGAAAGCCTTTGCCCCTACTTCATAAACTCACAACTTTCCTTGTTCTACTAATTCTTTTTAATCCTGCCCTTAATTTTTAAAGCGTCCTTTAGTGACTGATTTAGCCCCGGCAAAAATTATCAAGTGCAGGATTAAAGAGAAAGAGTATCACCAATTACCAATTAGCACTGACCAATTACCAATTATCACTGACCAATTATCGATTACTCATTACCCCCGACTAACTGCGATTTGTCAAAATCAGAGGCTCTGCCGATCCTAATCCCCTGAGGCGTCACATAGGCGACTTCCGGGAAAAACTGAGCGGGTGAGGTTTCTGGGCCTCTGGCAACATACTTAGCAATCCTAATCACCATCGGTTCCATCTGCAAGGTCATAATCACACTTTTGGTATTGCCACCGGCACCGGCGTGCACGACGCCCCGCAAACGGCCCCAAACTAGGATATCCCCTCCGGCGATGACTGAGCCGCCGGGATTTACGTCTCCTAAAAGTACGACGGTGCCTGGATGACGAATTTCTACGCCCGATCGCACTGTCATCTGCAAATATAAAGGTTCCGCCAGCGATTGCGGTTTTTCGGCAGTGGCTTTATTCAGGGAAGAAACCGGAGGCTGCTGTTCTACACAATAGCCTGCCGTAGCTGCGGCAACGGCTGTTTGGCGGCGACTGGTGTGGACTCGTTTGAGTTGCAGTTCCACTTCGGCTAGTGCATCAGCGATTTCTTGGAGTTGGCGGATATCTAAAAGTCGATCGCTCGCCATCAATTGTACTTCTGCGTTTGGCTGCCAAAAGCGTTCTCCCGCATTCAGCCTGACTTTTAGCTGCTGCCAAAGTTCAGTCCAAGTCGAGGCGGAGGCTGTTGCAGGTTCGCTATTGGTTTCTGGGGGGAGTAGCAACAGTAGCTGTCCATCTTCTGTCTTGAGTCGGACTTGCAACTCTAAGCTGACTTCGGGTGTTGATTGAGGGGCGGCAGCAGCGGCTGCGGCGGAGGCATCGGGTGTCATGGGACAGTTTGATCTCGGGTAGGGACAGGTTAACATCAATATTAGCCTGAGTGGTCAGATTTGCCATTTAACGCCATCTTTAAAGATATCTGGTGACAGAAAAATGACTTCTTACAAAATTCGCTCAAAAATTCAACAAGTCAAGGAACAACGCCTCACTGAATTAGATTTGAGCGCTAAATCATTAACCGAAATTCCTACGGAGGTGTTTGAGTTAGCATGGTTGGAAACGTTGAATTTAAGTTACAACAAACTGACTACTGTACCAGAAGCTATCACCCGTCTGACCAATTTATCCCAACTCAATTTAAGTCACAACAAGCTGACAAAACTACCAAACTTCTTCAACCAACTGACCCATTTGTCCCACCTCAATTTAGGTACAAACAAACTAATATATTTACAAGAGACTACCCCCCGTGCAACCAATTTAGCCGTAGTTAAATTACGTGTAAAAAAAGTGGTAGCCGTACCAAAATTTATCACGCCACTGACTAATTCATTAGATTTGAGCGGTAATTTATTAAGCGGAATTCCGACAGAGGTGTTCGATTTAGAATGGATAGAAAAGTTGGATTTAAGTTACAACAAACTGACTACTGTACCAGAAGCCATCTCTCGTCTGACTAATTTGTCCCAAATTAATTTAAGCCACAATAAATTGACAAAGTTACCAAAATTTCTCACCCGGTTAACCCATTTATCTGTACTTAATTTAGCTTCCAATCAACTAAAAAATGTTCCCGAAGCTATCACCAATTTAACACATTTATCCGTACTTAGTTTAGGTGGGAATAAACTGACTGGTCTACCAGAAGCTATCACTCGTCTTACCAATTTATCCCAACTTAATTTGGCTGCCAATCAACTGACGAGCGTACCAGAATCGCTCACCGATCTCACCAATTTATCCCAACTAGATTTAAGTTACAACCAACTGACAAGTGTACCAAAAACGCTCAAACTTCTGACCAATTTATCTCAACTAGATTTAGGTAACAACCAACTGCTGAGCGTACCAGAAGCGCTCACTCATCTCACCAATTTATCCCAACTTAATTTGCGTTCCAATCAACTGACGAGCGTACCAGAAGCGCTCACCCGTCTCACCAATTTATCCCAACTTAATTTAAGTTTAAACCAACTGACAAACCTGCCAGAAACGTTCAACCTTCTGACAACTTTATCCGAACTTAATTTAAGTTTCAACAAACTGACAAGCTTACCAGAAGCGCTCACCCGTCTGACCAATTTATCCGAACTTAATTTAACTTTTAACCAACTGACGAGCCTACCAGAGGCTATAAACAGGATGACCAGTTTATCGGAACTTAATTTAACTTTAAACCAACTGACGAGCGTGCCGGAAGCTATCACCCGTATGACAAATTTATCCGTACTTGATTTACGTGGAAATAAACTGACAAGCCTACCAGATGCTATCACTCGCATGATTAACTTATCTTATCTCGATTTAGCTTGCAACCAACTGACGATAGTACCATCAACTATCACCCGTCTAACCAATTTATCCCAAATTTATTTAGGTCGCAACCCCCTCGAAGACCCCCCAATTGAAATTGCCGAACAAGGTATTGATGCGATCCGCGAATATTTCCGTCACAAGCAAGCAGGAGAAGACAAACCGATTTAAACTCAAAAGTGTGTGGGCTAATGGATGATCATCAATACTTCGGACAGTTTTAGATATAGTCAAGTCTCCGAAACCCTTGCTGGCTATATGCTGGACTATTTTTTCAAGGTTTAAGTAAGCGCGCTAAGTTTCAGAAAATGCGTAAAAAATGGCAGGGCTTCCTCCATAAGGCTTACAGGGCCGTTAAAAAACTGTCCGAAGTATTGGATCATGAAAGTTTCTAATAATTAATGAAAATGGCGATCACCCCATTACTGTTAATTGGTAATCTGTTAGGCAAGGTTTTAAATCAAGGGTGACAATTCCCAGGAACCAGATAAATAATTGGCGTTGCTTAATCAGGGTATGAAAAACATCAATTGAAAATCCCGAAGTTTTGTGAATACTGGTTTCTATGACTTGCATATTTAGCCTTTCATACCCTAAATCAGCAACGCCAGCTAATTTGCGATCGCCCTTAATACACAGGACTTACCCAACCATCTACCAGAATACGCGCAACCACAGGCAGATTGCGTCTACAAAACGCTATATTTTGTTGTTCGTAAGTCCGAATCGAAAATCAAAAATCGAAAATCAATTGACGTGTGTAGCAATTCGTGATACTATTCTACGCATTTGTCTCGATATAAAAAATATTTATGAATAAATCTTAAGTTTTAATTAAATTTAGTATTATAATTTTGGTAACTTCCAACTAAGTATTTATTCTCACTATGATAGCGGATCAATTTCCTTGGCTGACCGCAATTGTCATCCTACCCCTCCTCGCTTCCCTCGCCATCCCTTTTGTGCCCGATACAGACGGCAAAACCGTCCGCTGGTATGCGCTAGGCGTAGGTATTGCAGATTTTGTATTAATGTGCTGGGTGTTTTGGACTCATTACGATCCGAGTATCTCTAGTTTCCAAATCGTAGAACAATATTCCTGGATACCTTCTTTAGGCCTAAACTGGTCTGTTTCGGTTGATGGGCTTTCAGTTCCGTTGGTACTGTTGGCGGGATTGGTGACGACGCTATCTATTTTTGCTGCATGGGAAGTCGATCGCAAGCCCCGACTCTTCTACTTCCTGATGCTGGTGATGTACTCCGCACAAATAGGAGTGTTCGTCGCCCAAGACATCATGCTGCTGTTCATTGTCTGGGAACTAGAACTAATTCCGGTGTACCTACTAATCTCGATTTGGGGCGGACAAAACCGCCGCTACGCAGCTACCAAATTCTTGATTTACACCGCAGGCGCTTCCATCTTTATTTTGATAGCTGCCTTAGCAATGGCATTCTACGGCGGAGGCACCCCCACCTTCGACATGGTAGAACTAGGCTTGAAGGACTACCCACTGGGTTTAGAATTACTGCTTTATGCGGGATTGTTAATTGCCTTCGGTGTGAAACTGGCGATTTTCCCCTTCCACACTTGGCTACCTGATGCCCACGGTGAAGCATCTTCTCCCGTGTCGATGATTCTGGCCGGCGTATTGCTGAAAATGGGCGGATACGGACTGATTCGCCTGAATTTGGAACTTCTTCCCAAAGCACACGTTTACTTTGCACCGATTATGGCGGTGCTCGGCGTGGTCAATATTATCTACGGCGCGCTGAATTCCTTCGGCCAATCGAACATGAAGCGCCGCTTAGCGAATTCGTCGATTTCTCACATGGGATTCGTGTTGTTGGGTATTGCTTCCTTCACGGATTTGGGAATCAATGGGGCGCTGTTGCAAATGATTTCCCACGGTTTAATCGCCTCAGTATTATTCTTCCTGGCTGGCGTTACTTACGATCGCACCCATACAATGATCATGGACGAGATGGGCGAGATTGGAAAAGTCATGCCGAAAGTGTTTGCCTTGTTTACAGCAGGCGCGATGGCATCCTTGGCACTCCCGGGAATGAGCGGTTTTGCTAGCGAATTGTCAGTGTTTGTGGGCGTCGCAACTAGCGATATGTACAGCAGTTCTTTCCGCGCGGTGACAGTGTTCCTGGCTGCTGTAGGACTGATTTTGACGCCGATTTATTTGCTCTCTATGCTGCGACAGTTATTTTACAACTGTGGGACACTAGCGGCTTGCGACCTTGAGGATCTCAATTTGCAGAATCAGAGAAACAATCTGGATGAAGCGGTTTGTTTTGGTAATAGTTGCGTTTTGCCTGGTGATGCACAGTTTATTGATGCTAAACCTCGCGAAGTGGCGATCGCATTTTGCTTTTTGATACCGATTGTCGGCATTGGTTTTTATCCCAACATGGCGATGCAAGTCTACGATGCCAAGACTGTCGCAGTGAACGCCACAGTCCGTCAATCTTATATCCAAATAGCTCAAGACAATCCTCAGATTTATGCGAAGGGATTTTTGGTTCCCAGAATTGCACAAGCTCAAAAAGCGCCGACTTTGGGCAAAATTACAGGGTCTGAATCTGCATCGGTTTTTGGCATTGTCAAATAATTTTATCGAATTCTGTTTGTGTTGAAAATTAGGCGATCGCTTTTGTCAAAAAGCGATCGCTTTTTTCTTATCGCTGAATTTCTGAAATAATTGGCGCCAGATTCTCCCTAGCATATCCCACCTCAAGAATGGATTTATCCTCCAGATCAGAGGCAACTTTCTTCAAGATATTTAGCGGTTCTTCAGAGCCTGTCGTCTTCACAAACAACACTTGCAACCGATTTTTTACTACTGCTAAAATAGAGATTTTTGGTTCGCCTTTATCCCATTTCCGTTTAGCAACGTTGATGCTCAATTTGTGAGTTTTCAACAGCCGCATTCTTTCTATTCCTTGCGTCTTAACCGTCTCCAAAACCTCCGCTCGAATCTGCTCGACTAATCGGTCTGTCACATATTGCACGATCAAAGGTTGAAGCATAAAAACAGTTTCCCCGCCCTCAGTGATTTTGTCAATCAGCGAGCGACGACCCAGAGAATCGAGATTTTTCAGTAAATCCGAAAGCGATGAATTGACCAACATCTGCTCTCGTAAAGTTGCCAGGGAAATCGGGCTTTGAGCAATAGCAATCCAGTAGGCAATATCTTGTTCTGAACTCGACATTCGATCGAACTGCTGCGCCAGCAAATTGCTGATATGTTCTTCAATAAATAAAGCAGTTGCTTCCAAAAGCTTTAAAACATTTCCCTCGAAAAACTCGTTAATTGTTGTCGCTACAATCTTTAATGCTAAGAGATTGCCTCCGTACCGGGATAACAAGATTTTTAACTCTTGATCTTGAGGCGACAAACCTTTTTCTTGGAAAATTTCCCGGGCTATTTCCTCGGAAATAGCAGGTTTTAAAAACCGCACTTTTTCTCCCGCCAGCAAAGCCAGTTCCGTAGGTTCTTCTGAACTAACTACGACTACACAGCTATTGTGATTGACTTCACAGAGCCGCACAATTAAATCTCGATATCCTTCGTAGCCTTCGCGGTAGTGTCCCGCTAATTCTTCGGGTCTGAGAACCGCTTCCAAATCGTCTAAAATTACCAAACAGCGGTGTTTCCGCAGATACTCGACCAATCGCGTAATTTGGCTGTTGAGGTCGATGGGTACATCGGGTTTTTGTTGGTTAGAAAAAAGTTGAATTAAGCTTCCTAGGAAGTCGGATGGTGCTGGTGTCGATCGCAGCGATCGCCAAATCACAAAATCAAACTCATTCTGTACCTGTTTTGCCAACTGCACCGACAGAGTTGTTTTGCCGCTACCAGCCAAACCTAGCAGCGCTACCAGGCGACAATTATCTGATAGAATCCACTGCTTTAAAGTAGTTAATTCTTCAGTCCGTCCGTAAAAAACCGAAACATCCGGTGCTTGGCCCCAATCTTCCTGTCGGTGTCCAATCGCCATCTTCAATAGAGAGCCTTTACCTCGATTAAAATCGCTCGTTCCCTGATCGGTGTGGTATGAAAACAGCAACTGATGCCTCAATTCCGAAAGCTTTCCAGGGCCGTTCCCCCCGATCTGAAACTTTTTGTAAACTTCGCCGAGTCTTTTGCGAACGGCGATGTCGCTAATGCCAAGCTTTGTGGCGATCGTCGCCGTAGATTGACCGTCGAGAGCCATAAACACAGTTTCTAACTCGGCATCTGTGACACCGCGCTGTTTGGCGATCGTTTGCACAAAGTTTTGAGGAATCGGAGTAGTCAAAGTAGGAATCTCGCCTATACTAAAAATCTATCTTCTATTATATTGTGTGAGTTCTCGCAGACGAGCAATTGAATCGAATCTACAAACGTTCAGCTTGCTTTTTGTTGTTTGGGCAGTTTTAGATATTTATACCCCATTATCGATTGTGATATCAGTTTAAACAAAGAGTGCAACTGTAGGCCCGTGATCCAAACCCATACCGAATCAGTCATTCCCAATTCTTCAATTCTTTAATTCTTTAATCTAAAAGGGTAGGAGAAACCGGGAATGGCTCGGCATTAATTGTTGCTATTTCCCTACCCGTAAAACCTATTGTAGCGTGGAGGCACGGCGCTTAATTTATAGCACCAAACCATACATCTTCAACCGCGCCACCACTCACCGCCAACCACAAACCGGGTAAATTTACCATTTTTGAAAGCAGCCCTGTATCAGCCAAAAACCTTCGTACTAGCGCTGTATTCTTCCGGCGAAAGCAGTTGCCAACTTCCATCGCCCAAAAGTTCCAAAACCTGCTGGTGATATTTCACTAAACTCACTCGGTGGCCGACACTCACAAACATAGTTTTAGTGGCTTGCAACTGCTGGTATAAATGTTGCTCGTTCTTCAAATCCAAAGCACTTGTCGCCTCATCCAAAATAGCGTATCTCGGTTCCGTCAATAACAATCTAGCAAAAGCTAAACGTTGCTGTTCTCCCAGCGACAAAATCTCACCCCAATCTAAATCCGCATCAAAACCGCCCAATCGGTCTGGCAAATCTGCTAAGTTTACTGATGCTAAAATGCGGCGCAATTTTTCCTCATCAACCTCGCTGCTGGTATTGGGATACAAAAGTTGCGATCGCAAACTACCCAAAATCATATAAGGACGCTGCGGCAAAAACAGCATTTCCCCCAATTCCGGCCGCGCCAAACGGCCCGTTCCCGAGTCCCACAAACCCGCTATAGCCCGCAGCAAAGAACTCTTCCCAGCACCGCTTTGACCGACAATTAACAGTCCTTCCCCTGGCGACACCGCTACCGACAAGTCCCTAATCAAAGTCTTTTGATGCTTCGGAGTATCTAAAGTAACGTGTTCCAGTGTCAATTGCGAACTTATAACTGTATCGATTGTTCTGAAGTCTAGTTGTACAGCACTTTTTTCATTTTTTATAGACTCATTAAACGTGGCCAAACGATTAATTCCCGCTGCAAATAAACTCAAGCTTTCAATACTATATACAACCAAAGAAAATGCTTCTGAAGCCTGACGAAAAGCAAATTCAGCTTGAGTAATATCGCCGTACTTTATCTGACCAGCAAAGTAGATAGAAGCCAGGAATAAAGAGGGAATAATATAAGTTGCATATCTATAGCCAACTCTAAAATATCCCAGATTTCGCTGCCAACCAATTAGGAAATTAAAGTTCCGAACTGCTGCCAAAAATCGTTTTTTTACCTGAACAGATTCCTGTGCTTCTCCCCGGTAAAAAGCAATTGATTCTGCATTGTCCCGAATGTGAATCAATCCATAGCGAAAGTCCGCCTCTTTGGAGAGCTGATTGAAGTTCAAAAATATCAACTTTTGGCCAAAAAATATCATGACTGTCGTGCCAAAGACAGCATAAATAATTAGTCCGAGCGAAAGACCTTTGGAAATAGACCACAGAATGCCTGTAAAAGAAATAATATCGATAACTGCCCCCAATATGAGCAGCAAAAACTCTAAACTTGTGCTAGTGAAAGATTTGATATCTTCAGCAATCCGCTGGTCGGGATTGTCGATTTCCTTCTGAGAATTGATTTCGTAATAAGCGCGGTTTTGAAAATAACTACCTAGGAAACTATCAGTCATCCACTCTCGCCAGTACAATCCCAGTTTATCTTGGGTATACCCGTAAATAACAACTATCGGGGTACCGACAATAAAAACTCCAGCATAAACCCACATAAACCGCCAAAAAGTAATCTGATCTTTTTCAGCCAGCGCTGTCGTGAAAAAATTACTAATATAGCTAATGACTACGTTAATTCCGCTAACAGACAGCGACAAAAATAGCAGCAGAGCTAACATTATCCACTGCTTCCAGCGCGGTATCAACTTGCTTCTAAAAAAGACAAAAGCAGCCAGCGGGAGGATGAGCATTAAACCAACGATCGCAATTGTCGGTGAGTAGATAATTCCTCTGATCAAAGTAGCTAAGCCAGCCGCAACCCCGTTAAAAGCCTCTGGAAAAAAGAGTTGAGTACCCAAACTGACAACACTGACAGCCACAAACATAGCAGCGAACAGAAATATCAACAACAGCGCCACTAATCCTAAAAAAATTCTGCCGCCTCCAGGCTCTAAAGGATAAAAGTAAGGTTGGGCGATCGCAATAAATCTCTGCCACAACTGACGGTCAAATCGATTCATCTTTGCTGTTTACAAAACTACTTTCACTGTTCTAACATATCAAGTCTTGTGACAAACGGCCGCCGTAATTTATTTCGGAGTTTGGCGAAAAAATTTGTCTCACCCACAGACGGAAACTTGTTTTCCGAGCTAACTGGTGGAGACAAAAAATGGGGGAGCTTAGTTCAAGCTCTTAGATTCATCAGTTGAATCAATTCTTTAATCTCAAATCTCCAATCTCAAATCGCTCTAGCTGGAAGAAGTTGCGCTATCGCCGGCTAAGTCCGACTGCAATTCGCTCCTGTAAAATCGCTGGCTAATTCCTAAAATTACTTGTTTCATTAACCAATATAAAACAGCAATTACTACAAAAGTTACAGCCATTACTAAAACCGGACGCTTGCCTATCAAATCGTTCATTACGGTGTTAACCAGCACATCGGGGTTAGTCAGAATATCCCAACTGTTGAAGCGGATAAATCGCCCTAAATAAATGCCGATCGCCGAAAGTGCGTGTATAGTCATCTCGGTTGCCAGGATAAATCTACTCAAACCCTGTTGCTTCAAATAGTAACCCAAATTCATCACCGACAGAACGTAAGCCCCAAACCCCGCCAGCATAAACACCAGATACTGCGGGATCAAAGCTAGAGCCACAATCCACACCGAGTTCCCCTCTTTAATCTGCTCAATCAGATGAATGATATCAGTTAAAACGTAGGGCGCATTGGGCAAAAATGCGATAAACCAGAAAAAAGCGCCCCACCACCGGAGAGAGCGAACTCCACGCTGCCGCAGTACCCAGATGTCTAAAGCCATCAGTGCCAGCGTAATCGCGATCGCCCCCAAAACGTAAGTTTTGCCCACATCTTGCACAATGTGCTTCAGATAGGACAAAACATGGCGCGTACTGGGCAAAAAAGTAGCGCCTAGTAGAATGCCCGTACCCCACAGCAGCCAGCGCGATCGAGGTTTGCGGAACAGCCAAAAACTCAGGCCCAGCGGTACTAAAGCCAAAAACAAATTCCAAGACATCCAGCGGACATTGTGTCCCATTGCTTGCAGCGCTTCCAGGATTAATCCCATCATGTCAATTTTTATACAATTAAAGGTTTGATGCAGCACCGCTTCATTCGCAGCTTGCGTCTATTTTAGTCTTTAAGTTGTAGGTGAGTCAGCTTATCGCTGCGCGCCTAAAAATCAAGAACTGGGGACGCATAATACCACTGTGGAGTCAATCTCAAATCTCAACTCTCAAATCGACTGACGCATCCTACCACTGTGGAGTCAATCTCAAATCTCAACTCTCAACTCTCAAATCGACTGGTGTACCCTACTATTTATACACTTTGTTGATCGGAATCTCAATCTTAAAAGTTGTTCCGTATCCTATGGACGAAATACAGTCAATCTTGCCCTTGTGCTTTTCCACCACAATCGAGTGCGCGATAGACATTCCCAACCCCGTACCTTTCCCCACAGCTTTCGTAGTAAAAAACGGGTTAAAAATTCGATCCAGTATTCCCTGCGGAATGCCCGTACCGTTGTCCGAAATTTCTACCCTAACAGTGTTCTGGAGGGTTACACCCGTGGAAATAGCAATCCGTCCACTCTTGGTCTCTGATTGTGGAATTGATAACTTTTGATATTTTTCTTCAATAGCATCAATTCCATTAGCAATAATATTCATAAACACCTGATTCAGTTGGCTCGCATAGCACTCCACCAGCGGCAGTTTCCCAAACTCCTTAATTACTTCAATTTCCGGGCGGCTATCGTGACTCTTCAAGCGGTGCTGCAAAATTAACAACGTGCTTTCAATTCCCGCATGAATATCGACCGGCTTCATTGCCGATTCGTCCAGCCGCGAGAAATTTCTGAGGGACAACACAATTTGTCGGATGCGATCGGTTCCTACCTGCATCGAACCCACAACTTTTCTTAAATCCTCTGCCATGAAGTCCAAATCAATCTCTTGAATGCGATCGATAATTTTTGAATTAGGATTGGGATACTCCTGTTCGTAAAGAGTCACCAGATCAAGCAACTGTTTTGTATACTGGTTGAGATAATCAATGTTAGCGTAAATGAAGTTAACGGGATTATTAATTTCGTGAGCGATGCCTGCCACTAATTGCCCCAAAGAAGACATTTTTTCAGTTTGAATAAGCTGAGTTTGAGTAGAGCGCAATTCCAGCAGCGCTGACTCTAAATCTCGAGCTTTTTCTCTTTCTCGCGCCTCGCTTTGTCGCAGTGCTTCCTCTGCTTGCTTGCTAGTCGTAATATCCTGGGAAACTCCAATTATTACCTTCGCCTGACCATCCGAATTCCTACTAAAAATAGTATCCCGACTTTGCAGCCACAAAATTTGACCGTCTGCTGCCCGCACCCGGTACTCAATTTCCCTAGTTTCGCCATCTTCCATTCCTGCAAAGCTGGCCTGATGTTTCACGATTTTAGGCAAATCTTCCGGGTGTATTAACTGAGGCATCAGTGACGAATCCATCGCTGTAATTTCGTCGCTGGTATAGCCCAAAAGCGTGAACATAGAAGTATTAGTGTAGATATTTCGCTGTTCTTCCAAGTCGTAGAGATACAAAATACCGGGAGTAGCATCGGCTACTTTTTTAATGAACTGCTGGCTTTCTTGCAACGCTAACTCAGCTTGCTTGCGATCGGTAACATCAACTGCGATTCCGTCCCAAATAATATCGCCGTTTTCTTTAGCTTCAGGACGCGAAATTATCTGAAACCATCGAATTTTACCGGAAGGTAGCACGAACCGTCCTTCCCAGTGCCAAGGTTGCAAAGTTTGGGCTGAAATAGCAACGGATTCGTCATGATTTTGGCGGTCATCGGAATGAATTAAATCTGTTATTAAAGCCGCATTTTGCAGAACATCTTCGGGTTCTCGTTCAAACATTTCTCGGCAAGCCGGACTAATGTAAGGGAAACTGAAAGAGCTATCTGTACGCAATACAAATTGATAAATTACTCCCGGCACATTACCCGACAGCTTTTGGAATTTTGCCTCGCTTTCCCGCAGTGCTTCCTCTGCTTGTTTGCGCTCCGTAATGTCAGTAATTGAACCAACCATGCGGACGGCTTTTCCAGATGCGTCCCACAAAGCTTGTCCCCGACTCAATATCCATTTGTAGGCGCTGTTGTAGCACCACAAGCGGTATTCGGTGATGTAATGCGGCGTTTTTCTATCCAAGTGTTCTTGAAAGAGTTGCTGATTAATAGCCAAATCATCTGGATGTAAACTCGTATTCCATTTGTTATTGTAATCGCTAATGTCACTATCTTCGTAACCAGTGATTTCCTTAAAGCGCTCGGACACAAAAAGTTCCCCTGTTTGTAAGTCCCAATCCCAAATGCCATCGTTGTTGCCTTTGAGCGCTAACTGCCAGCGTTCTTCAGTTTGCATCAATTGAGAAGTTCTCTGTTTGACTCTGCTTTCTAGTTCGAGATTGAGCTGTTTGAGACTTTCTTCTGCCTGGTTGCGTTCGATCGCAATTCCTGCTAAGTTTATGATCGCCTCTATCAATTGCAGCTCAAAAAAATGGGGGTGGCGCGGTTGGGAATAATACATTCCAAAAGTTCCCAAAACTTGACCCTGAGATGAGAAAATAGGAGTAGACAAGCAAGCTCTCAGTCCAGAACTCAAGGCTAAATCTCGAAAATTTTTCCACAAAGGATCGCTGGCAATATCTGTAACGATCACCTGTTGGCGACTAAAGGCAGCAGTGCCGCAGGAACCGACATCCGGGCCGATGGCTATGCCATGAATAGCAGCATTGTAACTGTCGGGCAAACTGGGCGCGGCTCCCTGTAGTAAATGTTGGCCATCTGGAGCTAGAAGCAATATCGAACCGAGGACATCTCTAGATTGCTGCTCGATAATTTGAACTAAAGTATTTAAAGTATCGCCCAGAGGAGCGCCCTTAGCAATCATTTCTAAAATTTGTTTTTGACCGGTCAACCAACTTTCAGCTTGCTTGCGCTCCGTAATGTTGCGGGCTACCCACAGAACGGTGTTTTCTTTCAGTGGCGAAATGGTAGCCGCAAACCACGTTTGTACGCTGGCAATTTCCAGGTTATATTCACAAGTACAGGTTTGATTGGTACCAAGGGCGGTGCGAATTTTATCCTGAAAAATATCTGCAATTTCTGGCTCGAATAATTCGCTGATTTTTTTGCCGACAAGTTCTGCCGGCGGTTTGTATAAAAGTCCGGGATTTGTCGGGGCAATTTTCAGGTAGCGTCCCTCAATATCAATCACCAAAATTACGTCGTTCATGGCAGCGAACAAAGCTCGAAGTTCCGATTCAGAAGCTTGGAGGGCGATTTCAGCTTGTTTGCGATCGCTAATGTCGCGCCCCACTCCTTGACACTCAATCAAGCTGCCCGTACTGTCAAAAATCGCCCGATTCGTCCACTGCTGCCAGCGAGTTTCCCCTGTTTCGAGAACGACGCGGTGTTCACAGGTAACGACGGGGTTTTCTAGGCTTAGAGAACTGAAACTGCGGCTGATAATTTCTCGGTCTTCTGCCGGCATCAAGGGCATAAAAGTATGGCCCTCCAAATCCGATCGCGATTTATTGAAATAGCGGCAGTAGGCATCGTTGACAAAAGTCAAAACTCCGCTCGGCAAGAAACGGCAAATCAGTTCGGTTTGGTCTTCAATAATTGCCCGATAGCGAGATTCGCTCTCAAGCAGCGCGACTTCTGCTAAAACGCGATCGCTAATATCCGTCCCGATACAAAGCACTCCTGCCAAATTTCCCTTCGCATCTAGTAAAGGTTTATTTGTCCACGCTATCCACACCCTTTCTCCATTGCTGCGGATGTTTTCATTTTCGTTTTGCAAGTATTTTTCCGGCTGTGCCAAACAGTCTCGAATTATTGCCGCGAGGTCACTTTCTGATAAATCTGTTTTCGGTATAATTGTGCCGATCGCACTTTTGCCAATGATTTCCGCTTCTGAATACCCGAAAAAAGTTTCAGCACACTCGTTAAAAAAAGTAATCTTGCCTTCACTGTCTAACTGCACAATCATGCTGTTAGCATTCTCAACTAATTGCCGATACTTAACTTCGCTGGAACGCAGTTTCGCACGCCCGTACACCCCGCTAAAAACCGCCACCCCGCTCAAAAGTGCCAGCAAGCCACCTCCAAAAAGCAGCCAGCCCCGAAACGGCGAATTCGCAGGCCATCCCCCCGCCGGAATTGCTGCCAACTGCCAGGAACCGTTGGGCAAAGTGACTTCCAGCAGCACGGGATTGTGCTGAAACATTGACCCGTCGCCGAAAAAGACTGCGCCGGATGCTCCCTTCCCGTCTTTGCCCCGCAGAGAGTAGTGCAGCTTCGCTGAGGAGTCCTTGAGTCCTGCTTCCTCCATCAGGGAATTTTTGTCGATGATCAGACCTGTCAAGCCCCAGTAAACTCCTGTTTCGGGATCGGTGCCGGAGGGTGTGAGAAAAATCGGCGATCGACTGATGAACGTCTCGTCCCCCTCCAATAATTTCACGGGTCCAGCAACCAAAGTTTTTCTGGTGTGCATGACTTCTTTGACCATTTGCCGGTGTTCGGGTAGCGCCGTCAAGTCAACCCCGATCGCCGATTCATTTCCGTCCCGCGGATAAATGTAAGCGACCGTCGTGCCTTTAACTAAAGTTATGGCGCGAATGCCCGGTTGCTGTGCCACCAGAATTCTCGCCGTCGCTGCAAACTCGGCTTCGGTGATATTTGGGTTGTTGGAAAGGTAAGCCACAAAACCCCGCATCAGAAATAGCCGGGAATTTAAAGAGCCTTCTAGCTTAGAACGGACTGTGCTGAGCCGATCGAGGGTGCTAGCGCGGTTGTATTGAAAAAACCGCCGCTGTTCCGATCGATCTAAAATGCCAACTCCGACCAAAATTGCTATTGATGCCGAAATAGCTGCTAAATACGGTGAAATTTGGAATTTTTTAACCTTAAAGTAATCCATCTGCCGGGGGTTAAGGTATTTTTTTTACATCTTTAGATAGATTTAGTTTAGTTTGATTTCTCTCGGCAAAGGCAAGCTTTCGGGGATACCGGGCTTTTGGCAAGCGGGCGCGAGTTTGTTGTGTTCTAGGAGGCCCGTCGAACGTCGGCGATCTGTAAGCCTCTAATCATCAATTCTCTGGAAAAAGTTTTAAATCTACAATCGACTGACCGAAAGTAAGGTGGTCATAAGCCCCCGGATTCATTCCTTCGCAGACTCAGGACAGAGACTTTAAAAAGCTTTGCATCCTTCCTAAAAAGCCCCCGGACTCCTTCCTTCGCAGGCTCACGACGGGATCAATCTAAAATCTAAAATCTAAAATCTAAAATTGGTTGACTCGCTTGCTCGGGTAGGGTGCGCGCTCCCCCACCGATGTGGTGCGGGAGCGCGCACCCGAAAGACGGGAGTTATTAGCTAAAATAGGTTTAGCAATAATTTTTTTCAGCGCTACGGCTAATCATTCATAGGGGCAATTTGATGCAAGAACAGTTGATGGAAGCGATCGCCCCTTACCGCGATCGCGTAGATTATCTAGAAGTTCGCCTCGAACAAAGCGAGTCAACTGCGATTAGTTTTCGCGGCCCTCAGTTAGATGCTGTCAACCGCAGTTTTAGTCTCGCCGGCGGCATCCGCGCCTGTCACAAAGGCGGCTGGAGTTTTGTAACTTTTAACGGTTTAGATGAGTTAAAAGACCGCATTGAAGAAGCTGTAGTGCAGTCTCGTTTGGTTGGCAGTGAAAAAACTCTACTAGCAGATGTCACCCCAATTCAAGATTATGTAGCGGTGGAATTGGGCCGCGACCCGCGCTCTATTACTTTAGCCGAAAAGCGGAAATTGCTCGAATCTTACAATCAGTTGCTGTTAGATTATGACCCGCGAATTCAGACGACAATGGCCGGTTACAGCGACAGATTTGGGATTACTTATTTTGTGAATTCTCAAGGTACTTGCATCGCTCAAGAGCGCTTGGACGTGACCGGGCGTTTCGGGGCGATCGCCCGCGGCGAGGGTGGTGTCGTCCGCCAAGGGTTTGAGTCGATTCACTCGCGATCGGATTACGATGTCTTGACAAATATTGAAGATCGTGTTAAGAGTGCGGCCGTTCGAGCTGTGGGCCAACTAGAGGCAAAATCGGTGAAAGGCGGTCAGTATCCCGTGATTTTAGACCCTTATTTGTCGGGGGTGTTTATTCACGAAGCTTTCGGGCATTTGTCGGAAGCAGACGGCATTTACGAAAACCCGAAAATGCAGGAATTGTTGACTTTGGGCAAGCCTGTGGCGATCGAACAATTAAATGTAATTGACGACGCAACTGTGCCGGGATTGCCGGGAACTTTGAAATATGACGACGAAGGCGTGCCGGCTCAGTGCAAGCATTTAATTAAAAATGGAGTTTTAGCGGCTCGGATGCACAATCGCGAGACTGCGGGCAAAATGGGCGAAAGTCCGACGGGAAATGCCCGAGCTCTGAGCGCTACTTTTATGCCTTTGGTGCGGATGACTAATACTGCGATCGAGTCTGGCGAACATTCTTTTGACGAAATGGTTGCGGACATTGACGAAGGAGTTTATGCAGTGCGGATGTTGGGAGGACAAACCAACGGCGAAATGTTTACCTTTGCGGCGGCTCAAGGGTTTATGATTCGGGACGGCAAATTGGCTGAACCGGTGAGCGATGTCACTTTAAGCGGCAATGTATTTCAGACTTTAAAGGATATTGAGTCGATAGGAAACGACTCGGTTTATGCTTACGGCGGTTGCGGTAAAGGCGGGCAGAGCGGTTTGCCCGTAAGTGTCGGGGGCCCCCATTTGCGGATTAAAAATGTCGTCGTCGGAGGAAGATAATCATTAGTCATTAGTCATTAGTCATTAATTATTAGTTCAAAACTTACGCAACTGGCAGATGGTGAAGGCGTGCTCGCGCCCTCACGCCTCACCATCTGCCAGTCCCTCCCGGACACTGACAAGTTGACAAACCACTCAAAATCTACCATTGAGGGCTTCAGCGAGGTCGTTCGGTGTTTGGGAGACTTCAGAAATTACACAGAAATTGAGGAAGTGCGATCGCGATTATAGACTTTAAGTAGTTGTGCAGAATTAATTACACAATATTTCTACTGAAACCCTTGCCTAGCAAGGAGTCTTTATGTAATTAATTTTGTGTGGTTACTTAGCAGACTTTCCCCTGCTTTTTTGTTTAATTCCCCTTAACTCGCCTTCATCTCTACCCGATTATTCTGCCTAACAGGAATCTCAATCACAAATTCTGCACCTTGATCTGGCTGCGACAAACACTTCAAATCTCCGCCGTGCTTCTCCACCACAATCTGATAGCTGATAGATAATCCCAAGCCCGTGCCATCACCCACAGGCTTAGTTGTGAAGAAAGGATTAAACAGCCGATTTATTACATCACTCGTCATCCCCGGCCCATTATCTTTAAAACTGATTCTTACCCAATCGCAATTCAGCATAGAAGTACGAATCGTAATCGTCCTAGGCTGGTTTTTCATTTGCTTCTGGCTGCGTTCTTTATCACAGTGATTCAACGCATAAATGGCATTGCTCAGGAAATTCATAAATACCTGATTCAACTGACCAGCATAACATTCAATTTGTGGCAAATCTCCGTATTCTTGAATAACTTGAATAGACGGACAATTCGACCTAGCCTTGAGTTGACTCTGCAAAATCACTAGAGTGCTATCGATGCCCTCGTGAATATTAACGGGTTTCATCTCCGCTTCCTCTAGGCGCGAGAAGTTCCGCAACGTCAGCACAATGTTACGGATACGTTCTGTCCCCAATTTCATCGAATCCAGCATTTTAGGCAGATCCTCTTTGATAAAATCCAGCTCTATTTTCTCACTTAAAAATTCGATTTCCGGGTGATTATGGGCATCGTGCTGCTCGTAAAGGTTGATTAAATCTAATAGCTTCTGACTATACTCATTGACATAAGTTAAATTGCCATAGATAAAATTAACCGGATTATTAATTTCGTGGGCAACACCAGCAACTAACTCTCCTAAGCTAGACATTTTTTCAGTCTGAATAAGCTGAGATTGGGTGCGCTGTAAATTTTGCAGTGCCAGTTCTAGTTGGATGGCTTTTTCTCGCTCTCGCGCTTCCGATTGCCGCAATTTATCCTCTCTTTCTTGGCGGGAGCGCTCGTTTTCCTTGAGCTGTTGCACATGGCATAAAGTTTTGTTAATAGTAATTTCTAAATCCTGAAAATTTATAGGCTTAATCAAAAAGTCAAAGGCCCCGCCATTCATCGCCTTTCGGATATTTCCCAAGTCGCCATAGGCAGATATAACTACTGTTTTGACCATAGTAACTAGCTCGTTAAGTTTCGCTAGCAAAGCCATGCCATCCATGACCGGCATATTAATATCTGTCAGGATAATATCTATATCCGGCTGCTCTCGCAACGTTGACAGCGCTTCTACGCCATTGTGTGCAAAAAAAACTTGATATTCTCCTGTTCGGATCTTTTGTCTAAATTTCTGGCAAATTAAAAATTCTAAATCAGGCTCGTCATCCACAAATAATATTTTTGCGGACATATTGGGAGCTATTTCGGTCGTAGGCAACATTTTGTTGACCTCCTTGATTGATATTCACTTATTCTGAGTAACATTTATATACTTTTAAATTCAATTATACATTATTTCAGGAGGAATGAAAAGGCTGATTTCTGCAAGGGTAAACCGGATAGCTGGAATAGCTTTGAGTTTGGTAAAAGTCGATTGATTAGCTAAGGTGGAGTGTCGCCCTCGTTTGTCTGATTGGAATTTCAATCCAGAACTCTGCTCCCTGCCCCACCTCCGAAAAACAGTTCAATGCGCCCCCATGCTTGTCCTGTATAATTTGGTAGCTGATATAGAGGCCCAAACCAGTACCCTCACCTACAGCCTTAGTCGTAAAAAATGGTTCAAAAATACGGTCTTTCACGTCTGCCGTTATTCCCACCCCATTGTCCCGAATTTGAATGACGACACGGGATTTTTCCTCTAGCAGAAAAGTGCGAATAGTAATTGCGAGCGGGCAAGCGAGGATGTCATCTAGCGATCGTTGTTTGTGGTACTCATTTAAAGCATCAATCGAATTAGAAATAATGTTGATAAACACCTGGTTGAGTTCTCCAGCATAGCATTCCACTAAAGGCAGATTGCTGTACTCCTCAATCACTTGAATCTCTGGACGCGCTGCCCTTGCTTGAAATCGATTATGCAAAATCAGCAGGCTGCTTTTTATTCCCTCGTGAATGTCAACAGACTTTATATTAGCTTCATCCAGCCTTGAGAAGTTACGCAAAGACAAAACAATCTTCTGAATGCGGTCAACACCCCCTTTCATCGAAACCAAAATTTTGGGTAAATCTGCTATCAGAAATTCCAAATCTATGGCTTCCATTTCAGTTTGAATCTCAGAAGTGGGAGGAGTATACTGCTGCTGATAGAGATGCAGCAGGTTCAGTAAGTCTTGGATATAATCACTGACGTGGCTAATATTGCCGTAGATAAAGTTGACGGGGTTGTTGATTTCATGGGCAATCCCCGCAACCACTTGACCCAAAGAAGACATTTTTGCGGTCTGAATCAGTTTAGCTTGGGTCTTTTTTAGGTCTTGCAGACAGTGCTGTAAATGCTGAGCTTGTTCTCTAGCCCAAGCTTCAGATTGCCGCAAGCGCTGGTTTTCTTTTAACTGTTGCACCTCGCGCAGCGTTTTGTTGATGGTAATTTCTAGATCCTGAAAATCTATCGGCTTGGTTAGAAAGTCAAAGGCACCGAAGTTCATAGCCTTTCTTATATTTGTCATGTCGCCATAGGCTGATACAACTACTGTTTTGAGTGGGAGGTCTATCTGATTAAGTTTAGAGAGTAAAGTCAGGCCATCCATTTCAGGCATATTAATGTCGGTCACTATCATATCTAGATCCGGGTGCTCTTCCAATTTTTCCAGCGCTTGTACGCCATTATGGGCGAAAAAAAGCTGCCATTTTTCGGCGCGTATTTTTTTTCTAAATCTCTGAGAAACTAGAGATTCTAAATCTCGTTCATCATCCACGAACAGTATTTTTGCTGACATATTAATTGTTCAGTGACTATTAAAATTCATAAAAATTTAGCGCTCCAGAAGGACAGAAGGAAAATGCAATCGAGAAATTTTAACTCGACTGAGGTACTGCTTTCACTTAGCAATTACCCCTTACAAATTACTAAATATGTTTCCTTGTGAATTTACTCCAAGTTAAGTATTTTATTTTTGAGTGTATCAAAATTAACAGGCTTAGTAATATAGTCATCAGCTCCATAAGCTATTGCGGTTTTGTAATTTTTCTCATCTCCATAAGCCGTAATCATAAAAACTTTTAAATCGGGAAACTTTTCTTTGAGAATCCTGAGCAGTTCGAGCCCATTCATTCCTGGCATATTAATATCCGATAAAATCAAGACAATAGACGCTTCATCCTGGTTTTCTAAGTAGTTCAAAGCTGCCTCTGCGGACAGACAAAAATGAAATTGAATTTGCCCTGCTTTGATTTCTTTCCTAAATTTCTGCTTGAACAGTGACTGGATATCTTCCTCGTCGTCTACCACCATTACTTTCATTTTTTTAACTCCTTAACTGAGACTATTTTTTGGGCGGCAATATGATGATAAACTCTGTGTATTTTCCTACTTCTGTTTCGACTTTTAGTTCTCCTCGATGTTGCTGGACGATAATATCCTGACTGATAGAAAGACCTAGACCAGTACCTTCGGCTGGTGGCTTTGTAGTAAAAAACGGATTGAAAATTTTATCGAGTACCTCGGGTTTTATACCTGAGCCATTATCGCGAATGCGGATTTCAATCGCGGCACCAAGATTTCGAGTTCTCACGTCAAGCCGCGGTGAAAATTCCGCTCCCATTTGTTGTTTCTTTTTATAGGCTGCATAACAAGCATTGCTAATAATGTTAAGAAAAACCCTGCCGATGTCTTGTGGCACCACGTTGACTTTGCCAATATCATTGTCGTAGTCGGTTTCTATGGTAATGTTAAAAGCAGATTCCTTGGCTCGCATCCCGTGATAGGCTAGATTGATATATTCAGCCAATAAACTATTTATATCTGTGGCTTCCCACTGGCCGCTTTGTCCTCTTGAATGCAAAAGCATATTACCAACGATTTTGTCGGCTCTTTGACCGTGTTGATTGATCTTTTTAAGGTTGGCTTTAAGATCGGTTAACAACTCGGCAATATCCTCACTGGTTTCGGGATCTAAACGTTCTGCTTGATTTTTAATTTTTTCAAACAGTTCTTCGGTTAATTCAGCAGAAAGTTCAGAGAAATTGTTGACAAAGTTTAAGGGGTTTCTGATTTCGTGGGCAATCCCTGCGGTTAAACTTCCTAGAGAAGCTAGTTTTTCTTGGACAACAATCTGATTTTGCATAGCTCTGAGATTTTCTTCTATCTCTTGGCGCTCTTCAATCTCATGCTGCAATTGCTGCACAGTATGGGTGAGTTCAGATGTACGATTCTCAACTTTGATTTCTAGTTCCTCATTAGCTTTTTCTAGAGATTCTTGGGCTTGCTTGCGATCGCTGATGTCGCGCAGAATCACCACATATTCTTGCATACCTTGATTTGAAAGCGAAGCATTTTGAGAAAATCGGTCAGAGATGGCAACTTCCAGGATACGCGAGTCGCGATTGGGTAGGTTAAGAGCTTGTTCGCTGCGACTGGGCCACTGATCGGGTTCAAAAGCTAATCCGGGCAGTAGTTTGTTCAGGTGATGCCCTAAGATCCCAGTGGTGTCGATTCCGAAAACGCTTTCAGCAGCGGGATTAGTCTGACGAATCACTCCGGTTTCATCGAGCACCACGATCGCATCTAGGGCAATGGTAAAGAGTTGTTCTGCTCCCTCTCGTGCTTCATTCATGGAGACGACTTGGGGTAAGCTCGTCCAGCAGGCAACTGCCACTCCGACAAAGCCTACGGTTATTACCAGAACAATCAAAAGATTATCGGCAGCATCACCTGGAAGTCCATCTAACGTGGCTCTAATCACCCAGGCGATCGCAGCAGTGCTACAGATTAGAAAGATCAGGATGCCTACCTGAAGCGCCACAAAATCTTTAGTTATCCTGTAGGACTGACCTCGATAAAGCTTAATCCACCACCCAGGATGGAAGGGGGGAAATGCAATGCGACGTATCGCAGCATCCCCTACCAAAATAGCGATCGGCAAAAGCAGTCCGATCAGCAGGTCTTGCCAGTTCCAAGCCAAGCCCCCAACAATCAGGATAACTGATTCTACCAGGAAAAAGACTCCCGACCACCAAGGCCATAGCACTTCTGGCCTATCCCGACGCAGCCATAGCCCTAAATGGACTGTCATATAGGCGGTCAGGAAGGCAGTAGCGGACACCATTACTAAACGCGCTATATCTCCCCACGCTAGACAGATCAGACTGAGCAAGAAAGTCAGCAACAGGGCTGGGCCGAGTACACCGCGTGGGGAGACAACACCGAATACTGGCGATAGGTGTCCGTCTAAGGCAAGTTGGTACAAAACACGGGGAGAGTTGGAAACCGCTGTGGCGGAACTTAGGAGGCAGCCCGCGACGATCAAAAGCGTCACCATAAATGAGCCCCCCGGCCCCCAAAAGAGTTTAGCTGCGGCTAATAGGTTTAAGAAGGTGTCGTCTTGTAATCCAGGTTCTGTTGCCAAGCGCATCAGTACCCAGGAACCAGCCAGATAGGGAACAGGAATCAGCCAAGCCGCAAAGCTCAGAAACCGCAACGTCTCCCCAGGTCGTTGGCTATCAGCTACAAATGAGGCAGAACTTTCACAGGCATAAGCAGCGTAGACGGCGAAAAAGTACCATTTTGCCCATTCAACAAAGGAAAAGCTAGGCCAACTGTCGGGAAAAAAGCCGGGACTAGCCGGGGATAGTAATAACCAGCCGATGCCTTGAGTGCAAAAAACAAACAGGAATCCCGCAGCGGGTAGAATGAAACATAAATGCAGGATACTTAAGGCGCGGGTGCCACTAAACGCCACAATAAAGGCGAGTACCGTAAAGCCAATTTTGAGGGGTATCTCAGGACATGAAATCCCTAATGGTTTCAGGTTGGCTTCAATCAGGGCTGTGACGATTAGGGCGTTGATCGTTGTCACCGCTAACCAACTAAAAAAGTATCCAATCGCCCCATACCTAGCTAACCAGGGATAATTGTTCAGCAGCCGCGCTGTGTAGTTGGGCGTTCCTCCTGCCATCTCTGGCCACTTCCTGCCCAAGCTTTGCATCTGAAAGTTCAGCAGCATCGCCACGATTGTTGCTGGCAACCAGACGAAGATAGCTTGAGGCCCTAGAGCGGCGTGTATGGCGGGTGCAGCACTAATCCATAGCAGATGACCCGTAAGGCCAAACCCCCAAGTTTCGAGGGTCGTTAGGGTTGGCTGAAGGCGCATGAGCGATCGCCTATTAAGATTTTCTGTTGGAGAAGGCTGAGTTGGTTCTGAATGGTAGCCGTTTGCTGGCTGGTGTCGGATGTCTGTCGCCATTAATTTTACCTAATTACATTTTATTTTTGACTTCTGATTTAAGCTAATTTCGCCTTCTTTTACCCTATTGAATTTGCCCTGCTTTAATTTCTTTTCTAAATTTCTGCTGGAACAGTGACTGAATATCTTCCTCGTCGTCTACCACCCTTACTTTCATTTTTTTAACTCCTTAATTTCGGCTATTTTTTTGGGCAATATGATGATAAACTCTGTGTAATCTCCTACTTCTGTTTCGACTTTTAGTTCTCCGCGATGTTGTTGGACTATCACATCCTGACTAATAGAAAGACCTAGACCCGTACCTTCGGCTGGTGGCTTTGTAGTAAAAAACGGATTGAATATTTTATCGAGTACCTCGGGTTTTATACCTGGGCCATTATCGCGAATGCGGATTTCAATCGTGGCACCAAGATTTCTAGTTCTCACGTCAAGCAGCGGTGAAAATTCTGCTCCCATTTCTTGTTTCTTTTTATAGGCTGCATAACAAGCATTGCTAATAATGTTAAGAAATACCCTGCCGATGTCTTGTGGCACGACATCTATTTCGCCAATATCATTGTCGTAGTCGGTTTCTATGGTAATGTTAAAAGCAGGTTCCTTGGCTCGCATCCCGTGATAGGCTAGATTAATATATTCAGTCAATAAACTATTTATATCTGTAGCTTCCCACTGACCGCTTTGTCCGCGAGAATGCAAAAGCATATTGCCAACGATTTTATCGGCTCTTTGACCGTGTTGATTGATCTTTTTAAGGTTGGCTTTAAGATCGGTTAACAACTCGGCAATATCCTCACTGGTTTCGGGATCTAAACGTTCTGCTTGATGTTCGATTTTTTCAAACAGTTCTTCGGTTAATTCAGCAGAAAGTTCTGAGAAATTGTTAACAAAGTTTAAGGGGTTTCTGATTTCGTGAGCAATCCCTGCTGTTAAACTTCCCAGAGAAGCTAGTTTTTCTTGGACAACAATCTGATTTTGCATAGCCTTGAGATTTTCTTCTATCCGCTGGCGCTCTTCAACTTCATTCTGCAATTGCTCTACAGTATGGCTGAGTTCAGATGTACGCTCCTTGACTTTAATTTCTAGTTCCTCATTAGCTTTTTGTAGGGCTTCTTGGGCTTGTTTGCGATCGGTAATGTCGCGCAGAATCACCACATATTCTTGTAGCTCTTGATTGGAAAGCGAAGCCTCTTGGGAGAATCGGTTTGAGATGGCAACTTCCAGGATGCGCGAGTCTTCAGTGGGCAGGTTCAGGGTTTGTTCGCTGCGGCTAGGCCACCGTTCTGGCCCAAAAGCCAATCCGGGGAGTAATTTGTTCAAGTGACTCCCGATTAATTGACCGCTACTTAACTCAAATAGACGCTCAGATGCTGGGTTAGCCTGACGAATCATCCCATTTTCATCGAGCACTACAATCGCATCTATGGCAATTACAAACAGTTGTTCCGCCGCCTCTCGTGCCTCGTCCATTGAGACAACTTGGGGTAAACTCGTCCAGCAGGCAACAGCCACCCCGACAAAAGTGACTGTCAAGATCAGCACTGCCAAAAGATTAGAACCAACGCTAGAGTTGGCATCTAATTGGGATCTAAAAACCCAGCCAATACTGACGGCGCTACAGACTAGCAAAATCAGGACTACAACCTGAAACGCCACAAAATCTACGATCTGGCTCTTGCGTCGGGCCCTGTAATGCCGCATCCACCAGGCCCGATGGAAGGGCGCAAAGGAAATGCGACGAATAGCCGCATCCACTGCCAAAATAGCCACAGGCAACAGTAAGCCGATCGTTACGTCTTGCCAACTCCAGTTCAAGCCTCCGACCATCACAACAACTGCAAGTAAAAAGAAGAAGCCTGCCGCCCACCAAGGCCATCGCACTTGTGGCGAGCCTCGCCGCAGCCACAGTCCTAGATAAAATGCCATCAGCATTATCAAGTAACTAGCACCACCGACCACCACGATATCGGTTACATCTCCCCAAAGCAGACCGATCAAACTGAGTAAAAGGGAAAATACCAGGGCCGGTTCGAGAACGCCTCGTCGGGAGATGAAAGCGAAGACGGGTGAAACGTACCCGTCTAGAGCGAGTTGGTACAAGATGCGGGGGGAGTTGGAAACCGCAGTGGCGGAACAAAGAAGGCAGCTTGAGGCCAGCAGGAGTGTGACGATCAATGAAGCTGACTGACCCCAGAATGGTGAGGCGGCAGCTAATAGGTTATTAAACGAGTCATCGCCCAGTCCTGGGGAGGTTGCTAAGCGCATCAGTACCCAGGAACTCCCCAGATACACCGGTGGAATCAGCCAAGCGGCTAAGTTCATAACCCGCAAAGTTTCAGTTGGACGGCGGCTGTCGGCGACAAACGAGGAAGCCGTTTCACAGGCGCAGGCACCGTAGACCGCAAAGAATGACCACTTGGCCCAGTCAACAAAGGTTAAAGTTGGCCAACTGCTGGGGAAAAATCCGGGGCTATCTGGGGAGAGAGCTAACCATCCTATGCCTTGAATGCTAAACACCAGTAGGAATCCCACTGCCGGGATAATGAAAAATGCGTGCAGTATCGCTAAGGCGCGACTGCCGCTAAATGCCAGAATATAAGCGATTAGTGTGAATCCAATTTTTAGCGGCGTTTCTGGACAGGGGATGCCCAAGGGTTCTAGGTTAGCTTTGATTAGCGCCGTAATTACGATCGCGTTTATTGACGGATATAGTGCCCAGCCAGCGAAGTAGCCGATCGCTACATAGCTGCCCAGAAGCGGATAGTTGCTCAGTAGCCCGGTGATATAGTTAGGCGTTCCGCCGGACATTTCTGGCCAGTGTTCCCCTAAGCGTTTCACTTGCAGGTTCAGCATTACCCCCACCAGTACGGCGGGCAGCCATACCAAAATGGCATTGGGCCCAAGAGCCGCGTGCATTGCAGGTGCAATGGTAACCCACAAGATATGACCAGTCATCCCGAAGCCCCACGTTTCAAGGGGACTCAGGGTTCTCGGCAGGCGCATGAGCGATCGCTCATTGAGATTTTCTCGTAGAAAAGGCTGAGTTGGTTCTGAGTGGTAGCCGTTTTCCGGCTGGTGTTGGATGTCTGTCGCCATCAATTTTACCTATATATTTTTGGGATATTGCAGTCGCTACCCGATGTTCGGCTTTATAGAGATCAACTTTTTTATGTTAATTATTTTTACTATTCTTAAATTTTGGCAAAGCTGCCTTGAACAGTCAACCATAAAAATCTATCTCAATGCGTCTTCAATATTACTAGGACTTACGCAACTGTCACAGCTCGGTGTACCAGCACCAAAAAATTAGACAATAAACATCGAGCAAGAAGTTTTAGTTGCTCAATTAAATAACTTAATAGCAGCCCATGTTTAATTTGATCTATTGTTGTACCATTTTTATTGCCTAAAATTTTGAGCGCCTACGCCACACAAGTTCATGACAAGCAATATGATTTGTTTGAATTCTAGCTTGACGGGAGTGGCAAGAGTCTCTCCCGGTTAATTGCTTGATTTCCCTAGCAAATTGCTCAATTTTCCAACCAATAGCACACACATTAGTGTACGTTATTCGTGCGCTTATTATTGAGTTTGGTCGTTAGTCGCGACTGTCAACTTGTCAGTGATTCGGACTGGTTAAGGTGATGGGTGAGGGCGTGAACACGCCTTCACCATGTGTCAGGGGCTTTTAGTCCTGTAGTTATTAGTAGGGTGCGCCGAGGCGCAACTTACTACTACAGATAGTGTAAAAACAGAAGGAATCCAGCGTAAGTCTTGTTCTTTCCTCTTCCTTCTTCGTTCTGACTTCCGAACTTACGCAAAAAATGGTTCAATCGGCTATTGGTAGAGGCTCTGTGCGCCGAGGCGCACCCTACAAATAGAGTTTGTGCGTTTAGGAGTGTTATTTCTTCCTTCTTTCTTCTTCTTTCTCAATAAAAAACCCCGCTTTCTTGAAGAAACCGGGGTTTTTCCTACCAACTAAGAGAGAAGTCAAAACTTAACAGGTAGCGGTTGCCGGAATTCTGCATTTCTCGCACAACCCTCTAAACCAAACTACAGGCAAATTCTAGTTGCAGCTTGTTTAAAGCTGTCTCATTTCCTCTTCAAGCACCCGAACCAAATCTTGGTTCCCACTGGATCTCGCTACTTCTATGCGGTGCATCAGTTGCTTGTGAATGTTAGCGCGGTGGGTTTCTGCTACTTTTTTTACGTTTTGACGATTTGTGTTCATGGTGGACGTTCCTTATATTAAATTTGGTGTACCTGCTACTTCTCTAATATAGCGCTAAATTCCAAAAAGTATCTAAATTTACAAAAAATTTACAGTTGTTGACCGATCGACCAAACTCCTGTATAAGATTGGTCATAAGTCAATAGCGATATCTTGACAATCAAAAAAAAAGGCCGAACGCTAGAGCTGCTTAGGGACGAAAGCTAGAGCTGCAAAAGGCAAAAGGCAGAAGTAGAAATTCTGCCCATCTTCCAACATTTACCCAAAGGCTAAGGTACTTATGGCGGACTCAACATTTAGTCAAAACTCAAAACTTCCTCCAGCGCCTCTACCAACTGCTGAAGGTGTGCGAGCTCATGAGTTGCCATCAGCGAAATCCGAATTCGACTCACGCTTACAGTCGGAGGTCGAATCGCCGGAGCAAAAATACCCATGTCCTTGAGTTTACCGCCTACTATTAAAGCTGTTGCTGCATTTTTTAACGGAAGACTGAAAATTGGGGAAAGGGAATTGCTAATTGGTAATTGGTGATTGGTAATCGCGCAATATTTGAAAGTTTCGATATTTTGTCGCAACCGAACTCGGCGTTCTGGTTCTTGCTGTACAATCCTCACAGCTTCCAAAGCAGCCGCCGCATCAGCAGGCGTCAATGCTGTAGTATAAATCCAAGTCGCCGCTCGATTACGCAGAAAATCAATTAAAGCAGCAGAGCCCGCAACATAACCACCTAAACTTCCCAAAGCTTTGCTGAGTGTCCCCACTTGAATCAGCGGTGTTTCTGTACAACCGAAATGTTCTGCACAACCGGCACCGCTAGCACCGAAAACTCCTGTAGCGTGAGCTTCATCTACTAATACCATGCAGTTAAAGGTTTCGGCCACAGCCAACAACTGCGGTAGCGGACACAAGTCCCCATCCATGCTAAAGACGCTATCGGTAATAATTAAACACTTGCGGTATCTTGCGCGATTTTGCTCTAGCTTAGTCTTTAAATCCTCAAGATTGCAGTGATTGTACTCTAGGGCTGTTGCACCACTGAGTGTGGCTCCGTTTTTCAGGCTCGAATGGTTGTACTTGTCAGATAATATCAAATCGCGCTTGCCGACAACGGATGCGATCGCCCCTAGATTCGCCAAATATCCCGAACTGAATACTAAAGCATCTTCAGTTTGTTTTAAATTAGCAATAGCTTTTTCTAGCTGTCGGTGCAAATCACGGTGTCCGCTGACCAACCTCGAACCCGTCGCACCCGTACCAAATTCGTTAGTTGCAGCCATAGCAGCTTGAATTAACCTGTCATCGCCGGCAAGTCCGAGATAATCGTTGCTGGCAAAGTTAATCAGCCTGTGGCCTGCTAACTTTACCACAGGCCCGGGGCAACTATCGATCGATAGTGGCGATCGATACCAATCGGCACGGCGAACTGTGTCCAGGGCCTTCTCTATCCAAGCGTAAGGGTCTGCGTTCATATTGGAAAGCGATCGGGTAATACGTTATATTAGCTGGTGATCAGTTCCTCCCTATCACAGAAGCATATGCCACTCACTAAAAAATACAGATTAGTCACCCGCAGCGATTTTGACGGTCTTGTCTGTGCCGTTTTGCTCAAAGAACTCGATATGATCGACGAGATTAAATTCGTGCATCCTAAAGATATGCAGGATGGGAAAGTCGAAATAACAAATAACGATATTAGCACCAATTTACCCTATGTTGAGGGAGTTCATCTAGCTTTCGATCACCATTTCAGCGAAACTCTTAGACACGAGAAAATCAAAATTAACCACATCATCGATCCCTATGCAGCTTCTGCAGCTAGGGTACTGTACAAATATTATGGAGGCCAAGCAAAGTTTCCTGATATTTCTGAGGCCATGATGGCGGCCGTTGACAAATCTGATTCCGCTCAATTTGCCCAAGAAGAGGTGCTGCATCCGCAAGAATGGGTGCTGTTAAACTTCATCATGGACGCCAGAACCGGGTTGGGAAGGTTTAAAGAATTTACAGTTTCCAATTATCAGTTAATGATGCAGTTAATCGATTACTGCAAAAATCATACCATTGAGGAAATTTTGCAGCTTCCTGATGTGAAAGAAAGAGTAGACCTCTACTTCGAGCAAGAAGAAAAATTTAAAGAGCAAATACAGCGATGCGCCCAAGTTTATAATAATTTAGTTGTTTTGGATTTGCGTAACGAAGAGGTGATTTATGCGGGGAATCGTTTTGTAATTTATGCTTTGTTCCCTGAGTGCAATATATCGATTCACGTACTTTGGGGACTGAAACAACAAAATACTGTTTTCGCAGTGGGCAAGTCAATCTTTAACAAAACTTCTAAAACTAATATTGGGGAGTTAATGTTAAGATATGGCGGCGGTGGGCACCAGAATGCCGGAACTTGTCAGATTGAGAACGATAAAGCTAGTCAAGTTTTGAAAGAGTTAATTGCCAAGATCGAGCAAAATGGTTAAATTGGCTTTATCTTTTTTGCAGTCAGGACTTGAGTCTTTGATTATTTATTTTAATTTTCAGCACTAAAGTCCTTACTACAAACGGGAATTTTTAGGACTGAAGTCCTTACTGCAAATGGGAGTTTAGTCCTCAAGGCTTTGAGCGGGCGGCTTCTGGGCATTGAGATTTTCTGAACTGTTGCCTTTGGCTGGTGGCAAATGGTCTACCAAACCCATCTCAAAAGCGATATCCGGCAACTCATCAGCATTATATTTTCCGGGCTCAAACAATCGCCCAGGAGTAAAACAAGGCTGTTTCAATCGTACTACCTCCCCCGGTGAAAACATTCCCCTAAACATTTTGCGTTCGAGTCCCATAATTTCTGATCCTAAAATAACTTTCGCATTAATCTTAGCAATTTTTGAGCGGCAGCTTCCCAATTAAATAAATCCGCCGTCTCTTTAGCTTTTTGAGC
This sequence comes from Microcoleus sp. S13_B4, assembly GCF_036700885.1. Lineage (NCBI taxonomy): Bacteria > Bacillati > Cyanobacteriota > Cyanophyceae > Oscillatoriales > Microcoleaceae > Microcoleus > Microcoleus sp. S13_B4. The sequence continues at coordinate 145,181 of NZ_JAUBPU010000005.1, forward strand.
TACCTGAAAACGCATCGGATCTTCAACAATTTTTCGCAACTGTTCGCGAACAGACTGAACATTTGGCTCGGCCCAATGAGGAGCATTTCTGATTTTTAGATACTGAGTATCATAACACTTTCCGACGGGAATTAGATCGTAAGCAATAGGATAGCAGTTATCAGCATTGGCATACTCGGTCGGGCCGCCGTACATAGTCATAGCGACGGGCAAACCTGCGGCAAAGGCATCCAAAATTTTAATTGCAAAACCCTCGCCGCGAAAGGGAGCTAAAAAAGCATCGGCAGACAAGTATAAATCAGCTAGTTCTGCTTTATTATAAAATTTAGGCTTGACCTGAACTTTTGACTTTAACTTGCCAAATTGTTTTTCGAGCTTTACGATATGTTCCACTATGACATCAGGATTTTTGCCGCCATCTTTGATAATTAGCTGTACGTTGGCATCATCTTTAAACTCTTCCCAAAAAGCTTGAATGGCGAGATCCGTGCCAAATCTATACAAATCAAAAGAATTGGTCATGTGCAGAATATACTTTACATTTTTGTGGGTCTTTTGCGGTCTTGAAAAATAGAGTTGCGAGATTAAAGGATTGAAACCTAGAGGCATTACTGATACCTTGGTCGCAGGACATCCAGCTTTTATTAAGACGTTTTTAGAATATTGGCTGACGGCTAGTTTGTGGGATAAGCTATTGACAGCATCGTAAATCCAGTAATCATAATCATCTGTGTTTTGGGCGAATTCGTAATTGATAGCAAAAAGTTCTAAGTTGAGATGTCCGTTGAGTTCTTTTAAAAGATAGGGTTTCCAGTAATGAGACCATTTTATGTGGAATAAATCTGATGGTGCGGTGTTCATCCACTTCTCTAGCAGGTGGTTTTCTTCGGGTGTGGAATTGCGGGTGAGGTGAGACGCTATTGTCGAAGGTTCGACAGAAATAGGAATGCCAATTTGGTCTAAAGTTTTTGCCAGGGATAGGGTAATGTCGGCGAAGGAGTTAAAGTGTTGAAAGGCAACGTTAAAGTGAACCATATTTATTGGGAATGGGGCATTGGGCATTGGGCATCGGAGGCAGAGCTTCCGGGTATGTATTCCCAGGCAGAGCCAGGGAACAAGACTAATAATTAATAACTAATAACTAATAACTAATGACTAATGACTAATTGGCCGATCGCACTAAAATGACTGTACAGTCGCACCCGCGCGCCACAGCTTCCGGGATGTTCCCGTGAATCACCTGCTTCAGCAGCCCTTCGCGGCTCGCCCCCAGGACGATCGCATCGCACTGATCGTTCTGAGCCAAATCAATTAAAGCATCAGAAACCGATTTAGCGCAAACCGAAGTCGCTATTATCGAACAGCTAACCCTGCGCTTGATAAACTCCGCCGCTTGCTTTAATTCGCCGCGATCGGGTTCTGCACCAGAAGGCTGGTGAACTTGACACAATTTAATCTCCGGTACAGCACTCGCAGCCACCAAAGCCGGTAGCAGTCGCAAAGCGGCAGCTTGCTTGTAACTGCCGCGAATAGGTACCAACCAGCGCTGCAAACCCATCAGCGTGTGCAGTCCCAATTCTGGCGCTGGAATGTCGGAATTCGGCGGGGAAAATTCAGTTTCAGGAGTCGCTGAAGAATCTGAGGATCTCGCCAATGTGGGATTATCTGTACCATCAACTCCTTCGGGATTTACGTCCCATTCTATAGACGCATATTTCCGCCCGCTAAGAGCGACGGAAAACTCATTTTTTTTGCGGCTTGCTAATATTTTTTCGCTCCATTTAACCAAAATAACCTCGCAGCCGGCTTGCCGAATTACGGTATCGACCACATCACCAAAAATGCGTCCAGTAGTGGATGTTTCGCCTTCCCATCCCATCAAAATTAAATCGATATGGCGCTCCTTAATTGTCTCCAAAATTGCGTGAGGCACGTCATGAGCTACCCGTATTTGGGTGTGTACAGGCAAGTTCCAATTGCGAACAATTCGCTCGGCTTGTTGCAGCAGGCGGCGGCTTTTAGTTGTCCGCACTGCGCTTTCTGAGGGGGAACTGTTGCGCGGTACTAAGATGATTTGCAGGCATTCTAATTCGTAATTACGATCGCGCGCAATCGCCGCGGCCAGTCGCAGCAAAGCGGGTGCTGTTTGGGGGTTGGAAAGTGGCACTAATAAGCGGCCGTTTCCGACTTGCGGAGCTCTGGTTTGATAGACAACATAGGAAGGTTCTGGATGCGGGCCCTGGGTTGTTTCTCCGCTGAGGCGATCGGATTCAACTCGGATAATGTCGCTGCGGGTAATAATTCCCACCAAACGCCGGCCTTCTACGACTGGCAAACGGCTGATATTGTAGTTGTTGAGCCTGTACAATACCTCGCTTAAAGTATCCTTTGCTTTGACTGCGATGGGGTGTACAGTCATAAATTCTTTGAGCAGCGAGTTGCCTGACAAATTGCGCTCGCTGGCATTTGCCAAATCGGTTTGACTGACAATTCCAACTAATTTGCCATCTTCAACTACTGGAAATCCTCGGTGGTGCGATCGCGAAAATGCCTGGATCACTTCATCGAAAGTCAGCAAACTCGAAAGAGTTTCAACTCGGCGCTGCATCACGTCCTCTGCGTACAAGTCGCTCAAAGTATTGGTGGCAGCTTTTGCTTTTGTCAGTTGAATGCCGTTAAACTCCAAAAGGTGAGTGTACAGTGAGCCACTGTCTACCTTTTCGGCGACTAAATAAGCAACTACAGAACAGATCATCAAAGGCAGCACTAATTTGAAATCCGCCGTAATTTCAAACACAATTACTACCGCAGTAATCGGCGCTCTAGTAACCGCGCAAAAAAACGCTCCCATTCCCGCCAAAGCATAAGTTACCGGCAAACCGATACCCAGGACATCTGCCTGGACAATGCCCACCATGTGACCGAGTGCAGAACCCATAACTAGGGAAGGGGAAAACAATCCTCCCGGAGCTCCAGAAGCAGCGGAAATAATTGTCAGAAAAAAGTGAGCTATAAAAGCAATTAAACTCGTTATTCCGCTTGCTTCCCCGGTTAGAAGAAACTCTCGCAAACCCGTATTGTTGCGGAAAGTTTCTGGGAGAAAAGCTATTACTGAACCGCAGATGATACCAGCTAGAGCCACTCGCGCGGGCAAAGCTAATTTGAGCGATCGCCTGTTAAATTGCAAGGTAGCAATAATCCCTTTGCTGAACAAAGCTCCCAGCAATCCTGCTAAAACTCCTAACAGTATGTAGAATGGAATTTCCTGAGCTTCAAAACTGCTTGGGTACTCGCGAAGGTTCAAATTTAAACTATCGCCCCCCAAAAGCTGCGAGACAACTGCACCGATAAATGAAGCGATAATTGCAGTCCCTAAAGTCAATCCCGACACGTCGTGCAGCAGTTCTTCAACTACAAACAAAACTCCTGCAATGGGAGCATTAAAACCAGCAGCCAATCCCGCCGCAGCACCGCAAGCAATCAATTGGCGGCGGTAGTCTGGGGAAGTTGGCATCAAGTGACCGATCCAGCCGGCCAAAGATGCTCCTATTTGCACAGTCGGGCCTTGCCTTCCTAAAGTTAAACCGGAACCAACGGCTAAAATAGTGGTCAGTAGTTTGGCGACAGCTACTCGCAAATCTAAGGCAAGATTGACGCCGCCGAGAGCAGCTTTGACGTGAGGAATCCCGCTGCCGGCAGTTTCGGGAGCAAAACGCTCTACCAAGAAACCTGTCAGCAACCCGCCGAATAAACCGACGCCAGGAAGCAATATCCAGGCTGGAATTACTGTCGAGGTAGCAACTCGCCAACTGCCGAGCCATCCTACCCCTGATTTGAGCAAAACACCTGCCAGTCCTGCCACCAAGCCGATCAGACAAGCTTCAAAAATAGCGAGGCGTTTCGGCCGTAAAAAAAGTTGAGATGTGATGACCCTGGAAGGTTCCCTAAGTTGTTTAGGGATAGTTATATACGGCATAAATAGCGTAGATAGCCTGAGAATTGTCTACTCGATCGCACTTTAGCAAAAAATCCTTCGATACTTACCTGAAATCTGCTGTAATTCCGATGCTACGGGATTGGATATCAATCTGCGATTTTTTTATCTTATAGCCTCGATCAGTGTTTTTAAATCCGGCACTTCCAAGTCTGGCTGGCCGCTGGCCGGCAGTGTCGCCCCAAATCCTGCTTTGTCGTGTTTGCGATTTACCCAAACCGTTGAGATTCCCCTGGATGCGGCTGGTACAATGTCATGATAGATGCTCTGAGCAACGTGCAGGAGTTTGTCAGTAGAAATTCTCATTGTTTCTAGGGCTATTTCAAAGTTGCGAGTTGACCGTTTGTACGATCGTACTTTTTCCGCCGTAATCAACCAGTCGAATTCAAGTTTTAAATATTTGGCTGTAGCAGCAAACAAGTCATCGTCAATATTGGAAATTACTGGCAGTTTGTATTTCTGCTTGAGTGCTGTTAAAGCTGCAACTGTCTCAGGAAATGGTTGCCAATTTCTGATAGAATCAACCAAACAATTTATTTCTGTTTGTGTCGGTGCAAAAGTAAATTTCTTACCGAACTTTTTCACTATTTCTTTAGTGTAAAATATTGCGATATCTTATATAAGGGTTATTCTGGTTTTCTAGTTCGGATTCCCATGCAGCAAAAAGCTCTAAAAAGCCGTCATCGCTGAAATCTATTTCCAAATTTGACAGCAAGTTTTTCAGGGCGGGCCATATCCCCCTTGCCCAATCTATTCAGAGTGCCGTACCACTCAAAATTTATCACTTCAAACTGATTAAATTTAAGCCGGATTTCCTCCTATTCTAGGGTTGATATTCCGCAAAAATTTCAATTTTTCCGACAATATTGCGATTAAATTCGACCAATTCTTCTGCGGGAATCCAATATTCTTGGTGAATCGAACTGCCCACATTTTGTACGGGATATTTTTTTAAGAATTCTGCAGCAACCCGAAAGCGAGTGACATAGCCGAAATATCCCGATGCTGCATCTCTTGTATTCCAATCTCGCGCGATTTGTATGGCATAGGCTTTGTGAACTACGGGGAAAAAAGTAGGCTGAAAGGATAAGCGTGGCGGAAATGCCAGAAAATCGCTTTCTTTAATCAGTTCCATTTCTTTTTTGCCGACGGCTCGGAACAGCGTGACTGTCTCTTGATCTGATATATTGATATTTTTAAACCACGCTTTCCAACCATCCCAATTGTGAACTATTTTAGCCAATTCAGCGTAACCGGCGGCGCGGGGATGGGCAAGGTCATTTTCGCTAAGTTCTTTATGCCAAATTTCCGAGTTTTGCAACGGGGTGCAAACATCTAGATAAGGCACATTTAACTCGTTGCAAACTTGGGAAAACTGTTCGGATAAGTTGGCAATCCGCCTTGTGCGATCGGTATCGATAACTGGCGGTGGCCCTACCATTAATACTGGAAATATATTTTGGGCTGACGTGAGAATAGAGCGGGCATTTTCAATTGATTTCTCAACTTCTATGCGAATTTTTTCGTTTTCTAGGTAAGTGTCGTTGACACCAAAAGAAAATACTATTCTGCCGTCGGTGTAGTGAGGTAAGCGGCCAGAAACTTCGTTGAACCAACGAGTTTCTATATCGGCACTGTTTTCTCCCCTTATTCCTAAATTGTAGTAGGTAATATCGTGTCCTTGTCCGCAAGCGGCAGCGCAAATCCGTCCTGTCCAACCGAGACATTTGGGATCGCAAGTACCGTTTACAAAAGAATCGCCGATAAAACAAATACGCATATTATGTGTGGGAATTGGGAATTGTTGACTGTTGACTGTTGACTGTTAACTGTTAACTAATGATGGAGGACTACTAACAACTGCCAAATGACTTTAATTCTTGCCGATGACGGACAATCCCTCTACAATTAGAGAGGGTGTGTGGCAAGAACCATTCCACTCGGAGTCTCCTCCCAATTCTACTAATTGTTTGAGGACGTTGTAGACGTTGCCAGCTACCATTGTGTCTTTGATTCTGCCGACTATTTGACCTTGTTTGACTCGGTAGCCTAGATCGACGTTTATTGAAAAATCGCCGGAAATTCCAGCACTGCCGCCAAGCATTTGATCTACTACAATTCCGTCGTCTAATTTAGCGATTAAATCGATTAGCGAAAGCGAACCTGGTTTAATCAAAACATTGAACAAACTCGGCGTCGGATAGCTGCCCAAACCTGGGCGAAATCCATTGCCGGTGGTGCCACTGCCCAAGGCTCGACCGGTGGTGCGATCGGTATAAAATAGCTGCAACACTCCGCTGTTGATAAAGACGATCGCCCGAGTGGGAGTGCCTTCGTCGTCAAAAGGACAGCTATAGGGCCCGATATCCGGCTGCTGCGAGAGGGTGACAAGCGGCGATGTCACTTGCGATCCTAAACGATCGTTCCAAGGCGAAGCGCCTTCGAGTACCTGTTTGCCGTTCAAAGCCGCACAGACAGTCCCCCACAGTAAATCGGCGGCTTTGGCTGTAAATAGCACCGGCACGCGGCCCGTGGCGGGGGCTACATTGTCTTTCGCCCATTCCAAACGCTGCAAAACTCGCCTGGCGCTGGTATTTAAGTCGAGGGTGCCACGTTCGGTTTCGCCTTCCCAAATGTTGAGGAAATCTTCGCCCCGCACTAATTCTGCTGATAAGTAACCGCTGAGGGTGGTGTCGGTGTGACTGGAATCCAAGCCTCTGGTGTTCACCAAGCGGGTGCTTTCGATTTCGCAGTCGAGTTCGGCGGTGCAGAGGCTTTCGGGATAGGCTTCGCGGACGATCGCGATCGCCTCTTTGCCCCAGTTTACTAGCTGTTCGGCCGGCACCGACACTCCGCGATCGGGATAAACAACTTTTTCACCGGTGCCGAGTTCGATGGTTTCCGGTTCGTTGAGTTGCGAAAGCGCGATCGCCCTGTCCACCAAAATTTGTAGTTCCACAGGCCCGTAGGCCACCGCCAAACCCGGTCGCCCATCCCGCCACAGCCGCAGTGCAATGCCTTCTGCTTGGGCGGTTTCTAGCTGTTTGAGGCGGTTTGCTTCAAAAAAGACCGGCCGTGAGAGCGATTGCGATTCCAATACCTCAGCAGCTTCTGCACCTGCTTTGGTGGCTAGTTCTAACAGTTGTTCTGCTGATTGGTGATTGGTCATTGTTGTCGATGGTTGGTAATGGGCGATCGGTAATACCATTTTCGATTTTCGATTTTCGATTTTCGATTAAAGAATTGGCAATGACTTACGGGATATGGGTTGGGCTCACGGGCCTACATTTAGATTCTTTTGGGAAACTGGTGCAATGGGCGATAATAAGATTCTACGCATTTGTGATTGTTTGCATCCTGCCAAGGGCGTCAGTCGATTTTATATTTTAGATTTTAGATTTACTCCACAAATGAATCTGGGAGCTTTAACTATAATCTCAAATTTTGAACTCTCCACGACAGGATTACGTGGCACGGTATCCGTTTTTGGGCGGGGTCAGAAACCGACTTTTTTGCTGCGGTTCAGCTCTAAAAGCCGAGATTTTTCCTGAAAAAACCCGGTTGCTTAAATCTGATTGAGAATGCTGCCCGATATCAGTTATTGCCCAACGAGCGACTAAATATTTAGTTCGTGCAGCAGCCAGAATCCTGCAAAAGATTCCGATTCGGGATTCGACTGAATTGCTAAGAAATGTACTTGTTTTGCTTGTTTTTTCGCGACTTCAAATCCTTTCGCTTCTCTCTCAGTTGCTGCGTCTTTGAGATTAGCTAAAATCCAGCGATCATTAGCTCCGGTATCTAATACCAGCCTAGCGGGTGGGCCGCTCTCAAATTTCAGAAAAGCCAACTCCAAACCTGACATCCAACCTGCCAAAGCTGTTGCTCTCGACGAGTAGATAATTAGTCCCGGAATTTGCGTTTCTGGGGCGAGGCGTGTCATCGGCAGTCCGAAAGCTTCGCCAAATCCGATATCCCACTCGGACATTTCGTCAAAAGCTGCGATCGGCAAACTCACAAACGTCCATTTTTCGCCGATTAAAGCATCCGGCAGCGCAACTGGCGTTTCAGGTACAAATTGAACGCTCGGGTTCACAACCGCTTGATAGCCGGGTTCGGCGGGATAAACGTCTTGCATCCGTTCTTCCAGCCACAGGCTAAGGGCGAGGGTGCGGCGGCTGCAGGCGGCGGGAATGTCCAAATCCTCGCAGGCTTTGGTAATCATGTTCCCCATTTGGCGGCGGAAAAAGCGGATTTTTTCGGGTCGTTTCGGTGCTGCGGCGATCGCCTCTTTAAGTGCGCCAGCCAGCCACAGGGAATTCACGGTAGAACTGGAGCAGAATTGCGAGTAGCGAAACAGAGATTCGGCCTTGTCGCCTACATTCAGCGGGCTTTCGCAGATCAACACTTCCCATTTTTTTTTCTCTCGCTCGTCTAGGATTGGACGGCTGTAAAAGTCGAGTTCCCAAATAGTAGCCATGCCGCGCTGTTAAAAATTAATCCTTTCTCATGTTACCGGACAGCGGGCAAGTTTCTGATTCTGACAATATAAGGCTGATTTTCAATCGCGGGCGATCGCACTTTCCCAAAGATTCTGGCTTTCCCTAGCAGATTCCCGTGTAATTTGTGGCAGCAGTGCACAACCGGAAGCATTAGCAACTCCTCGGAGAACTGTCGCGGAGCAATCTCAACACGCGATCGTTTGTTAAACTTGTGCAAGCCAGGGAAAACAAACAGTATAGCTTGATTCCATGAGACAAATCATTCTCGAAAAGATTGTTTCTACCTTACAACCTTTAGATTTTGTTCTCGCTTTGTGGCAAGGAGGTTCAGCAGCCCACGGATACACCGACGAGTGGTCAGACCTCGATATTGCCGTTGTGGTTGAAGATAACTGCGTGGAAGAAACCTTTGAAATTGTTGAAGAAGCCCTCGCCGAAATTGCCGAAATCGAACTCAAATATCGAGTTCCCGAACCCGCTTGGCACGGTCAATCGCAGTGCTTCTGGCGGCTCAAAGAAACCCCGCCGTTTTTGCTAATTGATTTTGCCGTTTTTCGGCGCAGCAGCCGCAACGATTTTCTGGAAATAGAGAGACACGGGAAAGTGCCGATCGCCTTTGACAAAGCTAATCTAATTGTAGCCCTTCCTTTGGATACAAACAAGCATTTTTCCCAAATGCTAGCCAGATTCAACGAAATTAAAATCCGTTTCGATTTGCTGCAACCTCTAGTAAAAAAAGAGATTTATCGCGGACATTTAGTAGATGCGATCGGCAACTATCACAACTGGACGCTTCTACCCTTAGTCGAACTGCTGGGAATGATTTACCGTCCCCACAGATACGACTTTGAACTCAAATATTTCAGCCGAGACTTTCCGCCGGAAATAGTCGAGCGCATCACACCGCTTTTCTGCATTGCCAACCTTGAAGATTTGGCAGCAAAACAGCAAATAGCGGAGGCTTTTTTTGCAGAAAGCTTGCCCCTTGCAGAAGCTAATTTTTACTTTGATAACACCCCAACACTACCGCAATAGGCTCCAGGTTTCGTACCGAAAGCGATTAATATAGTAGCATCAACCTTAAAGAGTAACATCCCGTGACAAAACTCAGCGTCAACATCAACAGAATCGCCCTCCTCAGAAACTCTCGAAACATCGGCATCCCCAGCGTTACCGAAGCCGCAAAAACAGTAATTGCTGCCGGAGCTCATGGCGTTACAGTCCATCCCCGCCCCGACGAAAGGCACATCAAAGCTGCCGATGTTTACGAATTAGCCAAAATGCTAACCGTCGAGTTCAACATCGAAGGAAATCCGTTTCAGCCGCCATTTATGGATATAGTTTGCGACGTAAAACCGGCTCAGTGTACCTTAGTCCCGGACGCTCCCGACGTGCTAACATCGGATAGCGGTTGGGATATTCCCGAAAATCGCGATCGGCTTTTACCCATTATTGAAAAATTAAAAGACAACGGCATCAGAGTCAGCTTGTTTATGGACGCAGATGCTGCTCTCATGCCGCTAGCAAAAGAAGTTGGAGCAGACCGAGTAGAATTGTACACGGAACCCTACGCGAGTGCTTTTCGCGAAGGTAGAGTAGAGTTTGTTTTTCAACAATATGTCTTAGCAGCTCAAGCCGCTCAATCAGCAGGTTTGGGAGTGAATGCCGGACATGATTTAAATTTGCAAAACTTAGCTAAATTTTGCTCTATTCCTGATATATTAGAAGTATCGATCGGTCATGCTTTAATTGCTGAAGCCCTAGAAATGGGCTTGTCCAATACAGTAGAAGCTTACCTGAAAATCCTGGCAGGTTCGTAGTACAAATTAACCTCGTCGGGTAGGGCGGGTTTGGCAGTGGTAAACTGGTTTATATCTGATATTTTGCACCATTATCAAGGCCAGGGTTTTCCACCTGTTCCACAAATAGTGAGTTTTCTTGTGCGGAGTAGGGGTTGGGATTTTGTAGTCCACCCGTCTAACACTTATGGAAAATAATGCAAGATGTGATTTTTATCAGAGATACTCACTAAATCCGCCTCTACAAACCCTAGAAGATCAAGAGTTACACAAAAAGTAAAAAGTGGTTTGACACGCTACGATTATGGTAAGGTGCGGTCTGCATGGAACTCTACATAATTAGTCGATCGTCAAAAACGAAGTAAGACTAGGGGCTGTCACCCTGTGGGGGTGCTAGCAGTTTTCTAGTAGCAAGGCAGAGGCAGAATCCCCGACACGGCGTTTTTTGGGCGTAGACATTTTTTTAGCAAGATTCTCGGAAACAGCTTTAATTTTCCTCAACCCAATGACTAATATTCTCTGATGATATTATGCGTAGGTAGTATCATTGAAATGTCTCGAAAAACAGAGGCGACTACTTAGCGGCCGCACTGCCAATCTGCTACCATCAGGTTTTGTGCAACTACGGGATATTTATGTGTATCCTCTATACTGCTGTAGCCTCTGTGCGATCGCCAGATTTAATCCGGTGAAAACAGGCAAACACAAGTAACCATATACAATTCCTTACCCCCCTCGGAAGTGCGACATGAAAAAACTAATTTTACTGACTGGAATGCTACTCATGATGACGGCAAAATCAGTATTTGCCAGCCCAGTAGCCCCCAAAATTGCACCGAGCGAGCTGATGGCTGCCTCGGAAATTACACAAACCCTTAACAAACCCGTTACCTCTGAATCGGTTCCAAAGCTCGAACCCATTGAGCGAATGTCAAGTTCCGAAATTCGAGAAACTATCAACCAACCCACCACCTATATTTTTGAAGGCGTTAAAGGGCGGGAACTGACTCTCTCCCTGTGGGCGGGACAACTGACAGCCGAACTGTACAGTCCCAACGGTGAAAATATGGGGGTTATTGAAAAAACAGATAATCAGTGGATCGGCCAGTTGCCAGAGTCCGGCATCTACCGTGTGCGAGTTACCCCGAAAGGTGAAACCAGCAGCTTCGTACTCGGACGCGACTTTAACGCCAAGTGGACTTATAGGCCCGATCGCGCAATTCCCATAGCCTTCAGGGAAAAAGAAGCCACAATCAAACTCAAAATGTCGGGCTACCAAATCCAGCCCATCACGGTTCAAGGCAAGCAGGGGCAGACAATTAGGGTGACAGCTAGCAAAAAAAATCTAGATCTGGCGATCGAATCTCCGTCGGGACAACTCCTAGATCAAGGTGAAGGTCAAACTTTTGCTCAACTCCCCGAGTCCGGCATTTACCGGGTAATCGTAGTTGCCAAGAGGCCAGTCAAGCCCTCAATCCGAGTATTTGTGCAATAGCAAAGATTGCACAAATACCCTTGAGGGCGATCGAATTTGCACCGCCCAAAAAAAACAGCTCGCCCCATTGGCGAGCTGTTTTTTGCGTAACATCAACCTTGGATCAGCGCTTCAAAACGTTCTTGTTTCCAAATGCAGCTTAAATCCGAGTCAGCTAAAGCTAGCTCTCGATATAAATTAGGGCTAAACTCAACAGCCCGCTGCAAATTGTCAAGGGCCAAATCAGCAAACCCCAGTAGTGCATAACAGCAAGCTTTATTGTAAAAAGCATTAGCAAAATCAGGATTTATTTCTAAAACTGTTTCGTAGCAAGCAATCGCCTCAGAGTAGCAGCCTTTTCGCGCCAATTCCACACCCCGGTTGTACCAAATCAAATAATCTTCAAAGGGACGCTCAGATGTGGGAGTAAACTTGCCATTTCTCTGATTTAAACCTACTAATTTCTCCAAAGCTACTCTCCGTACACCCACAGCTTCGGCTCTGCCCGGTTTCAGAGCCATCGATCGGCTAAAACTAGCCACTGCTTGTTTGTAAAGTCCCATAGAGTTCGCAGCTATACCGCGATTGTACCAAGCCTTCGCGTCGTCAGGGTTAAACTCGATCGCCCGCTCAAAACTGTTGAGCGCCTGATAGTAAAGCTTGAGTTCCAACAAAGCATTACCTCGGTTGTACCACGCCCAAGCAGCCTCCGGGTACAAATTTAAAGAGCGATCAAAACTCAGAACAGCCTTCTCGTAAAGCCCCATATCGATCAGCGTCAGTCCCCGGTTGTGCCAAATACTCGCCGCGCACGGACTGAACTCCAGAGCCCGGTCAAAACTATTGAGAGCCTCCAACCACTGGCCCAACTTTCCTAAAGCAATAGCCCGGTTGTGCCAGCCAAAGCTCGCATTCGGCTCTACCGCCAAGGCCTCATCAAAACTCTTCAGCGCCTCTAAGTGCCGTTCTAATTTCCCCAGAGCCATACCTCGCCCGAACCAAGCCTTATAATGATCTGATTGCAACTTCACAGCTCTGTTAAAGTTCGCCAGAGCACCATGATCATCGTTAGCTTCGAGGTGACGCGAACCGAGGTGGTAGTACCAAGCCGCTTCCAAGTTTTGAATTAAGTTCATAATATTTCGTATCTATCTTAAGGATGATTCTACATGAAACCATACCTGGAGTAAAACTGTAATTCCACTAAAAATCCGAAACTTTTGATACAGGGCGATCGCCCGTACATACGACCAGTAACAACCTCAACAATTTGCGGTCGAAACTAACTATTTTCCTCTGGTAAAAAGCTCTTTTAGCTAACCGCACTCATCGCTTATTGAAGCTGCTGCGAATCTCAAATCAGCCTGAATGACGCCACTATTACCGCATCCCAAATTAGGTTTGCAGTTACACAAAGAGTGCTAGAGCGCCCAAAGTCCAACTGCAAATCTCATACTGCTAATAGCTCCAACTTCTGCTTGCCCAGTTCAAGCAACCACAACCGCTGTTTTAGCATTCTCACTCAACATCAACTGGCCTGTTCCATCAATACTAAAATCTTTCCCCAGCACAAAACCCTTGCCTATCAACCGCTGGCACACAACCAGTGCAGTAATCCGGCGAATTTCTTCCATCACGTCGGCAGGAATCAAATAACTCAAACTCCAGATCACGGACTCGCAGTCAGACCAAATCAAACGCTCCATACTGACAATCATCAAAGCAGCTAAACTGTCAACAGACAGCCGCCCTCTGAGATCCGCAATCAAATCTTTACCAATTAAACTATTGCGACTCATCATCGCTATAGCCATTTTCCCAATTTCTTGTTCGAGTTCTAAATGATTCATGCTTGGCACTGGCTTTTATGTTTTTAAAGCACTACTAAGAGTAAAAACAGTAGACGCTACCAGGCTCTGCCATAGCGTAGCTGACGCAGGCTCTACCGCAACTCTTGTTAACAAAGTATACCTAAAGAAAGATCCAAAATGTATCTTAAGGCAGATACCAAAATATTGTTTTTTTGAAATTAATTTGTTAACCACTTCCCACCAGAGTTTTTACCAGCACATCGAGTATTTGTACTCAGTCGGGGTCGGAGTAAAGTCAATCGATTGGAGAATTGGAGAAAGCGACCTCACGGATGAATTCAGAGGGGTTGTACCCGGGCTGCTTTCGGTGGAAGATTGGTAAATTCGCTACATAATAAGGAAGTAGTTACTTCGGAGAAAAAACAGCAATGGCTGCAAACCAGGCAGACATCGATATTGCCCCCTTGATCGACTACGGCCTGATCGACCCCACCGCTACGCCAGAGCAAGTAGAAAACTGTTGCCAACAAGCAGAGAGATTTGGGTTTGTCACAGTTTGCGTGTATCCCGCCTACGTCAGACAAGCAGTTGAGCTGCTGCACGGCAAACGTCCCAAAGTCTGTACAGTTATAGGTTTTCCCACCGGTGCTTCGACTTCAACGGTGAAAGTTTACGAAGCTCTAGAAGCAGCAGATAATGGAGCCGTAGAGTTAGATGTCTCCGTTAACTTAGGATTGTTGAAAGCTGGAAGAATCGACGAATTTCACCGGGAATTAGCCCAAATTTGCGAAGAAACTAATCTCACCATCAAAGCAATTATCGAAAGTTCTCTCCTTTCCGATGCCGAAAAACAATTAGCGGCTGAGATTTGTATGGAAGCAGGTGTGGCTTATATCAAAACCAACACTGGCTTTTTTGGTCCGGCGAAAGTTGACGATGTGCGGCTGCTGAAGGAAGTTACGAAGGGACGGATTGGGATTAAAGCGGCGGGCGGAATTCGTACTCACGAACAAGCTCTAGATTTGATAGTAGCTGGGGCAACTCGTTTGGGGACTTCTCGTGGCCCCGAATTACTCCGCCAGCGAGATAATTTAGACAATCGTTAACTGTTGACTGTTGACGGTTGACTGCTGACTGTTGACTGTTGACTGTTGACTGTTGACTGTTGACTTGTATTCATTGGTCATTAATCAATTGTTGATAGTCAATGGTTTAAAGGAGTTAATATGGAGAAATTTTAACGGCTAGAAGTTTATCAATTAGCGGAAAAATTTTCAAACAAAATATGGTTTATTGTTAAAGAATGGGACGAGTTTACGAAGGATACGAGGGATAAACAAATCGCGAGATTGGCTGATAGATAGTGTTGGTGCTAATATTTTTGAAGGACATGGACGCCATAGTTATCAAAATAATCAGCGTTTCGTAAAATTTGCCAGAGGTTCATTAAACTAAACAATACACTGGTTAAAAAGTGCCTGTGTTCGCAATCTTTTAAATCAAGAACGGAGCGATGGATTGCATACGTTATTGAATGAACTTTCACCAAAACTTAATGCCTATCTTAACTCACTAAAACAAAAAGCTAAAGGTTAACAGCCAACAGCCAACAGTCAACAGTCAACAGCCAACAGTCAACAGCCAACAGTCAACAGTCAACTAACAAATGATTAGAACTTACAAAGCAACTGGAATCAATCTCAAGAGTGCGCCCATCGGCGAATCCGATCGAGTGCTGACAATTTTGACGCGGGAATTCGGCTTAATTCGAGCCGTAGCACCGGGTGTTCGGAAACAACGATCGACCATCGGCGGTAGAAGCGAATTATTTGTTGTCAACGAATTGCTAATTGCCAAAGGCCGATCGCTCGACAAAATTACCCAAGCCGACACCGTACAATCCCATCCGGGTTTGAGCCGCAACCTCGGGAAACTCTCCGCCGCGCAATATCTGGCCGAATTGGCGATCGCCAGCGCCCTTTCCGACGAACCCCAAGAAGAACTCTTTTGGTTGCTGGGCGAACATTTGAGCCGTTTGGAGCGTTTGTCCGATCGCACAGAAATCCAATCCGCCGCCGTGCTTGTCGCCCACCTCAGCCACGGCATTTTTCACCTGCTAGCCTTAGCCGGCCTCGCGCCCCAAGTCCAAGTCTGCTGCGCCACCAGACACCCGCTGATCCCAAATTTCACCGATCCGAACTGGCAAACCGGGTTTAGTATACCCTCTGGGGGAACCTTCAGCTTGTCCGAGCTAGCTAACTTAGAGGCAGAACTCTCTTCACAAATCGGTAGCTTGTACAAATCCGCCTCCCGTTCCCGCCAAATGGATAGCAGCAAACACTTGACAAATTTCGAGATTAATGCTAAGGAATTAGCAGCGCTGCAACAGTTGGCTAGTCCAGAATTAGGAGAGGGGATTGCCGATCAAACAACTTGGGTATCAGTAGAAAATATTTTGCGACAATATGCCCAGTATCATTTAGGTTGCACGATTAGATCGGGAAGCTCGATCGATACCTACTTAGAGAGTTTTGAGTTTTAAATTTTGAGTGTTGACTTAAATAGGTGAAGGAAGGATCGTACACCCCACCCCCAGGCTGGGGGATAGCCGAACCTAGCGGCAATTTCAGGTAAATTCTCAAGGTTGTTGGGACATCAGATAATAGATAGAGATAAAGTTACGAGATTATTAATAAACTTAGGGGTTAACACCTCAATTTGAAATTCACATCCCCCCAACCTCCACCATCCCAGACCATCCACCCTAAATCCTATGATGCGACTGTCTGATTCTGATTTGACAATATCTGTTTTAGCTGTTACCCACCACAAAATGGAAGAACGAGAAAATTTTCCAGATTTTCGCTCGGAACCCGCCTTGGGCGATCGACAATGGAGCAACGTCCCAGACCCAGAAATGGATAAATACCCCACAACTCCAGAAACAGAGTCAAGCAACGGCAAAAGCCCACAACCCGAAGCAATTCCCCCGGTGCCAACAGCAGAGATATCCGAAGCAGTAGCCGAAATTCCCGAAAAAGAAACGGGATTTCTGCCAGTGCTCAAAAACCCAAATTTTCTAGCATTGTGGAGCGGGCAAGTTTTCTCCCAACTAGCAGATAAAGTTTATCTCGTACTGACGATCGCCCTCGTGGCCAGCCGCTTTCAAGCGCCAGATCAAACCATAAGCAGGTGGGTATCGGCAATCATGATCGCCTTTACCATTCCCGCAGTGCTGTTCGGGGCCGCCGCAGGCGTGTATGTCGATCGCTGGTCGAAAAAAGCAGTGCTCGTAGCCACAAACCTCCTGCGGGGAGGCTTTGTTTTAACATTGCCCGTACTGCTGTGGCTCTCTGACGGGTGGGAACTCGGTCAACTGCCGCTCGGATTCTGCTTGCTGCTGCTAGTAACCTTCCTAGTCTCGACCCTAACTCAATTTTTCGCCCCAGCAGAACAGTCAGTGATTCCCCTAATTGTGGAACGTCGCCACCTGCTATCGGCAAACTCCCTCTACACCACAACCATGATGGGGTCGGTGATTATTGGCTTTGCAGTCGGAGAACCCTTACTAGCTTTAGCGGACACCCTATTTTCCAACCTCGGTGGCGGACTGGGAATCGGCAAAGAATTAGTAGTAGGCGGAAGTTACGCCTTCGCCGGAGTGCTGTTGCTGTCGATGAAAACAGGCGAAAAAAACGATGCCGAACACGAAGCGCCACACCCCCTAGCAGATTTGCGAGATGGCCTGCGTTACATCAACGATCAACCGAAAGTCCGCAATGCTTTAATTCAACTAATTATTCTCTTTTCCATTTTTGCAGCCTTGGCAGTTCTAGCGGTGCGCCTGGCAGAAATCCTTCCCGGTATGAAAGCATCACAATTTGGCTTTTTGCTGGCGGCGGTGGGCGTTGGCATGGCTGGTGGGGCGGCGACAGTCGGCTATCTCGGTCATAAATTTTCTCACTCCCAACTGAGTTTAATCGGATCAATCGGCATGGCACTTGCTTTGATGGGCCTTTCTGCATTTACACACCATTTGTGGCTATCGGTGCTGTTCATTACCCTGTTGGGTTTATTTGCCTCATTGGTGGGAGTGCCGATGCAGACTACAATTCAAGCAGAAACTCCAGAAGAAATGCGGGGAAAAGTCTTCGGGCTGCAAAACAATGCCACTAATATCGCTTTGAGTTTACCGTTGGCTTTGGCCGGGGTAGCGGAAACATTTCTGGGTTTGCCGACAGTATTTTTGGGTTTAGCAGGATTAGCGATGGCTGGGGGTGTCTTAACCTGGTATATTTTCCGTAGCAGTAATAGCAAAGTCGATCGACTCCCATAAAATAACAAACTCTGATTTACTGGAATGCACATCGCTTGGCTAGGAAAAAAATCACCTTTTTGCGGTAACGTCACTTACTCCAGGGAAGTCACCAACGCACTATTAGACCGGGGATACCAGGTCAGTTTCCTGCACTTTGCCCAAGAAGCTGGCCCGCTGGACAGGGACAATACGGCGTGGAGCATGGCAAATGGTTTATGGGGAAAGGGAATTGCTCAAACCTCATATACCAATTCGCTCTCGCCCGCGAGTTGCAACGAAGTCTCTTTACCCTGTCACTACAAATCGCAAATTTATACGATTCCCACTCTCAAGTCCCGCACAGTGCTGATGAAATCTCTGCGGCGGCTCAAACCCGATGTTGTTCACGCTTCCCTGACGCTTTCGCCTCTAGACTTTCTGCTACCGGAAATTTGCCAAGAATTGAATTTGCCTCTGGTGGCGACTTTTCACCCGCCGTTCGATCGCAAATTGCGGAATTTGACATCGGGAACCCAACACCTGATGTATCAACTTTACGCTCCGTTTTTGGCTAACTACGACTCAACGATCGTTTTTTCTCAGATTCAGCGGGATATATTGGTCAAGTTGGGAGTGCCACAGGAACGAGTGGCTGTGATTCCCAACGGCGTGGATGCTATTAAATATTCTCCAGGGCCTTCGGGGTTGAAGTCGGAATTAAAGGCAGATCGAATTTTTGTTTACCAAGGCCGCATTGCCCAGGAGAAAAATGTCGAGGCCCTGCTCAAGGCCTGGAAACAGTGCAATTTTGGCCGGGGCAACGTGTTGGCGATCGTAGGTGACGGGCCCCTAGCCACCTCGCTGCAACTGTTTTACGGCGAAGATGATGGCATTGTGTGGCTCGGATTTGTTGCCGAGGAGGAACGCCGGATCGAAATTCTGCGGGGTGCAGACGTATTTATTTTGCCTTCTTTGGTGGAGGGACTGTCGCTGTCGCTGCTAGAAGCGATGGCCTGCGGTTTAGCTTGTTTAGCAACCGATGCTGGTGCTGACGGCGAGGCATTGGAGGAAGGCGCGGGGATAGTTTTGAACACTCAGCGGGTACGGAGTCAGTTACAAACCTTGCTGCCACTGTTTTGCGATCATCCTGAGTTGGGAATGCTCCTTGGTCAAAAAGCACGCCAACGGGCTATGGAGCGATACACTCTCAGTCAGAATATTACTGAGTTGGAAAAGCTGTACTCAGAGGTTTTGCAAAAGCAGCGCGTACTAATTCGCGGTTTAGCATGAATGTTGGTCGTTCCCCGGCTCTGCCTCCTCCGATTCCCAAAAGAGGCTCTTCCCTCTGGGTATCTGTTCCCAGGAAGAGCCGGGAAGTTGATCCATCCGTTACATCCGAAGAAAGTGAATTCGTTGCCAAACTTTTCTACCCTCCCGGGCGCAAATAATCCAAAAGTCGATCGCCCGAATCGGCCCGAATCAAAGCAACCACAACATCCGGCAAACTCCCCAAACTCGGATATACAAAATAACGCGGTTCCCACTGCGGCCCAAACTTATCTTTAAAACTGTGCAGTCCCTTAAAATTATAAAACTTGCTCAAGTGAGCCGAAAGATAAATTAAAACCTTTTCCAACCGCCCGCCTTTCTCAGCTTCTCCAACTCCCGCCAATGCCGACAAACCCAAATCAAATTCTTCATATCCCAATTCTTGACAATGCTGCAACATCGAAGCAAACAAACACTCCATCGTGCCATTTTCCACCTCAGTCCGGCGTCGCATTAAATCCACTCCCACCACTTGATTTGCCGCCGATATCATATTAGCAAAAGCACTAATTCTACCGTCTGGAGTGTGGATCGCTACGGCGCGAGTTTCCCGCAAATATGCCTCGTCAAACCAACCCACCGAAAACTTTTTTTCCGCACCCTGAACCATTTGCAGCCACTCATCGCTCACGAGTTTCATTTGCCGCATCAATTCGGAACTTAAAGGAGGTTCGTAAAATTCGATTTGATAACCTGCTTTTGTAAGTCTGTTGATAGCAGTTCTCAAGTTTTGATTGCTCTTGCCTTTGAGAGTAAAATTTTTGAGATTAACAATAGCTTCTTCGCCAATTTGCACCACTCGAAAACCGAGAGTAGAATACATTTCTAGCTCGTCGGGCAAAGTTTGATAAAATGCTGGATACCAATCATTGCGATCGCAAAATTCTTGAAACCCTAGAATTGCTTCTTTACGGTCTTCTGCAGGCCCGATGGGGTCTCCCAAAGCAATCGCACCTCTACCTTTCGGCACATAGGCGATCGTACTTTTTCCAGAAGGACTAAAATAATAAGATTTATCCGGAAGCAACGCCAGTCTCCCTAGGGTTGTCCGCCCGTATTTTGCTACAACTTCTTGAGCTTTATTCCGTTCCGAAATACTTGCCGAATTTCGCAGCAGCACCGGCCGCAGCAGCATCAAAAGTGCGTAACTAAGCGTTACCGTACCTACAGCATAAATCGAATCCGCAAAAAAGTTCGCAAACCGAGTTTTCGGAACCAACCCGGCATTGTCCGCCGTAAAAAACATTGCAAAAGTCTGGAATATAGCATCGTCCCAATCGAAGTTAACCGCTCGTTCGTTAACTTCAAAACGCCCGTCCAGAATGTAAAAACCTGCCGTCCCGTAAGCCAGCGTAAACAGCAAAGCCCCTAGCAAAACCCGGATTCCTTGAGCAATTGAAGGGCGATCGGATTTAGCAGTAAATGTCTTCCGCATCATTAACAACTGAAACAGCAGCACCGCAGAAAGCAAACTTTCTTCAACATCCAACCCCTTGACTAAATGAATTACAATAGAAACGATTAACAATCCCACCGTCACCAACCAAGCAATCCGCTTGCGCCGCAACAAATTAGTTGCCAGAGTTAGCAGCATAAATCCGATAACTGCTGCAAAAAAATGCCCGCCCGCACGCACCGGAAAAGGAAAAAACGGTTCCAACCAATTTCGGCGATCGGGTAAACTGGGAGTTACAGAAGACAGCAGGTTAATAACTCCTACCAATCCGGTTAAAAATGATGCAGTCCAGAGTCCAATCCTAGTTTTTTGGGGTAACACTGTTGACCTTTCTAATTTTTCTGTGTTGCCAGTGATATTTTAAACTGTTTTCCAACATAACTCAAAGAATCGGCTAAATGCTTGTGCCAATAATTCCAACCGACATCGGGGCCGACAATCCCGTGTCCTCCCGGAAATTTGTTAAACTCGTTAGCAATACTCAAACTGTTTAATTGCTCGTGAAACTGTTGAGTTGAAGCCAGAAATTTTTCGTCTTCTTCCCCCGCATCCAAATAAGCACGCAACTGCTGTTTATCTTTAACAGGAAGTTTTTCCACTAAATATTTAGGACTGTTAGCGTTGCCACTTTGATCTGTAAAATAACCGCTGTGGCTGAACAGAATATTAAAATTATTCAAGTAGCGCAAACCGATATTAAAAGCTCCCCACCCCCCTGAAGATTGTCCTCCCATTGCCCAGAATTTGGGGTCTTCCAGCGTTCTGTAGCGCGATTTTACGATTGCGACTAACTCGGAGCCGATCGCGCTTCCAACCTTACCGTTCGGCCCGTCAAAATACTGCGGGTCCCACAAAGGACTCGTACCCCGCTTGTCGTTCCCGTCAGGAGTAATTACAATTGATGGCGGCAATCTTTTGCTTTTATATAAATCGTGAAGCACAGAAGTAACAGCAGCTTTGTCCTGATAAGCGCGCGCGTCTCCGTGCCCGCCGTGCAGCAAAAAAATCACTGGATAGCGCTGTTTGGGATTGTTTGCGTACCCAGGCGGCAAAATTAAGCCGTAGGTGCGTTCTGAATTCATCGCTGCACTTTGATATGTTTTGAGTTGAAAATTTAAGTCAGCATCAGCCACTACTTTCGGAGGGTCTAATTGAGGTGCTCCGGCAATAAAAACGTACCAGTATCCACTAGCACCGAGGAGGAGGATTGTACCCGCACCAATACCTAAAACTTTTCCCAGCCACTTAGGCATACTTTCAATCTCTCTTTTTTGTCTGCGATCGCAATCCGTACATTATATGCAAGTATATTGTAGAACTGTAGGTGAGGTCGATCGCACATTTTGCAGCTAAACTGCAACCGGCTCGGGGGCCCGTTCCACAGTTAAACTGCAACGATGCTAAATTCTTCAATTCTTTAATCTAAAATGGTATGACTTATCGAAATCCCGCTCCTACAGTTGATATTATCATCGAATTAGCCGATCGCCCCCATCGGCCGATCATACTCATCG
This sequence comes from Microcoleus sp. S13_B4, assembly GCF_036700885.1. Taxonomy (NCBI): domain Bacteria; kingdom Bacillati; phylum Cyanobacteriota; class Cyanophyceae; order Oscillatoriales; family Microcoleaceae; genus Microcoleus; species Microcoleus sp. S13_B4. The sequence goes on from NZ_JAUBPU010000005.1 coordinate 167,354, forward strand.
AACGCCGCAATATTCCCTACGGCTGGGCAATTCCCGGCGGTTTTGTCGATTACGGGGAAGCGGTAGAAACGGCGGCAAAACGCGAAGCTTTAGAAGAAACAAGCTTGAATGTAGAATTAATTGAGCAATTTTACGTTTATTCCGACCCAAATCGCGACGCCCGCGAACACACTATCAGTATTGTATTTTTGGCTTCCGCCATCGGCGAACCTCAAGCCGCCGATGATGCTAAAAATTTACAAATTTTTGAATCTTGGCAGATTCCCCATCAATTATGTTTCGATCACGATCGCATTTTGCGCGATTATTGGCGTTACCGTCATTATGGATTGCGTCCGCGTTTGTAGGGTGAGGATTTGTTAACAGCAGATGTACGCGGATTAACGCAGATTAATTGCTATGATTTATCTGCGTTAATTTGCGTGCATCTGCGGTTAAATTCATTAAACTAAATTCTATGCCAAACTTGACAATATTAGGCGGAGGTGCTTGGGGTTCGGCACTGGCAAATCTGGGAGGCAAAAAAGGCGATCGAGTTAATTTGTGGTCGCGCAGCAGTTCTGTTAATTTAGAATCAGTTATAACAGGTGCGGATGTTGTTGTTTCGGCAGTTTCGATGAAAGGGGTGGGCGCAACAGTCGATCGACTTTTGGCTTTAGAGTTAAGTCCCAGTACAATTATAGTTACTGTCACCAAAGGTTTAGACCCCGCGAGTACGCGCACTCCGTCTCAAATTTGGCAAAATGCTTTTCCTAACAATTCAATTGTGGTACTTTCGGGCCCTAATCTTTCGGAAGAAGTTCAGCAGGGCTTGCCGGCTGCAACGGTAGCGGCGAGTTCGGATTTAGCAGCGGCCAAGCAAGTGCAAAATATTTACAGTTCTGATATTTTTCGGGTTTATGTGAATCAAGACCCGCTGGGAACTGAGTTAGGTGGAACTTTGAAAAATGTATTTGCGATCGCCGCTGGAGTTTGCGACGGTTTACAATTAGGAACTAATGCTAAATCTGCTTTGCTGACTCGCGCTTTGCCGGAAATGATTCGGGTGGGAGTTCGTTTGGGAGCTCGCGCAGAAACTTTTTACGGTTTGTCTGGTTTGGGAGATTTACTCGCTACTTGCAACAGTCCTTTATCCCGTAATTATCGGGTTGGTTTCGGATTAGCTAAAGGCAAATCATTAGAGCAAATTTTGGAGGAATTGCAGAGCACGGCTGAGGGGGTCAATACTACTAATGTTTTGATTCATTTGGCTAATCAACGCGGCATTGAAGTGCCTGTTTCTCGTCAAGTTTATCGCTTATTAAATAGTGAAATTACTCCTGAACAAGCTGTTTTATCGCTGATGGAACGAGCTTTGAAACCGGAGATTTTATAATTTGTACGGCTAGATAGGTAAGGACTTAAGCAAAGCTTAAGTCCCTACCCGTAGCTGAAGTTTCAAAAAGTGGTGTCACGAGTTGCTAGTTATGAATTAAGAGTTGTAAGCGACATTGGTTGAGCGGTCAGATTGATGTTTCCATCGCTCGGTAGAGAAAGAGTTTAAGGAATTGAAGATGAGTTGTGAATCCAAAACTCTTTAACTCATAGCTGCTACTTAACTCATAACTCATAACTTGCACAGCGAGTTGCACCAACTTTACATCTTGCCTTGCTGCATTACCTGTTGAAGGTGCTGCCGAATTTCCTGCGCGTGCTCCATGTCAGCTTGCTGCAATTTTTGAAACAGCTCAGCACAAGGCTGAGAACCCATTTCCTGAGCATCTTTCATGTAAGTGTCGTAGGCTTTCAAAGCTTCAGACTTGTTTTGCAAAACTGTTAACAAATCATACTCGAGGTTGCTGATGACTGTACTACCGTTAGTATTCATACACTGACCCTCTGCTAGGATTTGTCCCAAGTTTGACCGATTTGGGGATGACTGTTCATCTGTCTAAAAGGGTAGATAATTTTTACTTTCCGCCGTAATAAAACGCAACTTCTTTATCTTTCAGCGGTGCGAAGTCAGCAGCAACGAGCATTTTATCGAGTTCGTTTTGAGGCAGATGTTTGACACCGATTCGGACAATGCGCGATCGCATTGTATTTGACACGCCACTGCGCTGTCTGCCGGATTCTAATCCCATTACTTGCTGGTAGAGGTCTAATTTTGCTTGCGGAATCGGAGTACCGTCAAAGTCGATTCCAGAGGCGATCGCAACATCGATCGCATCTGCACCAGTTGTAGATTGAGCCGCTGAGTTTGTTTCTGAAGACATTGTGCTGTGTTATCAAAGTTTGCTCTGCAAGCATTTTATCAGAGAATCTGCTACATAAATTATTCAATCTAAAATCTAAAATCTAAAATCTATTGACTTCCCTCAAATCCACATTCCCGCCGCTGACAATCACGCCAATCCTCGCATTTTCCGCCTGCACAACACCTGAGAACAAAGCGGCCGCTGCTAACACTCCCGTCGGTTCCACAACTATCTTCATGCGTTCCCACATAAAAAACATTGTCTGGCGAATTGCGTCTTCGGAAACTGTTGCCATATCGTCCACATAATGCAGCACCAAAGGAAATGTTAATTTCCCCAAAGATGGCGTGCGCGCACCATCAGCAATCGTATCTGGGTTAGTGACAGTTTGCAGCGTTTTCGTGCGGAACGATCGCGTCGCATCGTCTGCTTGCTCGGGTTCTACCCCGATTACTTTACACTGCGGAGACAAAGTTTTTGCCGCGATCGCGCATCCCGACAGCAAACCCCCGCCGCCGCAGCAAACCAGCAGCAAATCCAACTCCCCAACTTCTGCGATTAATTCCAGCGCCGCCGTACCTTGTCCCGCAATCACTCGCCCATGATCGTAAGGAGGAATTATTGTCAAGTGTTGCTCCTCGGCTATTCTGGCGGTGAGCTCTTCCCGCGCAACTTGAGTGCGATCGTACAAAATAATCTCTGCACCGTAGCCGCGAGTCGCCTCTTGCTTGACTTTGGGCGCGTCTGCCGGCATCACGACAGTAGCAGGAATTTCTAGCAACCGTGCGGCAAGGGCGATCGCCTGCGCGTGATTTCCCGAAGAAAAAGTCAACACTCCCCGCTGTTTTTCGGCTTCCGATAGCTGCATTAAAGCATTGCAAGCACCCCGAAATTTAAACGAACCTGTGCGCTGAAAGTTCTCGCACTTGAAAAATACCTGAGAATTTGTGCGTTTGTTGAAAGTTTCCGAAGTCAGCACTGGCGTCTTGAAAGCTTTGCCCTGCAAGTGCTTTGCCGCCGCCTCCACATCGACAAAACTGACTGACAAGGGATTTTCAGCAGAGAAGTGGGCACTCATAGATTTTAGATTTGGGCGATCGAGGACTCTATTTGTAGGGTGGGCATTGCCCGCTTCACTCCTACCGTGAAATTATAAGTTTTGATTATAGACTTATTAAAAATTTTTATCATTAGCTGTTGCGATTAATTGTTCAAAAAGCTTTACACTAAACTCACAATTATTGCAATTTACTGTCAAAAGGTAAAGTTGCGTTTGTACTGCCATAGGAGAGCGATTAATGAATACAAAGTTAAAAGTGCTAGCAGGTGCTAGCGCAGGATTGTTGCTGCTAGGGGGTTTGACGGCGAATGCAGTTGGACTGGGACAGCGGGCGATCGCCCAGACAACCCCGAAGGGCGATCGAGATTTGAGAGCACAAGCTCCTATAAATCGCATTAGAATCGTCTTTGCTAATCGCAGAGATGCTACAGATTTGCAAAACAAAGCCACTCAAGTAGGGCAAATACTTTCCAAAGAAATCGGAATGCCCGTAGAAGCAGTCATCGGCGACGAAACCGCCGCTGTAGAAGCTTTGAGAGCGGACAGAGCAGATGTGGCATTCGTAGCAGGCCGCGCGGCATTAAAAGCAGAACAATTAGCTAAAGCGCAGATGTATTTAGCAGAAGTTCGCAGCGATTATTCCGGCGGAAATACCTATGATTCAGTGTTTGTAGTGCGCCAAGACAGTCCTTTGCGTCCGAAAGGTTCGCCAAAGCAAACTCTCGAACAATTGAAAGGTAAAAAAATGGCTTTTACCTCTCGAACTTCCGGTTCTGGCTTTATTTTCCCAGTCGGGGAATTGGTAGGTCAAGGATTAGTTTCAGGGCCGGATAGACTGGAAAGTTTCTTCGGAAATGTCACCTACGGCGACGGTTACAGCAGCGCTTTGCAAGCAGTGTTAAAAGGTCAAGCAGAAGTCGCAGCCGTCTCGGAATACGCTTTGCTACCGCCTTGGATCACAGCAGCAGAAGGCAAGCAGTTGCGAGTGCTGCAACAAGTTTCCGGAGTTCCCGCCCACGGAATTGTGATTGACGATCGCATTCCTGCACCTATGCGAGAAAAGGTTATTAATGCCTTCATGAAAATGAACGAACCTGCAAACAATCAATTGTTCCGCAGTTTGTACAATTCCCAGCGCTTGGTAAAAGTCGATCATACGCGCCATTTAGCAACGTTGCGTCAAGCTTTGCAGCGCGCCAAATTAGAGCCGTAATCTAATACTAATTCTGAAAAGTAGCACCTAAAATTCCTAGGGACACGGCAATGCCCATTGGTGTCAACTTAACATCAAACCCAGTCAGAGACTGCTGTTTGACTATTAAATCTAGATCCCCCCTAGCCCCCCTTAAGAAGGGGGGGACAAGAACTGACTCAAAGTCCCCCTTCTTAAGGGGGATTTAGGGGGATCTAGACTGCGGTAAAAACGAGATTTCTCAAAGGTTTTAGTCTTAATTTGACACCTATGGGCACGGCGCCGTGTCCCTACCGTTGGTGCATTAAATTAATTACAAAATTTGTTAATAAATATCCGCCATGACTATCGAATGCACCAAATTAGAAACAGCTTATTCACCATCGCTAAATCGCCCGATTTTGAACGGGATTAATTGCCAAATTAAACAAGGCGAATTTGTGGCGCTGCTAGGTTTGAACGGTGCGGGAAAATCCACGCTGTTGCGTTCTTTTGTCGGGTTAGTTCCCGTCCAAACCGGAGAAATTAGGATTAACGATACAGTCATAACTCCGCGCACGCTGAGGCGAATTCGGCGCGATATCGGCTTGATTTTTCAAGGTGGCGGATTGGTAAAACAGTCTCCGACGATCGACAATGTGCTGTGTGGTTGCTTGGGAAGTTTAAATACTTGGGAGACACTGTGGGGTTTTCCGAAGCAAAAGCGCGATCGAGCTTTTGACTTACTAGCAAACTTCGGACTTAAAGACCTAGCATATCAAAAAACCGGACAACTCAGCGGCGGACAGCAGCAAAAAGTCGCCATCGCCCGCGCCTTAATTCAATCTCCACAGATTTTACTAGCTGACGAACCTACCAGCGGATTAGATGTCATTGCAGCCCAACAAGTAATGGAAATCCTCGCTCAACTGCACCGAGAACAACGAATGACAATAGTTGTAGTATTGCACGACTTGGGAATGGCCACCACTTATCCAGAAAGGGCGATCGTCCTTGATGCCGGTCAGATAGTCTATGATGGCAAATGCCACAACCTCTCCGACAAATTTAGTAAATTAACACATCCCAAAATAGCAGTGTGAACTCCTCTCTTCTCCACTCTTCCTCTGTGCCCTCTGCGCCCTCGGCGGTTCATTAAAAAAAAGCCCCTTCACAAAACAAAAAAATAGCTGTACATAAATCTCAAAACACACGCAAATGAGCGAACAAAAATCAAGTAATTTCTCAAAAAATTATGGCTGGATCAAGAACCTTGGTATTGCAGCAGGGTTAATTGTAATTTACGGTTGGGCGCTGCGGGGACTAGAAATTGATGCAGCAACCCTAGCCAGCAGTTGGCCTTACATGATTGATTTTATTTCGCGCTTGTGGCCGCCGAACCTCGAAATTATAGACGTAGCAATTAAGGCTTTAATCGAAACAGTTCAAATGTCACTTTGGGGAACCACAATTGGGGCAGTTATTTCCGTGCCAGTTGCTATTTGCAGCGCCCACAACATAGCACCAACGTGGCTGCAATGGCTGGCTAATTTATTGCAAAATGCGGTGCGTTCTGTTCCTTCAATTGTGCTGGGGTTGCTGTTCGTAGCGGCTACTGGTTTGGGCGCGCCGGCGGGTACTTTGGCCCTGGCAATTTATACGATCGGCTATCTTGCTAAATTTTATCAGGAGGCGATCGAATCTGTAGAAGCGCGATCGATCGAATCCTTGCAAGTGGCAGGTGCATCTTGGCTGCAAGTTGCACAATACGGCATTTTTCCGCAAGTATTACCCCTAGGATTGGGTTATACGCTGTGGATGTTTGAGTATAACATCCGGGCGGCTTCGGTTTTGGGAGTAGTCGGCGCTGGCGGAATTGGCTTTGAATTGGTCAATTATATCAGGTCTTTTGAATACAATAAGGCAACAACAATGATGTTAGTGCTGTTAGTAGTAGTCACGGTGATTGATGTTATTAGCAGCAAATGGCGGCAGCGACTAGAAGCAAAGTAAGCAAATGGTGGCAGAAGACCGGGCGGTTAAAACCGCTTCTATACAGACAAAACCCGCCTGCGCGGGTTGAAGAGTCGATCGCCCGCTACAACTGTACCCGCATATCCTTCTGTAGGGAAACGGCAGTGCCCTGTCTTTATCCTTACCCTACCCGAATATCAGTGTTTTATTGTTTAACAATTACCAAAAAAAGGACACAGCTACACAAAAAAGGACACAGCATTGCTGTGTCCTTACCTGTTTATTGTAGGAACACGGCTTGCCGTGTCCCTAACCGTACCGCCGATATCCCGATTAGGATTCTTGCCGTTTAGAACAAGAACAATTCAGTATTACCGGTCGGTCCCAAATTGACATCGACAGTGGCAAACAAACTGTTACCACCAACCGTAGAACCGTTGCTATCGTAATACAGCTTAGTAGACGCAGACAAACCGTCGTAGATAGCCATGATGGACGGCCCAGTTAAAGTTGCTTCAAACACAGTTACATCAGACACTGTGCTGCTGTAAGCGTAGAAACTCGAACCCAAAGGCCCAGATCCGGTTGTAAAGGCTGCAAAACCAGTTTTGTCGAGGTTAATTACATCATCAGTAATGCTGTAATTGGTAATTACATCTCCGCCGCCAGCAGTAGTTCCGCTGAACACAAACACATCCAAACCAGCACCGCCGTTGAGAACATTGGTTCCCCCACCACCGATTAAAGTGTCATTACCGATGCCGCCGTTGAGAGTATCGCTACCGCCACCGCCGAAGAGGCTGTCATTACCATCGTCGCCGGAAATGCTGTCGTTACCCAAACCGCCGTCGAAAATGTCGGCACCAGAACCGCCGCTGAAGATGTCAGCAAACTCAGTACCAGTGACGCTGTTAGCAGTCGCATCTCCGGTAAACAAGACAGGAGTGGTGAAGTTGTAACCGCCAGCACCTGAACCGAAATTGTTAAAGGCGACGGGGAAAGTGTTCCCAGCAGCAGTTAAATCGGCAACGCTGCCTGAGTTGGTAGTAGTACCATTGGCAGAAGGTGCGATCGTACCTGTAAATACAAAGTCCGCCGTTCCCAGATTGCTCGCAGCAGTACCCAGATTCGCAATCAGCGTCGAACCACCCGCTACAGTACCGTTCGAGTCAAAATACAACACAGTCTCGTTCGAGGCATTCGTAAATGCGAAGAAACCAGCAGTTGTAGAATTACCCAGGGCTTTAGCTTGTGCAGCTTCCACAGTGGCATAAGTTCCGCCTGTGAAAATCACTAACTCTTTGCCAGTAATGTCCGGAGTTGAACCGCTCACACCGTCAAAGTTAGTCGTCGTCAAATTGCCGAAAGCGCTCGCGGTAAACTGGAATTTATCACTTCCAGAGGTAAAGTCAGTAATCGTATCACCGCCTTCGCCTGTTGCTTTGTAAACAAACAGATCCGCACCAGCACCGCCAGTGATCACATCTGCACCAGAACCGCCGCTGAAGATGTCAG
>NZ_JAUBPU010000005.1:175410-182706 GCF_036700885.1 Microcoleus sp. S13_B4
CCTGAGTTGGTAGTAGTACCATTGGCAGAAGGTGCGATCGTACCTGTAAATACAAAGTCCGCCGTTCCCAGATTGCTAGCAGCCGTACCCAGATTCGCAATCAAGGTAGAACCACCCGCTACGGTACCGTTGGCGTCAAAATACAACACTGTTTCGTTCGAGGCATTAGTAAATGCGAAGAAACCAGCAGTTGTAGAATTGCCCAGGGCCTTAGCTTGTGCAGCTTCCAAAGAGGCATAAGTTCCGCCTGTGAAAATCACTAACTCTTTGCCAGTAATGTCCGGATTGGAACCACTTACAGCGTCAAAGTTAGTCGTCGTCAAATTCCCGAAAGCGCTCGCGCTAAACTCGAATTTGTCAGTTCCAGACTTAAAGTCAGCAATTTTATCGCCGCCTTCTTTAGTTGTCCTGTAAACAAACAGATCCGCACCACTGCCACCGCTTATGACATCCAAACCGAGGCCGCCGGTGATGGTATCGTTGCCGTCGCCGCCCTTGAGGCTATCGTTAAAATTGCTGCCGACAATCTTGTCATCGCCTGCTAAACCATCGTAATTAACTGGGGCCGGAGAAGTGGTGAAATCCACATTGTCAGGGCCAGCAGTGCCGACAGGAATATTTAGTGGGGGGCCGGTGAAGACAAAGTTACTGACTTGCAGGCGAATGCTGGCCGAGAAACTGGTCAGAATTTCAAAGCGCGCCCCAACAGAAAATACCAGTACAGAACGGCCCGTAGTGGCATCTGTAAACTGACAGAAAGTAGGTGCGTCTAGGTTGCCACCCAAAGCTACAAACCGCGCTTGCAAAGTCGCGATGCTGTTAACAGTAATATCCGCAGTGAAGTCGAGCAAATTAGCGCTGCCGATCGACCCAACAGCAGTAGTAGCAGTAATATCCAGTCGGGTCAAGCTAGAAACGGTGAGATTAGCAAAAGCTGCCGTAGAAAGCTCTAAAATATCGTCAGTGACATTAAAGTCAGTAATCAAGTCAGCTTCTGCAACTGTTTGAGTCTCTTGGCGGGAAGTACGGTAAATAAAGCGATCCTTTCCAGCACCCCCAATGAGAGTATTGATTCCTAGGCCGCCTTCGATCGAGTCATCATCATCGCCGCCTTTAATTTTGTCGTTGCCCAAGCCTCCTTTTAGTTTGTTTTTGCCTTTACCGACTTCGATCTCGTCATCGTCATCGCCACCGTCGATATCGTTATCGCCATCGCCGCCTTTAATTTTGTCCTTGCCTGGGCCGCCGATGATTTTGTCTTTGCCTTTGCCGGCTGTAATGTCATCGTCACCATCGCTGCCTTCGATGTCGTTGTCCAGCGTCGCAGAACCGACAATAACTTGAGGTGCTGTAGTGCCACCAAACTTAAAGAGATTTTGCTCGATTGTCAAGCTAAAACGCTGACCGATGAGAGCGTTTTTGCCGTTGCTAACTTCAAAACCAAAACCAGCCGGACCGATAAAACCTGGTTTCGCTTTGAAACTTAACAAGCCTGCGTTAATGTCTGCTTGAGTGAAGGTAAAACCGACTTGTGTTACGGCGACTCCCTTAAAGAATAGTTGGCCGGTCGTAGCATCGGGCAGCTCGGTTAGCTTGAAGACTATGTTGCTAGAACCTTGCTGGGCATCGACAAAACTCAACAACTCAGGAGTAATAGTTTGCTCGCCGCCGCTGGAACCAGCAGTCAGGTTCTTATTAGCTCCCGCTTTCGGAGGGTTAAAAATCGGGTTGGAAGTTGGAGTTTGAGTTGGAGTTTGAGTTGGAGTTTGAGTTTGACCATTAACTCCCAAAAAGTCGCTAGCATCGAGCTGCGTTGCCTTGACCTTCAACAATCGCGCCAGCGCGACGTTATTGGCCCGAATTTCGGTATCGTCACCGGCTTGTACAAACGTCAAGTCGCTAAAGTTCAAGTCGCCAATCAGCTTAAACTTGTCCTTGCCATCTTCGTAGTCAGTGATGACTGAAGAACGGCCGGGAGTAGTAGGTTTACCCATGACAAAAACGTCATCTCCAGCGCCACCGACACAGGTATGGTTGCCAGTACCGCCCATCAGCGTATCGTTGCCGTCGCCGCCCATCAGCGTATCTTCGCCATCGCCGCCGCCAACAACGCTGTCGTCGCCCTGGCCGCCGTCTGCCATGTCATTGCCGTCGCCAGTAACGAGGGTATCCTTGCCCGCACCGCCCATCACGGTATCGTCGCCGGCACCACCCATCACGCTGTCGTCGCCGTCGTCGCCGCTGCAAACGTCGTTGCCCGCGCCGCCCATCACGCTGTCGTCGCCGATGCCGCCGCCAACGCTGTCGTCGCCGTCGTCGCCTGCACAGTTGTCACTGCCAGCACCGCCGAGTACGGTATCGTCGCCGATGCCGCCGCTAACGCTGTCGTCGCCGTCGTCGCCACTAACGTTGTCGCTGTCGCCACCGCCCATCACGGTATCGTCGCCGATGCCGCCGCTAACGCTGTCGTCGCCGTCGTCGCCATTGCAAACGTCGCTGCCGGCATCGCCGCCCACGGTATCGTTATCTTTGCCGCCGTTAACGGTATCGTTGCCTTCGCCGCCATTTACGGTATCGTTGCCCCGATCGCCCCGGACGTTATCGTTGCCTGCGCCGCCCTTGCAATCGTCGTCGTCTTTACCGCCGTAGATGGTATCGTTGCCGGCGCCGCCGTCAACCTCATCCTTTCCTTCGTTGCCGTGCACCCAGTCATCGCCGTCATCGCCTTCGCAGGTGTCGTTGCCGGTACCGCCAAAAAGGCTGTCGTTATCTTTACCGCCCTTAACCTTGTCGTCGCCTTTGCCGCCCTTAACCTTGTCGTTGCCCCGATCGCCCTTTATTTCATCGTCGTCATCGCCGCCTTCGCAATCATCTTCACCTTTACCACCGTAGATTTTATTTTTTTTGCCACGGTTTCCTTTGATTTGGTCGTTGCCTTGTTTGCCGTATGTCTCCTCGTTATCGCCCGTGGCGACAATTACGTCATCGTTATCAGTACCGATGACGGTTCGACGGCGATCGATGCCGCTGTCATCATTATTTGTGTCGCCGTTAAATTCCGCAATTGGGCTGTTATCAGCAGCACCTGTGTCGGATGCACCGTTAGACTGATTCGGAAATTTGGTCTTAACGCCGTCGGTGTTTTCGGCAAGCGCTTCCTGAATTAACTTGGCTAACTCCTCATCGGAAAGGGTAGCGCTGTTGTTGCCTAAATCCCCGACAGGCTTTTGTGTTTCATCTTGAGCCAGAAAAAGTTTTCTCGGGCTTTCTTCTAACAAGTTTTCTTCTGCCATCGTTGATATTTCCCAAAAAAAGGTAAGCTTCTTAGAATCAATTTATCAGCAAACAGGAGGCTGCAGAAGAAAAAAATTTAACTTCATGCTTTCGCCTGCTACAGGAGCTGGTCTCCTGATCTTTACTATTATAGATGCCACTTAAACCGCAAGGTTTTTTTCGCTCTGTTGCGAGTTTTATATTCTGCCATTGCGAACCCAACTTAATTAGTCCGCAACCTACACTGTAATTGCTGCGCCGAAGCTCCGAGCATTTAAGATGTTCTCGGTAATTTCTACAGTAAGCAGCGCCGAAGGACTTCGGATTGTAGATTTTCTACGTAATTTCTACAGTGAATTAGCTGAATTTAAACTCGCAACTGACAACTCGTAAATAACGGCCCAAAACCTGTATCCCCCAAATTTTACCCTTGCTTTTTTTCCGAGCTCGGCTGAGTGCATTGAATTTTTCTAACACTCCCAGCTTTGACAAATCCTTCCCTGACTTAGGATTTGAATCTCTTGACTAAACGACTGTACGCTTCTAATTTTAGTTCCCGATGAGTAATTAGAAATTTAGATAATTCACCCGGGCAAATATTTGTTCTAATTTTTAGTTGCACAATTTTCTCTCGATTCGAGGAAACCTCGCGAACTGAGAAAAAATTTTTTTTTTGGCTCAATACTAAGAGTTTTACCAAAATATATCTATCTGACGAAGGATTGCAAAATTTGCCAAGAAATAGTATAAGCACAGAATCCGTTTTTGGTGACCGTTGCAAGCTCGATCGGCATTTTGAGCGGGAATAGCCCACGGCGACCCTGCAAAACCCAGTTGCTTTGTAAAGGATTGGCTACCAAATCCAATAATTATCGGAGAAACCGGCCTGATGAGGTGTAATCCTCTAGATGCCAAAAATGATGGTTGCTTGAGAGTACCGGAATAATTTGATTGCCGTTGTATTGTTGAGAGTTCTTGGCTGCTTACGTTTATTTTTGCTGTTTAACTTTAACTAGATTAAGAGAGTTAAATTAAAAGTTTTCTATATCATAAAAGCGGTAAATTAGCAATAAATTATGAGCAATTATCGATGGTCAACTATCGATTACCGATCGCCACTGAGGTCTTAAGGATGAGGGCGGAGGGCTTACGGATGAGAACCCAGGGCTGACCAATTAATTAATTGACACACAATCAAGATTACACATGGGGGGTTGGTGGTACAGGATAAGCCGTAAAGACCGATCGACCGATCGCCAAAAAAAATAAAATACTCAACTTTCCCTGCGATATTGCCCTGAAACCGGTTGGCCAGAGCTGAAGTAATTTTAATAAGAACTAGAGATCCGCCTGGTAAAGTGCCTCCAATTTAACTTTACTCAGCAATGAGAAACTCAAGTTCACGACGAATCTAAAGGGGTCTGCGGTAGAGGTGCAAAATGTTAAAGATAGCAAGATTGGAGAAAATTCGGCTTTCACCGAGCCACAGGGCAATCAAAACTAATAAACTGTTATTAAAGTACAACTTTTATATCCTCAAAGTGTTTGAACAAATATATATGACGCCAGCGATCGCCCGATCGGGGGAAGCGCATTCAGAAACTTTGATTAAAAGAGTAAAAAATATGTTGCCCAGTGCTATTGCTAGCCACAAAAACGCAGGCAAATTCAGAATTAAGGCGGGAGGGCGCTAAATCCGTGAGCCAGGAATTTCAACTCTCAGTCACCCCTGTTGGGGACGACGAATATCTAGTGCGGACAGAAAGGGTTGCACCCGGTGTACCCTTAGCTGAACAACAAGTCCGCTGGCCGATCGACGAATGGCTTGCACTGTCTGCTCAACTGATGAACGACCCGCTGGTGGGCTTGCTCCAGGGAAAAGTAGTACAGGGAAGCAATTTGGCGGGTCGCGGCCTCTCCCGTTCGGGAAACAACTCAGCGCCGAATTTAGTAGCCCTGGGGCAACAATTATACAGCGGGCTGTTTCAAGGAAACTTGCGCGATAGCTGGACTTGCGCCCAAGGCATCGCCCAGCACCGCCGAGAAGTCCTGCAACTGCGACTCGGACTCAAAGGCCGGCGCTTGCCACGACTGCCGTGGGAAGTTCTGCACGCCGGCGATCGCCCTTTGGCAACCGGCACAGATGTCGTGTTTTCTCGCTACCAACCAGGTACAAGTTTGTTCAAACAAACCCGGATAGTGCCTAGTGGCGGGCCACTAAAAATTTTAATGGCGATCGCGTCTCCGAGCGATCGAGACAGCTTGCAGCTCAAGCGAGAAGTGCTCCACCTGCAACAAGAACTCCAAAACCGCAGCGCTAATCCTCTCAAAAACAGCCCCCATTCCCCGGAAATTCAACTGACTATTCTCGAACAGCCCGATCGAGAACAACTTACCCAAGCCCTAGAACAAGGACACTACCAAGTCCTGCACTACGCAGGCCACAGCAACTTAGGTTCCAGGGGTGGCGAACTCTACCTAGTCAGCAGCCGCACCGGCTTAACCGAAACCTTGAGTGGCGACGACTTAGCTGGATTGCTCGTTAACAACGGTATTCAGATGGCCGTGTTCAACTCCTGCCGCGGCGCCTACGGCGACCCCTCAGACCTCGCGGACGACAGCCCGGAACGGAACTTAACCGAAGCTCTAGTGAAGCGGGGCATTCCGGCAGTGCTAGCAATGGCAGAAAGCATCCCCGACGATGTAGCCCTAACTCTGACGCGGTTGTTTTACCGCAACCTCAATCAAGGCTATCCAGTCGATCTCAGCCTGAGCCGGGCCAGAGCTGGGCTAATTTCTGCCTACGGTTCTCACCAGCTATACTGGGCTTTGCCCATTCTCTACCAGCACCCGGACTTTGACGGCTATTTGACCGGCGCCCCAGCCCACAGTGCGACATCCGGTTCTATGGTGCACATAATCGCGCCGGGAACGCAAACGGCGCTCGCGGGTACAGAATGGAAGGCTCCGTCTTCGGTTTCGGCGATCGCCCAATACCCCGCAATCCCAGCCAATCGATCACATGAGTCAGACAGTTCTGACGGCGAAGTCTGGGAATACTTTCCCGACCCATTAAAAGATCGTAGGGATTGGGTTCACCAGAACGATCGACCCGATGCTACGAATTCACCGAACTCACCGACGGCTTCGCAGTCCTCTATTCCTAATTCTGAGTGTTCGGTGCTCCAAGCAACTCGCGCGGCTGCACAGACTCAAAAACCGTTAAAAAAACCGGGGTTGAAAAAATCTGTGGCCCTAATGCTTTGCTTATTGCCCGTTGCTTTGAGTGGTGGCTTTTTTGGGTGGCGGTACTCGCACCAGCGAGGCCCGAAACCTGAAGAGTTACTCCCGGCGGTACGGACTCCCCTGTCGCAAAATTACCTGCAACAACGTCACTAAAAGCGATCGCCCACTGCAATGCTGAATTTAGACCCTCTTGGCCTAGCTCCAAACAGGGTGGGGTTTTTGCTGGCCATTGGTTATAGGCTGCCGCTGGAAAAGTTATCAAAAGTATGCTGCTCGATCGAATTTCCGACTTACACTAATCAACCCGGTTTCTACCCAAAATAAGCAGCAGCGCCACCAAGGATCTAGGAAGAAACAGGGTTTCTCGTTGAGAGAGTATGTCCGGGACCGCTTGATGCAGTATTCGTCAGTCAATTTAAGATTTGAGACTTCGGCTTGAGCCTTTAGTCGAACGATTTGAGATTTTATATTTACTCCACAGATGAATCTGGGAGGTTGAACAAGAGTCTAAAATTTTGATCTCTCCACGACAGGAGTCGGTGGCTTGTCTGCGGTTTTGAGCGGGCTGATACGGCAGCAGGAGCATTCGTCATTCGGCACAAGACAATAAAAGCCAGAGTTGCAACCATTAATAACCTCCTCACCGTCAGCGCGGTTGCTAAATTTCACAATAATTAATTATGGAAGCGGCTGTGAGTTTGACCCCACATTCCGCACCCCGACTGTCACATGGGGTGCGGGTGGGCTGCGGTTCGCGAGTCGTGTTCAGGGCGACCA
>NZ_JAUBPU010000006.1:0-40951 GCF_036700885.1 Microcoleus sp. S13_B4
GCTTAAATTACCTAATGTACTTTTTAATCTCTTTACCCTTCCTGCTTTTGTACCGCTAGCTGAGTAGATAAAAAAAATCCTATCTCTGGTGTCACATGAGTTAACACTTTATCTTTGACTGTTATTTCAATATCTTCTAATGTTTTCAATGATTCAGGGTCACAATCAGCATAAAGAATTGCCGAAATAGCCTCCACATATGTTTTAATTGCCTGTTTTTGTTCGGGAGTCATGATTCATTCGCCACTAATTAAGACATCATTACTATTTTCGCCTATTTTGCTCAACAATAGCTCAAAGCTACTATTCTGCTTTTTCTGAGCATTTATACTTATTGCAAAAGTGACACGCTCCCAAATAAACCACCTACTAAGTGGCGAGTTTACGAACAGATTTTGTAGATTCCTTACTACTTTGTTTTTAGTCGGTACAACAATCAACTGAGAATATTTTGCTTGATTGGTAATCGTTACCGCGAACAAGTTTTAACCGAGTCGCGCTTCTGGATACCGGAATTAGAATTAGGTATAGGTTTGTGGGAAGGTTGTTATCAAGGTTGTTCGAGGTGGTGGCTGCGCTGGTACAATGCTAGTGGAGATTGGGTTCTGACTCCAGAGGAGTTTGAAAGGCAGCGAGCCGAATTAGAAAGTCAGCGAGCCGAATTAGAAAGTCAGCGAGCTGAATTAGAAAGTCAGCGAGCAAATCGATTAGCCGATCGCCTCAGAGCAATGGGCATTAATCCAGAGGAGTTGTAAAATTAAATAGCAGCATGAAATGGTGCAAGCTGCAAGCGCTGTCGATAAAAATTTATTAACTAAAAATAACTTATGCCTGAATCTACTTCATTGCGCGATCGCTACCTAGCCCTAATCGACAAAATTGTCGAAATCACCCTCAAAGGTCAAATTCGCTCCAAAGAACAAGTTTATCAAATGCTGGTGCAAGACATTAGCACTGGTACGGGCGAAATCTTTGAACGCTGTTTCGGTGAACGCCTCGATGCCACTGAAAATCAACTCAGAAATGAAAAAGACGAAATCAAACAAGCAAAGGCAAATCGCACCCTCAGAGCTCTCAAAACGATCCAAGGAGAATGGGAACGCTGGCAGAAAGATAACCGCGTCGATCGCGCAATTGCATCCTCAATCCAACAAATCGTTACTGCCGAATCTAACGCCCGCCTTCTGGCATTATTGCAAGTAATCGATCCGAATAAAGAACATCCGCTGACTCTCGCTCAATTGCAGCAATTGGCAAAATCTCTGCACCAACAAATGCTGCAAACTGCCAATCCTGAAACCGAACAAGATTTGCAGCAAATAACCGCCGGCATCGCTAAAGGTTTAGAATCTTGGCAGCGTTTGGAACCGGAACTTGTGGGCTGGATTTATCAGCCGCAGCAGCTAGGATTTGCCGGTAGTCCGGAACAAAATGGGCCTTGGGCTTTTTGGGCAAAAAAAGTTAACAGTCCCTTTCCCCAAGCTCTTTTGAATACTATTGC
This sequence comes from Microcoleus sp. S13_B4, assembly GCF_036700885.1. NCBI lineage: Bacteria > Bacillati > Cyanobacteriota > Cyanophyceae > Oscillatoriales > Microcoleaceae > Microcoleus > Microcoleus sp. S13_B4. The sequence goes on from NZ_JAUBPU010000006.1 coordinate 1,502, forward strand.
GCTCGGTGAATCGGTAGTTCAATTCGCAGCCAAGCAATCGAATTTAGAGTTAGGCGGATTGGTGGAATTAGCGATTATCTTGCAGTGCTTGCAGCGGGCGTTGGCGGCATGGTTTGATAAGCAAGTTTATGATTCCAAAGTGTCAACAAAAGCTTCAATTTCTACTTACATTACTTTTGCGGTCATTTGGAGTCAGCTAGCGAGTGGATTTAATAATTCTACCAAGAGCGGCGAGCAGTTGGCAAATGCTTGTTTTCAAGTAACTTTGCAAATTTTGCGGGCTTTTTCTCAGCGGGAATACTTTCCCCTTTACGGGGGAATTTTTGCTTCGTTTGATGGTAAAGCCCTGCGACATACTTTGGATTATTTAGATGAACCGCTGCGGCGAGTTGAAGGCACTCAAGCGAAAGCTCGGATTCTGACGCTTTTGGGTTATTCGATGCAGGCGGCTGGGGCCTATGAGCGATCGATCTTGCTGCACAAGCAAGCGCTGGAAATTGCCCGTACCGAAGGAGACAAAGCTTGCGAAGTTGCCAATCTCAATCACATCAGCCGCAACTATGTTGCTCAAAAAAATTATCAGGAAGCGATTAATTACAGCCAGCGGGCTTTAATTATGGCACGACAAGCGGGAGAGCGACAAGGCGAGGCAAATGCTCTGGCTAATTTGGGTTATAGTGAAGTGTTTCAAGCGCGGCAGTTGGAGGATGTGGAACCGGAGGTTTATGAGAGTGCGATCGGTTATTTGGAACAAGGTTTGTTGCTATCGGAAAAATTGGGCGATCGCCAAAGTCAAGCTTTTTGTTCCAGCAGTCTCGGTATTGCTAAAATTGCCCTGGAAAATGCTGAAGCTGCGATCGAATATTTGCTCAAAGGTTGGCAAGCGGCTCAATTCTCAGGGGATTTATATTTGCAAGGTCTGAATTTGGCTTACTTGGCTCAAGCTTATTACAGAATCAACTCACTCGAAAAAGCGATATTTGCGGGTAGCTTGGGGATGTATACTTTGGAGCAAATTGGAGCGATTGAGTGGCGTCAATCGGCTGGTTTGTTGACAATTTTGCATGGTCAAATGGGGGCGGAATCTTTTAAACAATCTTTGGCGAAAAGTCGCGCGAATATCATTCCGGCGATCGGTGTTGATGGCTACGATTACATCCCGGAGTTGCTGGAAAAATATCAGCAATCTATTTAAGATTGCATTCATTGCCCGCACGGGGGTGAGAAACCGGGTTTCTTGGGAAAATCGACTGGATTTCTGGTTGATTTTGTGAAAAAACCCGGTTTCTTTGCCCTTCAACCTGGCAATAATCAATGCTCAACTATCACCGGTGTGCCAACTGCGACTTTCTCAAATAAAGCCTGGGCGTCTTTATCAAACATTCTGACGCAGCCGTGAGAAGCCGCCCCCCCGATCGACTCGGGATTCGGAGTACCATGAAAACCAATCACATTCTTGCCATCCGTCCAAAACCCCATCCACCTACTCCCTAATGGATTGTCTGGCCCAGCAGGAATAAGTTCTCCTGTCCAAGGATTTTGCCAAACTGGATCTTTGATCATTTGAATAACTTTAAAATTGCCTGTAGGAGTTTCCCACCCGCCTTTTCCCACAGCAACCGGAAAACTGGCTTGCACCTTATTTTGTCGGTAAACATAGACGCGACGTTCTCGCAATTTCAGCACTAAACGCACTTCCTCCATAGGATTTACCGCAGGCGTTGGTTCCTGGGGAATATACCGAAATGGTTCTCCCAAAGGCGGCAGTTCTGGGGCTGGGAGATTCGGCAATTTTGTCTCGGATGTGGGCTGCTGTGCTGCGATCGCATTATTACTTGAATTAGCCACCACTTGGGCAGTCGCCTGCTGCTGTATGCCGACCGACAGCGCCGCTGCACTCAAGCTCAGTACAATTAACTTGTTAAACAAAAATTTGCTGTTCACCATTGTTTTGTTCGCTAAAATCCTCACCAGCAGTTCCTACAAAGTTCCTATCTAATTATCCGCCAACCGCACCCGATTATAAAAATTTTGAGATGGCTTTTTGACGGCAACTGCGCTGCAGCGTTTTTAGTTGAAATTTCACCACTGATAACTTGTAACTCAACGCAAAGCTTAGACAATAATACTACGAAAAAAACAAGGTTTTTATAAGTGGCTCAGTAAAGTTACGCACTAGAATGTCGTGATAAAAATCGGTTTATGCGTAAATCTTGCCAGAAAATGATTAAATTTTACCTCCGACTAATTGGATTTTTTAGCCATGGCCGACTGAGGATCGAGTATTCAAACTATGGCGCTGCTTTATCCGGCAAGCACAATCTGTCTTTGGGTAGAGTTGCCCCCAGCAACAGTTAGGTTGGCGGAAAAAAACTGCTACGGTCGATCGAATAAACTCAATATATCACGGCAACACTCTAGAGATGCAAACCGCTGAACTTGTTGTAAATCGGGAACTTATGATGTAAAATTTAGTCTTTCAATACTTGTTCGATAATCTTTTTTTGAGATTGTCATAAATTTCCTACTCTGGGGATTAAACTGGATTAGGTATAGAGGTTGGGACTTTCGCGCAGCGGAAGCAAACCCGACCCTGAATAGCAGTTAATGTGAGGTTTCAATGCGTCTTCAGAACATCAAATTATTGACAGGTGCAACACTGTCGGTGCTAATTTCGGCGGTCTCAGTACATCCTGCGATGGCTAACCCTGCAACTCAAATAGCCCAAACGCAGACCACCACAACAGCCAACTCTCGAACCATTGTCGGTTTTGTCAAAAGTATTGTCGGCGACGTAGTAACTATTCGCGAAGAAAACGCGCCGTACAGGACTCTCAGGATTCAAAGATGCGTCCTGAGAATTATTGGCTTAGTACCGGGAATGAAAGTCAGAGCCACAGTTGCCGGATCTCAGATACAAAATATCGCGGTGATCCCCGATTATAAGGTGGTAGCCACAACGGTTGCTCGTCCCGCAACCCCAGCACCGGCACCGCGTCCGGCCCCCGAACCGCCACCGCGTCCGGCTCCTGTACCGCGTTCGGCTCCGGCTCCGATTCCGGCTCCCCGTCCGATTCCGGCTCCGGCTCCCCGTCCGGCTCCTGTTAGAGGACTTTGGTAGAGCTAGGTTCTACCATTTTCGATTTTCGATTTGCGATTTTCGATTGAAGATTGGCAATGACAATCAAGCAATTTGGTTCCGGACCCGCGGATTCATTCGTGGGGTCGCTTTCTTCAATCTAAAATCTAAAATCTAAAATCTAAAATCTAAAATCGATTGACTGATGAAGCTCAAGGTTTGGATCACGGGCCTACAGTTGCATTTTTTTTTGCAACTGGTATGAGTAAGGGGAATTAAGCCACCGCGTGCGCGGTGGCTTCGCTGTTTAATAGCAGTTAGAATAATAGAATTGTCCAGCAATTGTTGAGAAATCGCTGCTATGTATTACCTGCGTTTCTTGCTGCTAATTCTGCTGTTGCCCGTGATTGCGTGCGATCGAGCTACAGATGCGATCGCCCCTGCTGTTGGCGGCAACGGCCCCCTGTCGCAAATTCCCTCCCGTGCACCGCTGACAAATGTTGGCACAAATCAAATTGTACCGACCAAACCGCTGTCGCCGCAGCCAATCCGCATTGTTGCAACTTCTTTGCCGCACCCAGGAGCCAGCGAAAGCGCCTCAAAACCTCCTCAAGTAATACCGATTCCTGCATCGCCAGTGCTGCGAGTGCCTCCTGGCTTTGTCGTCAACGTTTTTGCTGACAATTTAGACGCTCCCCGATGGCTGGCTTTGACGCCGACAGGCGATGTTTTGGTAACAGAAACCCGGCAGAATCGGATTACGCTGTTGCGGGATGCCAACCGCGACGGGGTTGCTGAGGTTCGCAAGACTTTTGCAAGTACCCAAAACGGGTTAAATATTCCCTTTGGCATGGCTTTTGCCGATCGCTATTTTTTCCTCGGAAATACCGATGAAGTCCGCCGCTTTCCCTACACACAAGGGCAGGAACAATTGACTGGTACTGGTCAAAAAATTGCCGATTTACCGGGCGGCGGCTACAACCAACACTGGACGCGAAATGTTGTCGTTTCCCCCGACAAGAGCAAGCTTTTCGTATCAGTTGGATCGCAGTCTAATGCCGATGTCGAACCGCTGCCGAGGGCGTCTGTTCAAGTAATGAATTTGGAGGGCAAGAACCAGCAAATTTTTGCTTCCGGTTTGCGAAACCCGGTGGGATTGGATTTTCACCCAACAACCAACCAACTCTACGCAACAGTCAACGAACGCGACGGTTTGGGAGATGATTTGGTGCCGGATTACTTCACAAGAATTCGTCAAGGCGAGTTTTACGGCTGGCCTTACGCTTATTTTAAGCCGAATTTGCTCGACCCGCGCCACTCCAGAAATGGCAATAGCGATCGACCTGATTTAGCTGCTAAAACATTAATGCCAGACGTGCTGTTTCAGGCGCATTCGGCGGCTTTGGGGCTTCAATTTTACGACGGCAAAACGTTTCCCAAAAGATTCCTTAACGGGGCGTTTGTGGCGTTTCGCGGCAGTTGGAACCGGAACGCTGGAACTGGTTATAAAATCGTGTTTGTACCTTTTAATGCGGCGAACGGGCGCCCTCAAGGTTATTATGAGGATTTTCTGACTGGTTTTCTCACAGATCCGTCGGGCCCTAAAACTTGGGGGAGGCCAGTTGGTTTGCTGGTTTTACCTGACGGGAGTTTGCTGTTTACTGAGGAAGCGAATAACCGGATTTATCGAGTGCAGTATCGCGGCTGACGATTGGGCGATCGATAAATTCTTCACCCTCGTATACTTTTTGTTGAATCAAGAATTTATCTTCTTTTCTAATTTCACTATTCAATTTTGATAGTCCCTGCGTTGCGGCGGGTTTTGTAGAGAGATTGTCTGCTGTTGGTTCTGATTGCTGGCTAAAACCGCCTCTACAAGCCTCGAATATATCAGAACGATCGAGGTTTTGCGATCGCGCTTTAAAATCCAGAACCGGGTTGTCTCAGAAACTCTGCTTCTTCGGGGGTTGTTTCGCGACCTAGAATTTCATTGCGGTGGGGAAATCTCCCAAAACGCTGGATTATTTCCAAATGCTGCATCGCGTATTCCATGAATGAATCGCTGTCAGGTTCGCCGCTGAGTTGGCTAAATAGTTCGACAGATTTTTGCTGGTTTTCTAAGTTTTCGCTGTGTTGAAAAGGCAGATAAACAAATAATTTTTGTACAGTCAGCAATTCGCGATCGAAGTTATGATTAACAGCGTATTCGGCGGTGGCTAAAGCTTTGCTGTCTGTGGCGAATGCTTGGGGCGTTCCGCGAAACATATTACGCGGAAATTGATCGAGCAGTATAATTAATGCTAGGCAGTTGTCGGGGGAATCTTGCCATGAGTCGAGTTGATCGGAGGCGGCTAGTTCGTAGTGCGGGAGAAAGCGCGATCCTCTTCGAGGGCTTCGCTAACGCACTTCTGCATCAAAATCCGCTTCTTTTTCAAACCATTTCTTGTGGACTTTGCCAAACTCAGGAGAGTGCGCTCGACCAAACCAAAAATCTAAAACTTCATTCATTAGCAATCTAGATATGCGATTGATTGTTGATTAAAGCTTCTGTGTCTGTAGTTGCACAAAATGCGCTATCTGTCCAACTACAAACCGCAGCGATTAATGATTAGCAATGATGACTTAGGAACCTTTGTTGTCCGGTGCTTCAAGTTACGAACTAGCAAACAGTCTGTCCCAAGTTTTGCCTCCCACAACTCCGTCTACAGGAATATGAGCTTGCCGCTGAAATCTTTTCACTGCATTTTCGGTTGTCGGACCGAAAACGCCATCAATTACGATCGGGTGTGGGGACAAGCCCCGCGCGTTCAACAACTTTTGCAGTTTCTTCACATCGTGCCCTTTCGAGCCGCATTGTAAAATCCTTTTATGGTGTCTCACTGCTGGTCGATGGCAATCATTCGTGTGGCAAACTGCGGAACCCGCTGCATAGTTTGCTCTACTTGTGCCCGTCAAAACTAATAGGGCGAGAACTGCTAGTAAATAATAAAAAGTCTGTGATCCGGCCATACTTTCCCTGTTAATTTTTCAAGCGTTTTTTGCAAGTTGGACGATTGTTTGAGGGTGAGAAACCGGGTTTATAGGATGGGGGCATCCAGTCTTGATTGACCGGGTTTCTGGCAACAGTCAACCGACATTCTACAATATAAGTGGCTTTACTGCAAAATCTCCGATCGTGCAAGTTAAATTTTGTTGCTCTTTGGTAGCAGCAAAGGTAACAATAACTTCGCAGGCAACTGCAACTGTCAGGATTACCAAGTTTCGCGCCAGTGGGTAATCGCAAACGTCATCATTCGCCGCTGAAGGAACCCGATAGTGTTCGTTCCAAATTATTTCGGAGTAATCGGCAGCTAATCCGACGTGCACGCAGGGAAGGGAGGCACTCGAACAGTAATCTTTGACTGCTTGCCGCCCGACACTGTTATCAAAAGTATCGATGACTGTGGCGCTGTTGGCCAGCAGCCGATCGGCATTTGCGGATGTCAATTCTTTTGAGTGCGCGTCAATGCTGACTCCCAAAGCGCGATAGAGGTTGTTGGCGAGAATTTTGGCTTTGAATGCGCCGATGTCCGATCGATAATAGGGTTGAGTGGAAAGGTTGCGTTCCTCGATGCGATCGCGATCGATGACTTTTAACTGACAAAAGCCCGATCGCGCCAGACTTTCTGTAATATTCGCACCCAAAGCGCCCGCCCCGCACACCGTTACCGGGAAATTTTTGATCTGCGACATCACTGTGGCACTTCTGTAAAGTTGTTCGTGAAAAAATATACTCATGGTAATCAAGAATTAGCGATTTTCTACGACTCCAACCAATGAATGCAAGTCGAAGTCTTTGTCCAATCCGCTGAGACAAATCCCCGCACTCATAACTGTCAAGTCATTTTTGGCGATCGCAGAAGTGTGATATTCACCCGTTCCGCTAGTCCATTCAACCAGCCAATAATTTTCGCGATCGAAAAAATCCCGCAATTCACCGCCGCCCATTTTCAACGCTCGCTGCAAGCGCTTTTCTTCCCGCACTTTTGGATCGAAATCTTTAATATTTCGGGACACCAATTCGTAAACTGTTCGCATTTCCGGCGTCATCCCTTTAAAGCGAACTTCTTGAGGCAAAATCAACTTTTTTAAAGCTGCTTTCAACTTCTCAGACGGCAACGGATCGGCGCGCCTGTCAATCTCTTCAAACCACAAACAATGACCGTCCCAGCGCGCAACAATCGGCTCAAACTGCGAACCTTCTGTTACTAAATGCACCGGTACTGGTTTCGCAACACCCGTGCGCTGTTTAGCATCAGATTCGTTAACAGGATAAGCCAGCCACGTTTGCCCTTGCAGCACGTAAGCCAAGTGCAAGCGAACGGGGAGGAGGAGTTGCAAATACTCGGCCACTTGCGGCAAACTCGGCTCCTCAATTACCGCAGCAATTTTTTCATTTACTGGCGCAAAAATACCCCAGCCTTCAAAGTTGCGTGGCTGCGGTTGAAAATTATAAATCAATGAGCTAACTCTTATCCGCACGCTTCCCCCGCGCACGCAGGGAGCCAGGAATTGGGTATCGAGTAGGTGCGCTTCTTGGGCAGCGAGTGTGCTGAGAATTTGGCGGATATCTGCCACTGAATTGACCTCCATCATCTTACTTTTTGTTACCGAAGACACTTTTAATTTAAGAAACCATAAAGATTCGTCAACACTATTGACAGGAGTTAATCTCCTAATCTAATATTGAGCGAACCTCGCAAGTTAACCTTGTAAATATCTTAAGTAAATATGCTGCAAAAGCTTTTTTCTAAGTTGGTTGTAGTCACAGCTTTGACACTTCCTCTTTTTGGCTCAGTCCAGGTAGCTAAAGCTCAGGACAGCTATGGAGCTACTGCTTATTCTCCGACTTCTGACGCCACTGGTATTAGTTGGGATCATGCGACCGAAAAAGAAGCACTAAACGCAGCAGTAGCCGTCTGCAATGAACAAAGCGGAGGTGCGAACGACTGCGAACCCCTGACATCTAATAGTAATAATTGTGGAGCGATCGCAGTAGGCAAAGGAGGAGCAGGTGCGGGATGGGGCGGCGATAAAGCAGCAGCAGAAGCTCAAGCTCTGGCCGGTTGCAGCGAATTAGATGGCGGCAACTGTAAAGTCCAGCTTTCAGCTTGTAACAACTAATTAAACTGATAAAAATTGCTGGAAGAGGTGTATATGTTGGCTGCTAAAACAGCTTAAAAAATAGTAAATGTATGGTGTGCAATGCACACCATACCAAATACAACTCAGCTAAAATTAGGGTACGGAAGGCACACCCTACGCAGTTAATCTCCTACTTCCGAAGTAACGGCATCGGGTGGCAGCAAACTTTCTAATCTATCTTTAGACCAATATTCAGTAGGGTAAGCGAGTGCAATAATATCAGAGAGTCGAATCAGCCACGTAACTTGTCCGTAAGCATCGATATTTTCCGCCTGTTCGTTAGGGGGAACTATCACCAAAAGTTCCACAAACTCCCCGAACAAATTAATCGGGATGCCGCCGAAACTGCTATTATTTGTTTTAATCCAAACTTTGCTGCCTCGATCGAGAGCTTCTTGGAGTCGCTGGCAGAGCAAACGGGATTTTTTGACCTGGGATTTTTTGGCTTTCGACTTTTTTCCCATAGTTTTAAGAAGTTAAAGTAGTTGTATTGTGGGTTGCACAGTTCGTTGCACAGTGGGTTACACAGTTCCTTGAGATTTAGCGCGATCCTCTTCGTTGGTGTAGCCCCCGTAGGGGCGGGCTTCGCTAACGCAGTTTGGTATAGAAACGGACTGAAGCAAAAATGTCGCTCGCCCCGTCGCTATTCCATTACTCTAGTCTATAAGAAAGTGCTGTACTGCGATCGTAATAACAATTTAATCGCAAAATCGGGAAATGACACCAGTTCAATAAAAATCCGACTCTAGCCAAGCTTCAAATCCTTAATTCATAAGTGATTCCCAATCTAAAATCTAAAATCTAAAATCTAAAATGGTATTACCTGCCGTATCATGTTACACAATCAGTCAACAAGATCCGTGTTTCTACTGTGTCCCAATGCAGTATAATCGGCGGAATCTTCCCCAATCGTTTAAGTAAAACAATGGACTGGCGAAAGCTCATTCATCCAAACCCGAAAGCTTCAACAAGTCAACCAGCAGCGCCAGAAACTCGATTATCTGTAGAATTTTTGCTAGGGCTCTTTGCTGCGGGATGGACGGAACAGCAAGTGTTAGAGAAATATCCCGCACTGACTTCGGAAAAGTTGCGCGCGGCTTTGGCTGGTGCGGATTCCCAGTTAGTGTCATCCATCGCTAATCCAGAATTACTAGAAATTATCGCAGAAGAAAGAAGGAAGAAGTCGATGTGAAAATGCAATAATAGGAATCGCTTGAGGAAAGGCAGTCGGGAGTTTGGGAATAAAGGGCGATCGGATTCCTCACTCTATTACTTTACTCTCATTTGTAGGAGTTTTTCAGTATCATTCTCTTCATCAAGCCCAAATTTTTTGGAAATTTCATCGAGTGTGTGAGGTTGAATGACTCTTGATTTAGCTCGATTCAGTGCCGTTAACAAGCGAGTTGCATTAGCAGGCGACCTCAGCAAATAAAGCGTTTCTAGCAAACTTTCTAATTCGGCCTCAGAAATCAAAACCGCATTTTTGCCGTTAGGTCTAGTAATAACTATTACTTCCGCAGTTTCAACAGCGCGATCGCAGAGATTTTCTAAATTTGCTTTAGCGTCAGTGTATGTAATCTCAGTTGACATACAATTCTAACTCCCACTAACTTTGCGAGCACAGCCCGCCAGCTTAACTGACGAGCCATGCCCAATTATATCACTTATCATCCCTCACCGGGAGCGACGTGTCCAGAATTTCCATCAACAATTCCAGCCGCGAAGGACGGCTCAACATCGGCACTAAATTCGGCAAGGAGTAATAATCACCCGCAAAGGTAAAGGTTTCTACCGATACTTGTTTGTCCTTCAATTGCTTCTGGACATATTCGCACCAAGAACCAACTCGCACAATCACAACATCAGGATTTACCCCCAAACTGCGGCAGTAATTCTGATAAGCATCTGCAAAATAAGGTGCAGCGTTTTCGCCTTCATCTGTTACGATAATGAATTGCTCGACAACCTGCTTTTTAATTCGCATTGCTTCCACCGCGCAACCGCAACTTGTGCCGCCGCCGCTGCGAATGTGTTTGAAAGCGGCTTCCCAGTCTGTCAATTCGCTGCCGTTTGCTTGCACTGGATACGGCATCGTGTCAAAGGCGTAGACAAACAGTGCAGCGTCGGAAATGCCGGAAATCAAGGCAGCTAGACGCTTACCGATTTCGATCGCACTTTCCATCGAACCAGACTTGTCAATCAACAAACCCGTTGCTTTCGCAATCTTGCCGCGCTTCTTCACCTGTTCGTTTGTCACCGCTTCCAACTTCGCCGCCGTTGCTGCGTCGAAGTTCGCGCCCGGGCCCGCAACACTCGCTTTGTAAGCAGAAACCCGATCGCACTTTGCCGCTTCATCCAGCTTCGAGTCAATCAACTGCTTGACTTCCGGGTGATCCATCGCGCCGCGCGACCGAATCGATTTCAAATTGTTGATGACTTCCTGCGGCGACATCGAGTTAATCAGCGCGGCCAAAACCGTTGGCGTTAGCTGTCTGATCGCACCAACTGCGATCGTATACGGAATCTTGTACTCAACAATCAAATTCGCCTGTTCCGCAGGTGTCGCCGCCTTTGCTAACTGCTTCAAAACGAATGCCAGAGAGTCTTCCGGCGGATTGTCTTTAAACAGGATAGCATTAGCGCGATCGCTCGGCTTGACGTGCAGCGTTGCGTACAAATGCTTCATCGCCTTGCGGTTGCGGATGGCCGCGCGATCGAAAAACTGTGCATTCTTTTCCCGCGATTTCAGATAGCGAGTAACAGCAGTGCGCGCGCTGCGGGGCACCTTATTCTGGTGCCGCTTCATAAAGTCCACAATCCGCGAAACCTCGTAGGGAGGGAACTCTTGCAGGATCATAAAACCGGCATCTCGGTGTTCCGTCAGCGCCGAAGTCAGCAAATTTCCGGCAAAAACTTCCTTGTGATCGCGCACGTCGCCGTGACGTTGATACCAGACTGCTAAATGACCGTAAAATATTGGGTCTAATTCGATAATTAACTTGTGAATTTCTGCTACTTTTTCTAATTGACGGTGCGGAGTTGTGAGCAGACTGTTGAGCATTTCCAAACGCAAATCGCGCTCTGCTGTATTCATATTCATTGGTGTTACCTTCCTATTCGATTTTGGATTTTGGATTTGAGAAGTATTCAAAATCGGTGGTTGGCCGTTGTTGCACGCTAGCAAGTGAAATTTAAAAATCACCGCGCAAGTTTGGGGAGCTTTTTTTTAGTAAACCTATGGCTAAACCTAATAGGGTCTGTATGTAAGCTCTCGCGATTGGGGCGCGGCAAAAACTGCGATTTTAAATTAACTATTTCAGGGAAACTGTTTCTAATTCACTCGCTCTCAAGTCTGGTTCAACCCAGTTAATTCGAGCTTCCCAAGACATCAACCGATCGCGCGTGTAATAGCGAAATGGTAAAGTGCGATCGGCATATTTTGCAATCAAACCGTTAGCCAGATGTACGATCGAGCGATTTTGGCTTCCATCGGCGAGATACCCGCGAATAGTTCGCACCCAAAACAGAGTTAGTGTTTCGTGATACCCGCTGTTTTTTGTGGTTTCAATTCCTTGAGCCGAGTTGTAACGTTTAATGCCATTGCGAATCGCATTTATGGCTTCTTGCTCTGAGTCATAACACAGATACCAAAGGGCAACGGTTAAATGTGCTTCGTGCGTCCATTGACTTCGCGACAGGTTGCCTTCTTGGAAGGCATGAATCAGACTGTCTATCTCCTTGGGCGATCGGTAAATTGCCAGTCTTTTTCTCATGGCTCATACCCAATTTATTTTTGAGGACGGAAGTCTTCAATACTAACAGGATTACTTAATTATTATCCTGAATTAAAAACAAGAGCTTATAGCGCATAAAAAGTCACTTCGCGCAAGTTAAGAAAGCCGTTGTTCATACGCAGGAGTTGAACCCGCGACCTTTTCCTTAAGAGGGAATTGCTCTACCAGTGAGCTAGTATGTAAGCTTCTTTTGTTGGGGCGCGAAGTGGAACTTTTAAGCGCCGGATAGATATAAAAAATTCAGCTATAAAAGGCAGCGCACAAGTCAGAGAAGCTTTTTATCAGCCTCGCGGCAAGTAGGAATCGAACCTACAATTCGATTTTAAGTCGAACGTTTCCAGTTTGTAAGCTTCTTTAGTTGGGGTGCGCTGCCTAATACGTGCTTTAAGTGAATTTCTAGCCGTAAACAGCTTCGGGGCGGACAATTAAATCACCGCTGGGACGGCGATCCAGAACGTAAGACTCGAAGCGATCGCTCTTGACATCAAAATGATTGGCCAGACGTTCCTTAATAGCCTTGTCGCTCATTCCTGCTGCGATGCCCAGTTGGTTTTCTGCCAAGTCATAGGAACGTCCTTCAAAACGAATGTGAACCATTACCGATACCTCCTAGAGCGATTTGGGATTTGGGATTGGTAGCTTATCTGCTCTCGACTTTGGCTTTTGTGAGACTTAACAAATTGCCAGTATCGGTAAAGATTCACGAAATCTGATAATCTTTACTAAAAGAAGCGCCGTTCTAAATGATAAGCTTGTTGGATTTTGCGGATTTTCTGATCCTTTTTAGTTGAGTGAAATCGAGCTGAATTTGTCTGTTCTGCATCCGCATTAAATTGGTTAAAATTAGACTGATTCTGTACAATCTCTGGCTCGGAGAGAGTCAGTTTGTAACCGAACAGTTTGGTGTAAAGTAACAACATGACAATTCAGTCTCTGTTACAAGACTTTCAAATTGATGTTCCTTGGAATTTCGATCTATATTCAGTTTTCAAGGTTCAGAAGCGGTACGGAAAAGAGAGGTTTTTGTCTGTCCTGTGCTTTCCTTACTTTTATACTACATACATAATACAAAAGTGTCAAGAGGTCGGGAAAAGTTTTTTGGTTTTTGGCTGAAACCCGCTTGGAAAGGTCAACTGCGGTGTAGGCACGGGACACTACGCCTACAATCCGGGGTAGCCACGGGGGCACTATCCCTACAAATTATCTCGTTACTAGGCAGAGCCTAGTAACGCATACCCAGAGGCTCGGCCTCTTCAATCTTGATATCGATTAAATATCCTTAACATAGGAAATACTGTCGCGAATATTGTGGAAGCCAGCAGACTCGTAAAGACGCAATGCACCTGATGAATTTTCAGCATCGACGCCGATAATAGCAGTAGCCACACCGGCAGCTTTCAGTCGATGCAAACCAGCCAGCAACATCGCTCGTCCCAATCCCATTTTGCGGAAGCCGCGCCGAGTGCCGAGACAAGCAATCCAGCCTTCATTGCGCCCGGTACGATCGCACTCTTGCACACTAATTTCGCAGTAACAAAAACTCACAAATGTGCCGTCATCAGCAACAGCAATCAAGTCTAAATCATTTCTGTAATCGGGTTTAGCTAACTCGTGCTTATATTTATCCACCGTTAAATCGTGATGATTCCAGTGATCGATAAACGACTGGTTGAACATTTCTACCCAAGCAGCCGCATCCTGTTCGCCGGGGAACTGACGCAGCGCGAAACCTCCGGGGAAGTGCGGTTCTGGGATCGGTTCAGAGAGCGATCGCGCCATTCGGCAAAAATAGCGATCGACCTTAAAACCGCCACTTGCCAGCACAGAAATGCGATCGCAATCCTCAGCGCGCGCGTAGGTTCGCAGCTTCACGCGCGCGCCCCGCATTGCAGACACTTCGCGCATCCGCACTTCACTCCAGGCGATCGCGGCTGGTTCCACATCACCTCCGCGCGCGTCGGGGTGGACGCGAAACCACAGCCAACCGTCAATTACTTCCCCAGGCTCAGAAACCGACAACTGAGCAAAACCGATTAATTTTCCCTCCGAATCTTCCCAAAGGCGGATATCGCGGCCTACATCTAGGGACAATTGCTTAAATTCTTGTTGTAATTCCAAGATGGAAGTGCCTTCATCGAGCCGATCAACTTCTTCGCAAGTATTGATTAAATGGGCGATCGCATCTAAATCGCGATCGCCCGCATAGCAGCGCCCCGAGAGATTTGCCATCATAGCTAATCACCATTTCCTGTGGTTATTCAGTTTAAAAATAGCTTGGGCGATCGCACTTTTATTGATCGGATGAGCCGATCGGTCGATCGGCATTAAAAATCCGACAACGCCAACACTCACACTCATCCAACCGCTACAGCAGTTGACTGCACTCGTGAGTTTCGATAAATTCAGGTTCAGGATTTGGGATGGGAGTAGAAGGACTTGAACCTTCGACCTTGAGATTAAGAGTCACCTGCTCTAACCAACTGAGCTATACTCCCGCATCTAGGCTACTATAACACAACTGTTCTGAAAATTCAAGTGTTTTTGTATAAATTTGTGCCGATCGCCTGGAGCGAGATTTAATGTAAGGGCGATCGAACCCAGCCAAGAGCCAGTAAGCTACTGATGGTATCATTCGTTTAGTTACTTTCGATCAAGTCGAAGAGGCTATCGTATATTTAACCTTCTACATTTTAAGCTGTCGCGCATTTAATTTATACAATTCTATTTCTTAAAACTCTTGTGGGATGTGCCCCCGAACCCGCCCAAAACATACAATTTAAATGCACAACAGCTTACCTTCTGCCTTTAAAAATGGGTGATATAGGAGTTGAACCTATCTCGTACCGGTTAAAAGCCGGGTGCATCACCGCTCTGCCAACCACCCTTAAAAATTCAGCGTTTGTGTAATTCCTAAAAATATACTTTGTAGTAAAGACTTCACTCGTTTCTTGCCCGCAGCAATTCCAACGAATAAAGTCCTGATTGCTAATGCTTCACTCGATAATGAAGCAACATGAAACCGTTGCTATAGATTTTGCGATCGGCAAGTTCCAAATTTGTCGGATCGAGTGCACGGGAAAAAAGAGGAATTCCCGAGCCGATTACTACCGGATTTAACTTAACAATCATCTCGTCAATCTCAGAAAAAAGAGTGGCCGCTAAAGCACCACCACCGCAGAGCCAGATGTCTTTACCAGTTTCTTTATTCAATTCCTTAACAAATGCGACAGGATTGTCCGAAACAAGTTCAATATTCTCATCGAGACTGGCTTTCATAGTGCGCGAAAAAACATACGGCTTCAAGCTGGGATAAGGATTAGTTACACCAACCTTTAGCCCTACCTCATAGGTTTTCCGTCCCATCAAAACAGCAGCCAACTTCTTGTTTTCTGCACGAATGCCTCGTGCTTCCTAAAAGTGAGCCGGAAAAATTTCAGGAAAGGAATCGAACAAATCAGCGAAATGCTCTCCTGACATAGGAAAACAATCAAATGAGCCATCTTCGCGACCAATAAACCCGTCAACCGTGCAAGTAACGTAATATTTTAGTTTTCTCATGTTTCAAGTTCATTTTGATAATTTGATATTACAACAATTTTACATCGTACTGTTTGAACCTCTCGTCATGTGTAATGATAGTGTAATCTTCTGCTTGGGCTTGAGAAATAATTAAGCGATCGAAAGGATCTTGATGGTAAAAAGGAAGATTTTGCAATTTATCGTAATGGAGGAACTTAGTTTCTAGAATTTGAAAGTCGTGGTTAATCAGAAAATTTTCTAACTCCGACACAGAAATAGACAAAGACAACTTACCGATGCTGATTTTGATAGTAAGCTCCCACAAACTCGCTTGGCTGATATAGATTTCATTGACAGGATTAGCAATCAGCGAGCGCACATACTCATCAAGCCGAGCGTTACCTTCAACAAACCAAATTAGAATGTGAGTGTCAATTAGATATTTCATGGCAACATATATTCTTCAAAACCCGGAGGTGTTTCATCAAAATCATCCGCAACGTAAGTAAAAATTCCTTGACCACAGCCAAATTGACGAGGTTTGAGTACAGCAGTCTTTTCGGGTGACTTTTCTTTCAGTTTTTGGATTTCGTTTAAAAGTTGAATATCCTTTAATAACAAAATCCACTGAATCAATTCTAATTTTAGAACTTGAATGCTCATGGGTTCTATGTTGAATAACTAGCAAATCTAGACTTATTATAAACCAATCCATCCACCGAGGAGGTACTGCCCCTCCTATCGCCGCGTTATCAGCACGGTGTCTCGCTTTTCGACTTCCGGTGGTTAATTAAAAGGAAGATGAAGGAATCGAACCCTTACAGTTACCTGTACCCCAGTTTTCAAGACTGGTTGCCAACCATTTAGCGGCATCTTCCAAGGGGTGTCTGACGGGGCTTGAACCCGCTAATAACTAGCTTCACGGGCTAGCGTCTCGACCGCTTCGACTTCAGACACCGCAGTGGAATCAAGGAGAATCGAACTCCTAACCTCTTGCGTGCAAAGCAAGCGCTCTACCAATTGAGCTATGACCCCGGGTAAAAGATTCACCTGTCGAGTAAATCTAAAATCTAAAATTGGTGTGGTGGATTGCGATCGGATTTGAACCGATATCTTTCTAACAGCCAGTTAGATGCTTTACCAATTAAGCTACGAACCCATTTAGCAGGAGCGGTAGGACTCGAACCCACAACATTCGAGGTAGAAGCTCGACACTCTATCCAATTGAGTTACACTCCCGTATTTGTTGTTGATTTGTGCGATTCCCTACGGGATAGCTGCGCTTCACGCACTTTGACGTGCAAGTTATCAGAGCATTGCGTTTTCTCAGTTACTAGAGGGACTCCGCCGATGAGTTATTACACACTCTTTAAAGGATGGCTACCTTCAAGCCAACCTGCCGGGTTCATGGCACTCCTCGTTCTCAAACGCCCGCTGATTTTGACAGCGTTACCTTTCCTCTCGTACTAAAGTATGTAGGCTCCAAAAATTGGGACACGCAAAGGGCGATCGATCTTAATATAAAAAATTATCCATTCAATGGAATCAACCTCCTTAAATTAAAGCAAAAACAACGAGAGTGGCAGGACTTGAACCCACAACATCCGCGTCCGAAGCGCGGCGCTCTATCCATTGAGCTACACTCCCATAAATTGGTAGTCTTGGCAGGATATTACCCCGCGTCTGCTTGTAAGACAAACGCTCTACCATCGAAGCTCAGGACTACAAAAGCGGATGATGGGACTCGAACCCATGCGCTGAGAATGGCATACTCAGATGCTAGCCGCTACATGACATCCGCAAACCGATTTTAGATTGGAAATTTGAGATTTTGGATTGAAAAAACCTCTCATTTAGCCAAGCGGATAACGAGGCTCGAACTCGTGCCTAGAGTTTGGAAGACTCGAATGCTACCGTTACACCATATCCGCAATTGTGGGGCTGGTGATAGGAATTGAACCTACAACCGACTGATTACAAATCAGTTGCTCTACCTAATTGAGCTACACCAGCACGCCAAGCAGATGGTGAGATTTGAACTCGGAAAAAAGCTTTACAAAAGCCTCATCTTGCCAATTACATCACACCTGCCTTTTTGGTGGCGGGGACAGGAGTTGAACCTGCTATTAAGAGGCTTATGAGACCTCCAAGCCTACCCAGGCTACTTCACCCGCGATGTCACCAAATACCCCTGACTGGCATCGAACCAGCACTAACTAGATCCTAAATCTAGCGCCTCTACCGATTGGGCTACAGGGGCAAAACCGATTTGAGATTTGAGATTTGAGATTGAATAAAACCTCATACCCCTGACAGGCCTCGAACCTGCAAAAAACACTCGTTCTGAGCGAGTGATGTTTTCCAATTACATCACAGGGGTAAAGTCGGGATGGTTGGATTTGAACCAACGACTCCATGCTCCCAAAACATGGCTTCTGGCCGCTGAATTACATCCCGTTCATGCTCAAGCGTGAGACTCGAACTCACACTCAAAATAAAACAGATTTTAAGTCTGCCGCGTCTGCCAATTCCGCCACAGGAGCAAGTAGAAACTTAGTTCAAAATTTGGTACTCCTGGTGAGATTTGAACTCACACAACACAATTTTTGAAATTGCGGCCTCTGCCAATTGGGCTACAGGAGCGTAATTGATCTGCTTTGGTAATAGCAGAACTGGGAAGGCAGGGCTCGAACCTGCATTTTGCCGCTTTCAAAGAGCGGTGCCATACCGATTAGGCGACTTCCCAATAATTGGGTGCCGGGGTAGGCTTTGAACCTACAGAAACTCCTATTTCAGAGATAGGCGACTTTACCAATTTGTCTACCCGGCAATTAAAAAAATGGCTGCCCCAGTAGGACTCGAACCTACAACCTAGCGGTTAACAACCGCTTGCTCTACCATTGAGCTATAAGGCAACGCAATCCCCCAAGTCAGTATCGAACTGACGACCTCTTGTTCTTCAGACAAGCGCTCTACCAACTGAGCTATCGGGGGAAAACGGAGAAGGAGGGATTTGAACCCTCGACGGCTGTTAAACCGCTCTTTCTTAGCAGGAAAGCGCCTTAAGCCACTCGGCCACCTCTCCACAGCGAGAACGGAGGGATTTGAACCCCCAAATCTTCAGTTTCGTAGACTGAGATGTTATCCAGTTACACCACGTTCTCAAGATTGCAACTGCATATTAAATGCAGTTACAAATGGGTCGGGCTGGAATTGAACCAGCAACGCTTTAAGCTACTGTTTTACAGACAGCTACCCACGCCAATAGGAGGGCCGACCCAAGATAGAAATTTTGGTAGGTCGTCGAGGAATTGAACCTCGATCCATCCGCTTAAAAGGCGGCTGCAAAACCATTCTGCCAACGACCCACGAGAAGTGCTGACGGGAGTTGAACCCGCAATCACTTGGGTGAAAACCAAGCGGCTTAAACCATTTGCCTACAGCACTATAAATTGGCACAGGAACTGAGATTTGAACTCAGAATGCTGGTTTTGGAGACCAGAGTGTTGCCAGTTACACCATCCCTGCTTTTGGTGGCAGCGGCGGGATTTGCACCCGAATTGACCAAGGTATGAACTTGGCGCTTTACGATTAAGCTACGCTGCAATGTCACTTTCGCTTCGTTCCTTTTCAAAGTTAAAAAAATCAATTAAAAGACTGTTAGTTTAATCTTTTAATTTCTAATTTTTAATTTCTGATGGGGAACAGAGGTTAGGGCGGGATTTGAACCCGCGCAATTCGGTTTTGCAGACCGACGCCTTCAACCACTCGGCCACCTAACCTGGGAGTCCCGACGAGGTTTGCACTCGCAATCTTCTCCTTGAGGGGGAGACGGCTTGACTTTTGCCTACGGGACTTTGACGGGAGTAACGAGACTTGAACTCGCAACCTTTCGCTCGACAGGCGACTGCTCTGACCGGTTGAGCTATACCCCCGCGACAATGAACAATATTCTGTCCTTGAATTACTCAAGTTGGGACGGGGTGGCGGTTGATTCCGCGTACTACAACCCGATCGGGCTATTGTTGCCGGAGTCTACACCGCCGATGTCCACAATTATGTGACACGATTAACTTCCTATTCAGTTTTCAAGGTTCATGTTGCTCGTGGGGTAAGGCTTTAAAGCTCTTTCCCCTTCGCCATACATTTATACTACATTACGTAATACAAGACTGTCAAGGGGGTAATACAACTTTTTTTGAAATTGGGTTTTTTAAAGGGGTGTCGATCGCTCCAACCAATCCTCTGCGTCCCCCAAAACCCTTATAAATCAGGAGGTTTTGGGGCTAAACTGATGTTGTGGCGTAAGGTTAATCTGATGCTGAAACTGTACTACACTCCAATGTCTCTGAATTCTCGCCGTCGCGCGAGGTGGCACTTGTGCAAAATGCGATAATCAGCTTTTAGATATCAAATACTACAAATCAAACCTTGTCTGAATTGCCCTTAACTCCCGTGCCCGCATTGCCAGAAGCCGATCGCCCAAACCTCCCTCACTGGCTACACTCCTTGGATACCTGTCCGAGTACCAACAGTTGGGCGATCGCCCGCGCGGCCCAACTCCACCACGGAGATGCAGTATTTACTAAGCGACAAACCAGCGGGCGCGGCCAACACGGGCGCACCTGGCACGCCCCAACTGGTGTCTTGACTGTTAGTTTTGTACTCGAAAACCTCAACCCCACTCTGTTGCCCGGACTCAGTTTAGCAGCGGGTTTAGCCGTGATTTACGCGATCGAAGATTTGGTTCCCGACTGTCGCGATATGCTGCGCCTGAAATGGCCAAACGATGTCTGGATCGATCGCCACAAATTAGCCGGAATTCTCTGCGAAGCCACTTCGGGCAATGCTTTGGGCAAAACTCGCGCCGTTGTGGGAATTGGACTCAACCGCTGCGTAGATTTCGCGGCTGCGGGATTGGATGAAAGGGATCTCGGCAATGCGGTAAGCTTGCATTCTATTGCTAGTACAGTACCAGATGAACTGTGTTTGGTCGATCAACTGCGGCACTATTTACTCGAACTAGCCGATATGTTTTCTACCACCGACAAGCCAGCCTCCAAGTCCGGTTTAGCGCTACTTTTGCCGGAATTGCGCCGCCGCGATGGGTTGATTGGCTGCCCGGTGGCGATCGAACTTGCGTCGGAAACCATCTGCGGAGAAGCCGCCGGCATTGACGGATGCGGCCGCTTGCTAATATGCTTGGCGGGCGATCGAATACAAGCCTTTACCTCTGGGCGAGTTCAATTAATTTAAGAGCAAGAAGGAAGTTCGGCAACGGATTATGTAACGGATGTAACGGATGTAACGGATGTCAGGAAGAAGGAAGAAGGGAAATGGAGTCAGAGCAATATTTTCAGCTATAAAAAATGTCCTAACCTTCTTGCGAGTTACTATCAATTAAGAGAAAGAAGTCATTAGGCATTAGTCATTAGGGAAAATTCTCCCTTAACAATGCCCAATGCCCAATGCCCGATGCCCAATTCCCAATTCCCTATTTTAATTTATCACCTCAAATACTACCAATCTGCTCAGCCACAGCGGTTGAGTTGCTTCCACACCTTCAGGACGGCCCTTAGTAGAAGCAACTTGTATTCTGTTGCCCTTTATCCCTTGTCTAACCAAAATATTTTTCACATTTGTCGCCCTTTCCAGTGCCAACTTTTGATTTTCTACCGGAGTGCTTTTAAAATCGCTGTAGCCAACTATCCTTAAATTCTTCGTGCTATTTTTCTCCATATATTCCTTGACTTTGCTAAGCTTTTCTGCTACATCTTTCGCCTGCAAACTTGCAGAACCTGCACCGAAATAGACGCGAACTGGCATTATTATCCTTGGTGGCGGTGGAGTTCCTATTATCACTGTATTTGTTACAGACTTCACCCCCGGAATTTTCTCAAAAGCTTGAGTTATTTTCTGAGCATCTGGCACTTTGCTCACGCTGCCTGCAACGGCGACTTTTCCCTCTGCATAGCGAGCTGAGATATCAATGCTTTCTACTTTATTCAAAAGAGCTGCCGTCCGCTTGACATCGGCTTCTACTAAAACCGGATCGGGAGGTACTTCAACCGCTATAATTTTATTTTCAATTCTTAATTTTGGAGCCGCTTGCTGAGCGATTTTTTCCGCTTTCGAGCGCAGCTTTTGATTCGGCACTCGTCCCGAAATTTTTAATAATTTATCTTTAACATCTGCCGCGATACGATAAACCGATAATTCGGGAGCAGATTGTAATGCTAAATTTGTATCTGCTTCTAAGCTCGCTTCAACTCCGCTGCGGTATTGATGAATTCCCCAAGGTACGCCAATTAAACCTAACGTTGCCAAACCGATAATTGGTAAAATTGGCCGTTTAGGAGATTTAACTTTTACCTTTGTATCGATTAATTTTTGCAAGTTCGAGTTTACTTCTGGTGGCACAGTTGCGGGATCGCCGTTAAATGACTGAATTTGATCTCCGTATTCTTGAACAATATTGTTGAATATCGCTCGCATTTTGTACTTAAACCACTGGCGGGTTTCTCCTTGTATAACTACTGCCAGATAACACGAACCCGCTACTTCCAATACTATCTTAGATGTGCCGTATTCTATAGCATCAATCTCTGCAATATTTCCCGACTGAGATATGCAATCGTTGACAAAAGCCCGAATAGCAGTCAGCATCCCTGCTACCATTTCTGATTCTAGCTGTTCGCGTTCAGAATGCTGCACTGCTGAAATTACTAAGCCCGATTGTGTTTGAATTAAAAAAACAGCTTTCACACTCAGTGGTGTTGTTTCTTTCATCAGCAATTCTGCTTCAGAAATGCCCTGTAATTTGGCTTTAATTTTGCGACTAATTCCCTCTGGGCTTAAAGCTGATTCTAGTTTTTCATTAATCTCCCGCATCATCTCGGCGATGTATTTTAAAATCGTGCTGCCGATGATCGGATAAAGTGCATCCGACATTGCTTCTCGCTTGAGATGAATTTGCTGTTTGATAGCGGCGGCCATTTCCGGCGCGATCGCCCTTGCAATTTCATCGGGCGCTTCACTCATTCTGTGGCTGATTCCCACAGTCAGAGCCGGCGATATGGCTACTCCCATCGATTGTCTATTTTCTCGGCTTTTCGTATTAATTATTTCATCAATTATCGGAGCTATGGTTTCGACAAATGATTTTCTAGACTCATTAATTGTTTGGAGCATCATTTCGGGAAACATGATTTTAATTCGGGCGATTAATTCTTCCCGATCGCCTCCCCATTCAGCATCAGTAATTTTGCGATCGAGTTCCCCTACTTTATCGTTGAGTCTGTAATTATAACTCACAACTTCATCTAACAAAGGTAAAATAGATTCGATGACAGACTTTTGCAGTTGTGCGTGATGGCTAACCATCAGCTCGTCAATCAAAGGTTTCAGTAAATCGGTAAACAAGTCTGTCGATTCATAAATCCGGTGTTCGATCGCCACAATCTTTTGTTCGATAGTCCCCAGTCTTTCCTCAATCCTTTTATTTTGAATGATTGCATCGACAGCGGGGGCGATCGCAGATTCTATCTCTAGCTTTGCTTCCCCGATGTTTCGAGACAGCATTTCTACAATCACTGGCATTATTCTTGCCATCAACCCTTCTATCTCGGCTAAAACTTGCTGCTGAACTTCGACAATCTTACTTTCATTATTTAATATTTGTGCTGCAATACCGCTGTTTTGAATAGCCGTGTTGACACCGGGCGCGATCGCCTCTCTCACCTCTAACTTTGTCTCCTCTATTTTCCGGTTCAGCGACTCAATCATTAACGGCATCAATCTTGCCATTATTTCTTCCGGCTGAGACTTTTGCTGTCGCTGAAGATTATTTAGTCTACTTTCTACGTCGCTCAATTTTCCTTGAAGTTCTCTTTGAAGAATTGCTGATTCTATCAAAGGTTGGATCGTCGCGGCTACCTGTAATTTTGATTCATCGATTTTCCGGTTCAGCGAATCAGTTATTGCTGGCATTACTATCGCCATTATCTCTTCTGGCTTCTGAATTGGCGACTGTTGCGTAGCCAGCCGCTGCTCGACGATGCTCAATACTTTTTCTTCTATTTCTACCCAAGCTATTCTTACCTGTACTGAGGGGGCGACAGCTTCTACAACCTCTAACTTTAATTCACTAATTTTGCGGTTCAGCAAATCGCTAACTACCGGCACTAGCTGCTTGATTAAATCTTCCGGTTGCTGCTGGTAACGCTGCTGAATATTCGCAACTCTATCTTCAATTCTTACTACCTGTTCTTCAAGTCCGTTTTGATTGTGAATTACTTGATTGACTTTCGGTGCGATCGCCGAAGCTACCTCTAACTTAGACTCCTCTACCTTACGCTTGAGCAACTCGCCCATTACCGGCATCAACCGTTGCATTAAATGTTCTGCATTCGGCAGTTGCGGCTGGTTGAAGTTAGCAATTTGATTTTCCAAATCCGCTAATATTGTCTGCAATTCGAGCCGATTCATTTTATCATTGCTAGCGAGTTCTATCGCCTTTTTAAATTCAGACTTCAACCCCTCTAATTCATCTCTCAGTAACTCAGGAATTAACGGTCTCAGTAAAGTCATCAACTCTTGGGGTTCAGACATCAACTTCTCAAATTTTTCTAACCTTTGTTCCACGCTCAAAACATTACTGTAAAATTCTGGTAAATCCCTTTCAAACAGCAGTTGTTGCAACCGCTTAAACTCCTCTACTGCTTGTTCTAATTCTTCCTCCGACGGCCGATTTTTTGGGGCTACCTTCCCCGCTATAGATACATCGGATTCCTCATTATTATTTTGTCGTCTTTGAGATGGGATCTCCTCCTCGTTAGTTAATACTTCCGGTATAATACTCGGTGATTCGATCCGAAAAGACAATTGTTTGCGCCGATTTTCCTCATCCTCCAACCGCTGCACAGACTTTTCAGAAAGCGGTAACTTCAGCTCGCTGGGTTCTTTTTTTGACTTTTTTAATAACTGGAATTCAGTCAGTATGGTTAGCAATTCCTGAAGTTGCTCTCCTGCTTTAGAACTTGCCATAGTTGCATCAGAAACCTCTTTTTCTGACTGATATATTTTGTTTGAATTATCCTTAGATTCTGCCATACTGCGCTACCCAAATGTGATTTTTGTCGACCGAAGGAAATTACCAGCTTGCTTGCCGCCTCACCCCAGCGAAAATCAATAGGAATGACACAATTGTTCCAAGCGTCAGGCGTACTAAAGCTATCGCCCTATTTTAACTGCTGTTCTGCGACTAGCCAACTGGGCCGCCAACTGCAATGCTGCCTTCATGCTGGAGGCATCTGCAATCCCTTGACCTACAATATCAAAAGCTGTGCCGTGATCCGGAGATGTGCGGACAAAAGGCAAGCCAATTGTAGTGTTGACTGCTTTATCGAAAGCCATCAATTTTACTGGAATCAACCCCTGGTCGTGGTACATTGCCAAGTAACCGTCGTGAGCTTCCTTGGCTAAACCGTACCAAACTTTAGCCGGTTTTACCCACAAGGTATCTGGGGGGACTGGCCCGTCTAACTGCACTTGAGGAAAGCGATCGCGCTGCGTTTCCAACCAAGGTATCATCCAGTCTTGCTCTTCATTTCCCAGTTTGCCGTTTTCGCCGCTGTGAGGATTTAAGCCAGAAATCGCAATTTTCGGTCTTTCTAGCCCAAAATCTTCCCGCAAACACTCTACCAGCAATTCTAGTTTTTCGCTCAATAATTCTGGAGTCAACGCATCGGGGACTTGACGCAGGGCAATATGTGTGGTAGCGAGTAAAGTTACGAGCGTCCAGCCACTGTGTGGAGATGTGGCGGCAAACAGCATTCCGAACCGCTGCGATTTTGCCCTTTCTGCGAGTAGTTCTGTTTGTCCGGGATAATTGTAACCGGCCGCCTGCCAGCAAGTTTTGGAAATCGGGCCTGTCACGATCGCGGAGAATTCGCCGGCGATGGTACGGGCGATCGCACTTTCCATGTAAGCAAAGCTAGCCGCCCCGCTAGCTGCACTCCCGACACCAGGGACAATTTCGCCCCACTTGCTGTCTGGTTCAATATCAATAATGTTTAATGTTTCGGGATTTGCCGCTTCTGCTGCTGGATTGGTCGATCGCAACTTCTCGTAAGTTTGCAGCAAAATTCTCTTAGATCCGAAAACCGTCACCATCAAAGCAGCAGCGGGATCTGCCAATGCCTTGAGAATAACTTCCGGGCCAATTCCTGCCGGATCTCCCAGAGTTACAGCTAGTTTTGATTCCCGATCGAGACTCAAGGCAGTTCTCTCCAACAATATACAGGAATTTCGGCACTGAAATTTTAGCATTCATGTACCTGCTTGCCCCAAATTATATTATCTTTATTTAATGCGATCGCCCAATTAGACATATAAAACCATGAATCCTGAAATTTTCAATGCAGCCTTTTTGTCCTTTTCCCTAATTTTCGTGGGTATAGGTGGAGGCTTCCTCCTGCTCAAATTACAAGGCGGCGAAGAATAAGTTTTTTTCAACCAATCCTTCAGAAGCCTTCTACCTTCTGTCTTCTAGAGTCTACTTTCTGCCGAAAACCAGCATTCTGCCGAATATCTCAAGCCTAAAATGAGAAAATTTCAGGTTTTTGTTAAGTTTTTATAACAAACTTAACAAAAACCTGATACCATCTTATAGAAAGTTTAAGATTCATAATTAATCCCTAGATGACTTTATTGATTTTAGGTGCCACCGGCACTCTCGGCCGCCAAATAGCCCGCCGCGCCCTAGACGAGGGCTACCAGGTGCGCTGTTTAGTCAGAAGTTACAGAAAAGCTGCATTTTTGAAAGAATGGGGCGCTGAACTCGTACCGGGGAACCTTTGCCAGCCAGACAGTCTGCCTCCGGCCCTAGAAGGTGTCAGTGCTATTATCGATGCAGCAACAGCGAGTGCAGCCGATTCTGTCAGCATCAAAAGAGTAGACTGGGACGGAAAAGTATCGCTGATCCAAGCAGCAGCAGCAGCAGGCATCAAGCGTTACATATTCTTTTCCTTTCTCGACGCGGAGAAATATCCCCAAGTCCCCTTGTTGGAAATCAAGCGCTGTACCGAATTGTTCTTAGCAGAATCCGGTCTAGACTACACAATCTTGAGACCTTGCGGCTTTTTGCAAGGACTGCTGAGCCTGTATGCAATGCCGATTTTGGACAATCAGGCAGTCTGGCTGCCCAACAAGCCATCCGCCCTTGCCTACATGAACACTCAGGACGTTGCTAAATTTGCCGTCCGGGCCCTTTCCGTTCCCGAAACTGAGAAAAAAAGCTTTCCGGTGGTGGGAAATCGCGCTTGGGATGCTGACGAAATCGTGCGGTTGTGCGAACGGCTGTCAGGGAAGCAAGCCAAAATTACGCGCACCCCAGACGCCTTGTTGAAGGCTACTCGTCAATTTGCTAAGTTCTTTCAGTGGAGTTGGAACGTAGCTGACAGATTGGCTTTTTCAGAAGTTTTGGCAGCCGGAAAACCCTTGAAAGCTCCGATGGATGATGTTTACAGTGTCTTCGGAATCGACCCCAAAGAAACTACTACTTTGGAGTCTTATCTCGAAGAATACTTTAATCTGATTATGAAGAAGCTCAAGGAAATAGAGTACGAGCAGCTTAAAACTAAAAAACGGAGTAAACAAAAAATGCCCTTTACATTTTAAAGTGCCGAAAGCTGGGATTATATACAACGACGTTAAACCTGTGGCTTGTCGCATCGCCGCAGAGTTAGAAGACAAGCTGACTGCCCGCGGCTGGGAGGTTTGCTCGGTTTCTGGTTCCGGAGGAATTCTGGGCTATTCTAGCCCCGATCGCCCTATGTGCCACAATCCGATCGAACAACTCGTCCCCCCCGGTTTTGACAGCGACATGGAGTTTGCAGTGGTTTTGGGCGGCGACGGTACGGTGCTGTCGGCATTTCGCCAAGTCGCTCCGATTGGAGTGCCGCTGCTGACTGTCAATACCGGTCACATGGGCTTTTTAACAGAAACTTACCTGAACTTGCTGCCGCAAGCTTTGGAAAAGGTAATCGCCGGAGAATACGAAATAGAAGAAAGATCGATGCTGGCCGTGCGGCTGTTTCGAGAAAACGACTGCCTCTGGGAAGCTCTTTGTCTGAATGAAATGGTGCTGCACCGGGAACCGCTGACTTGTATGTGTCATTTTGAAGTGGCGATCGGTCAGCACGCCTCTATTGACATTGCCGCAGATGGAGTCATCATCGCGACTCCGACAGGATCGACAGCTTACGCCCTTTCTGCCGGTGGCCCTGTCATTATTCCCGGAGTGCCGGTGTTGCAGTTGCTGCCTATTTGCCCGCATTCAATGGCTTCGCGGGCTTTGGTTTTTTCCAACACCGAGCCGGTCAAGATTTTGCCGGCGAGTCCAAACCGCCTGGTAATGGTGGTAGACGGCAACGGCGGATGTTATGTTCTGCCCGAAGATTGGGTGCAAGTCGAGCGAGCTCAGTACCCAGCCCGCTTTATTCGGGTGCAATCTTTTGAGTTTTTCCACATTTTGCGGGAAAAATTGGGCTGGGGTTTGCCTCACATTGCTAAACCGAGTTCCGTTGAGTTGCCTTGATAGTTGTTGTTGACACTCCCCGACTATCAAGGTACGGGGATTGTTGGCTCAACCAGTTGGAAAAAGCCTTCTTGTTAAACGTGCCGCATTTAAGTCCTTGACTGCTATTGAGTAATGCGAATCGAATCTTGAATTTGCTGAACTTGTTTTTCTGTATCACTGTCGGAGTAAAGGGTCTGTAGCATAATTGTTTCTTTTTTCCCTGTGGCAACATAGGTGACAATGCCTGCGGGAAACCCGTCGTCATAGGATTCATACAATCGCACTGCTTTTTTGCCGTTAATGGTTAGACGTTCGGTCTTAATCGTCGTCTTAGGAATTTCTCTGGAACTCGCTTTCATAGAGGTTTCCAGGTTTTCCTCACTGATGGTTGCAAGCACGCGAATCAAACCCTTGGGGGCAAATCCACCGCCTCTATCGGGGAAATTTTTGTTGTGTAAATGAAGGCTATTCGCACTTGCGCCCCTGGGATTTTCGAGCCAATTTCGGGGTGCTTTGAAGGTCAAATTGCCGATCGCGTGGGTTTTGAGCTGTGATTCTTGGGTTTGGGCTTGCGCGAGTAGGGTAGTGTGGTCTACGAATAGGGTGGGTGTCGCGATCGCGATCATACTGGCGAGGATAGTCAGGAATTTCTTCATTGGCGAGTATGTCCGATTGATAGTTTTGGCAAATATTATGCAGGCTTAAAATGCCCGCCATGTTTCACGATTCAAGAAAAAGCCATTACCTTCCCATTCGTACAAGTCAAACCGGCTGCCATTGCCTTACAGCTCTGTTTATTCTACCAATTTTCTGTAGGTCAAGCTCTCGATCGAGCTTCCGAATCATCTCCAAAGTCAGGCAGCGTTTGGGAGATAACGTTTCGCTTGAGCGGCTGCAAATAACTTTAAATTAATCACCGATGACTTTCGACAGTCCGCTCCAAGCGAATTGTTAGGTGTTGCCTAGATGTCACTTACCTAAGAACAACTTAAATATTTGCTTGCTGTAAAAGTTTTAAAATAGAAGTTGAACGGGTCATATAGGAAAGCCCAGTATGATGAAACATTGATGGCACAGATGTTTCTTCCCAAAAATGACCAGACATGATTCCTGCAAGCAGCGCAGGTCGCCAGGCCGGATCGTTTATATCCCCATCAGGAGGAAATCCTCTTGCTGGTAGAAAGACCGGGCTACCACTTGATCCAGAAAAAGACAATCCTGACATAAGAATTATATCGTCGGTCTTTATTTGGTCGTTAGTAAATGATATTTGTGGCAGAGAAGCTACTGTGCATTGACGAGCTACAGGAAGTTTCCATTTTTCATCCCACCAGTGCCGACCATTCTGCCCTGGAAAACCAATAAAAAAAGATGTTTCCATCGGCCCAATAATTAGACGATTGGCAAAACTTTTCTCATCAATAAGATTTTCAAACTTGAGAATTTCTCTATTTGGATCAGATGGAATTTCTTTATGAAATTTTGGTTCAACAAGAATAGAGCAGTCAGATGATGGGGAAGAGAACAAACAATTTTCTATATTTTCTACATCAAAGAAATCTGTATTCTCTGTGGGCTGGCTTGATTCATAATATCGTAATTCTATAGAAATCTTATAAAGCTTTAATAATGGTTTGTTGGGGAATTTTATAGATGGATCAACATTATGTTTGTTGGTAACAAAAATATTCTTTCCACTCTGGGAAATCATCCAGAATCCAGTCCCATAACCAATTTTTTCGTTTCCTATATCATCCGTAAAAATTATTTTTATGCGGTGTGTTATCCAAAAAATATTTGTGGTAAGACCAAGCATATGGCTGTTCTCAAACTTATTTGTCTATAAAAACTAGGTTAAAACTAATATTAGTTTAACTGACTACACCTAACTTATAATTGTATCGCAGTTGCGGTACAATACTAGATATAGTCGAATAATACCGCAGATCAAGGATGTATGTCAACCCATTTTTACTCCTATCAGAATCTCCTTTCCTGGATCGAGTTCGCTGCACGATTCGGCTTAAACACTTAAGCCGTCGTACAAAAAAAAGCTGTCTTTATTAGATTTTAGATTAGAGAGCCTTTAGAGTCGATTTTTTTGTAAAAGGGTTTACTCATTTCTATCTATTTCCTATTTAATAGTTGTTGATATGATGTAAATTTTGTTGCTCTAGCACTCGTCCCCTGGTTTACCAAACCGAGTTTTTCACAAATAATTTTATAAATCTTTGGAGGAAATCCCCCAGAAAACGGCCATTCTTTACCTCCATCTTCCATTATCACAATACCTGAAATATTTGGATACCTATAACCAAGTTTATGTTTTACAATATAAGCTGAGAGTTCCTTACTATTCTTAAATTTTAAAGGACGCATCTCTGCTAATAGTTGCTTCAACTCATCGTTCGGGTCGTTTGGTGGTGGATCAGGTTTTGGTGGTGGTGGAGGATCATGTTTTGGTGGTGGTGGAGGATCATGTTTTGGTGGTGGTGGAGGATCATGTTTTGGTGGCTCAGACTCATTCTTTTGTTGCTCAGACTCATCAGCCTTCGTTTTCTTTAAACGATTATTAGCTATTAGTCGTGCAATTTCATTTGGGAGTAAAGCTTCTGCCTCCCTGCGTCGCTCATCCTTTGCCGCTCTAAGCTGACTCTTTAAGTTATCTCGCTCAACACTTAGTTCATGTCTGCGAGCTACTCCAACCAACTCTCTCGTTACAATGTCAAGCCAACTAGGTTTTGGAGAGCCTATATTTTTCCAGATACTCTCTATTTTTTGCTTTAAACCACACAATTCATTTGTGTAACTTTTAGGGATATCGTCTGCGTTTAGCCAAAGCTTACTAACTTGTTCGCCTTTTTCGGTGGTTTCAATTTCATACCAGAAATTGACTGTTTCAAAAGCTTCGCCACTGTCCAGTTTTTGAGCTAATTCAGGATGTTTTCTCCTGATTTTTTTAATATGGAAGAAAACTTTTCCATCAGGATTAAAAAAAGTATGACCGACAAACCCAAATCCTCTATCAGGATTGTAGCCTTTGATACTGCCGAAGTCTATTGTCATAAAGCTAATTCTATTCACTACTTATAGTTGTATCGCAGTTGTGGTACAATACTGAATATAGTCGAATAATACCGCAGATCGAGGATGTAGGTCAACCCGTTCTTACTCCCCATCGGAATCTCCTTTCCTCGATAGAACTCGCCACACGATTCGACTCAATCACTTAAGTCGTCGCACTGAAAAAAGCTATCTTTATTATATTTTAGATGAGAGTCGATCGCACACTTTCGGCGATCGCAAAAATCGAGACATTCATCAGAACTTCTCCACGCACGAATAACTGTAACGGTTCGCCCCATTGGTGTCAGATGAATTTCAGTATTCAACCGTTCTTCTAATTCCAGCGCATTCTCGCGTCGATCGAATATCACCAACCACCCTTCATCTTGTCCCAATCGAGCCAAATACCCATCTAACTGTTCCAAACCTTTACTCAACGGATCGACTTTCCGAGTTCGCCAAACCTTCAGTTCAATTCCCAATGTTACCTCACCATAACGCAAACATAAATCCATTCTGTCGCGTCCGATCGCATATTCCCGCTCCAATGTTCCCCCACCATTAATCACCCGATGCAGAAATGCCATCAACACTAAATGCGGTGCAATTTCGGGATAAGAAGCACTTTTGAGTAACGGTTCGCCATGCTGTAACCAAAATTCCAGAAAAGTTTTGAGTAACGCTTGCGTGTCTAATTGGCCTTCATGAGTCAACCAACTCGGTGCAATTTGGGGCAATGAAGCCATTGGCGTTACGGTGAGCACGCGGGGCAAAACTTCGCGATAAATTGGGTTAGCGATCGTCAATCCACCCTGAACATCCATCTTACACAAACCCAAATCGATTAAAAACTGAATATCATCATTGGGGATATTGCCCAGTTCCAAACCCGCCAACATCGGCTCGATAATGGCTTTGACTCGGTTTTCTCTGAGTCGTTCTGCCAAGCTATCCAAATGCGTATCTTGCCGTTTTATTAAAATTTCTTTAGCTGATAAAATATGTTCTGGTGTAATTTCTATAGATTCATCTGTTACTAATTCTTCTACAATTTCCTTAGCTAAAGCATTCACTAACCAAGGTTGTCCCTGAGTCAGTTCAAAAGCTAAGGCGACGGCTTCAGGTGTAAAAACTTGTCCGGTATCTTGGGTATGTTGCGCGTAGAGTTCCGCGACTTCTGAGGCATTAAAATCTCTGAGAGTAATCGATCGCACTTTAATATTAAACGGACTGGATGTATTGAGTCGATCGCTTCCCCCAGCAGCCACTTTGTAATCGCGAACATCCCGCAAACCAATTAAACCCACCGATTGCGGAAACGCTTTCGGGCGATTGGGATAACCATCGCGTAATTGGCGCAGAATAGAAATCAAAGCTTGGTCTTGTAGTGCGTCAATTTCGTCGATCAAAATGACTAGAGGACGAGATGAAACTTGTGCCCAAGCTTGTAAAGCAGCCCGGATTTTCTGTCCCGATTGCATCGCTGTCCAGTCAGGCGGTTGTAATTCGGGTGGGAGGCGGACGGAAATATTGTCTCGCCAAGCACCGAGAATCGCCTCTTCTGCACCCGCGATGTCTTGACTGAAGGGTGCGCCGACTTCTACCGACAGCATCACGGCGGTGTATTGTCCGCTTTCGGTGAGTTGTTTGGCTAACGCCAGCATAGCGGTGGTTTTCCCCACTTGCCGGGGTGCATGGATGACGAAATAGCTTTGCTGAGCAATCAGTCGCTCTAAATTCGGGAGGCGACGGGTGGCAGGAAGCAGATAGTGGATGTCATCGCGGCAAGGGCCGGCAGTATTGAACCAACGCGGCATAGGTCAACTGGGGCGAATGGGGCTGTTCTCAGTTTACTTTACTGTTGTTGGAATGGCGTTCTAGTCGTTAAGCGGGGGTTTGTATCGACTCTCCGACCCCGATGAAACTCTCTCAGAGCGAAAGTCGTGCTCGATTCTTGATTCAAAGGACGGAAGAACCCCAACTGCCAACTGCCAAAGTTTCACTCTTCCACGCGATAGCCCAATTCGGCTAAACGAGTGCGCGACTGCCGCCACTTCGGCTGCACCTTGACAAATAACTCCAAATACACTTTGCCTTCTATTAACTTTTGAATCTGTTCCCGGGCCGCACTGCCGATCGACTTGAGCATACTGCCGCTTTTACCGATTAAAATGCCTTTTTGGGAATCCCGTTCGACGTGAATTGTCGCCAGAATGCGAGTAATTTTTGCTTCTTCTTGAACAATGTCGATCGCGATTGCTACGGAATGCGGCACTTCTTCCCGCGTCAGCAGCAAAATCTGTTCCCGAATCAATTCGCCCATAATAAAGCGTTCCGGCTGGTCAGTCACCAAATCTGGCGGATAATAATAAGGCCCAACCTCCAAATGTTCGATTAACAATTTTTGCAGCGACTCCACACCCTCGCCCGTGAGAGCGGAAAATTTCACTACAGGCCACTCAGGATTGACAATTTGCTCGTAAGTTCGATCGATCAACACGCAATCCGACGGTTGTTCGTCCAACTTATTCATCCCCAAAATCACCGGAATGCCGATATTGCTGAGAATTTCGACAATATATCGATCGCCCCCTCCCGATTCCACCGAACCATCCACCACAAACAGCACCACATCCACCGACTTAATCGCCGTGCGGGCATTCTGCACCAAAACCTTCCCCAATTGGTGGTGCGGCTTGTGAATTCCGGGAGTATCTACAAAAATAATTTGTGCTTCAGGTGTCGTCAGGATTCCCCGTAGCCTGTTGCGCGTCGTCTGAGACACCGGCGAAGTAATAGCAATTTTCTGCCCCACCAACTGATTCATCAGCGTTGATTTTCCGACATTCGGGCGTCCGACAATACCCACAAAGCCCGATTTGTAACCCGCCGGAGCCACGGGAACACCCATAATGTCTGATACGTCGATAAATTTACTATCTTCCACTAAAATCACCTATTTTCAAGCCCCTTCTCTGTCTATTGTCGCCTGAAAATACTCAAACGGCCATCGATGCACTGTAGCATCTTTCTCGCTTTGGTATACCCCGCAACAGTCAAAGCTCGATCGAGCTGCAAACCAGTGTTAAAACGTGATACGCGATCGGCAAAACTTGATATCTGAGACAAAATTTGATAAAGTTCCAGTGACATCGATCGAAAATGAATCATTCTGGTCAAACCGACTCTTAAATGCTGTAACAACTTCAGATGTGTAAATATCTAACTCAACTGAAACTTTTCTACAGTTTGTCAGGCAAACCAGTTTTAACATTTTTGAGAATGTTTGGTAATAAATTAGGCAGGTTAAACTCAAACTCAAAAGCTCAATGTCATGAGGCGCTTTTTTCATAAAAGCTACTGTTTTTAGACCCTACCTAAATTAGTGCTAATCGTCATAAAGTTGAGGAGATGAATCAGATGAAATCGAAATTATTTTGGAGTTGCTGCACCGTTTTGGTCGCAAGCTTGCCTGTTTCCGCCTTGGCTCAAACAAGCCCTCCCACAAGCCCTCAAGCAGGTATTGACTACAAGGGTGGATCGAAGAACTACCAGTTGGTACCGGGTAAAATCCAGGACAGAACCTTGCCCAAAGCTTTTGACTTTCCAATTATTACCAATGTTGCTACTGACACTAGCATCACCTCGGATTTCCTAATTACCGATCAGTTTCGCGCCCCAGCGGGTCGTACAGAATACACCGGAGCTCTCACCGCCTGGGCAGCATCAATCAGAGAATGTCTCGCCAAACAACCACTTTTGATTCGAGCCAGCACTAAGAACCCGATTCAGATTAATGGTAGAGTAGGCACGATTGTCAGAAACGCAAATAACCGTGCAGTTTGCAAATAAGCCAGCAATATCACAGGGGCTAAATTGACCGTAATTGCTGTAAGGGCGGGTTCACCAATATCTCCCATGCAAGCATCGATACAGTAAACCCGTCACCGCAGCGATATTGGGGTCAATCGAGGCCAGTTGATATAACTTCCGCTATCTTAAAGATAAAAACTAGAGAGTGTTTTTGAACAAAAAGAGCAATAGAAAACCTATTGCTCTTTTTGTTGACCAAATGTCAATTAATATCTATTAGGACTTATATGATATCGGCTGAAACGACATCATATAAGATGTTTGTAGTGAGGAATGCAAGTCCTTATCAAAGTTTAACGACTTGCATTCCTCACTGCAAACGACATAATTACGCAAAAACCAGCTTTTTTCCAAAAAATCCCGGGGAACGGGAGGGATATAGATTTTAACACCCGGTTTATGAAAGTTTGTCTGCGTAATTCACGGTTTAGTAGCGCAAAATTCATGTGTACTCAGTAAAATTTCGCCATAATCAGGAATCCAAGCTAGCCACTGTTCTTCCGAACATTCACACAACAGCCACGCTTCGTCAAAGCTGAATGCGGTTGGCGGATTGAACAATTTAACCCACATAGAAGGAGCCAATTTGGGCGCAGGTACGGCGCAGCCAAATTTTTCCCAGTCGCGGACACTGGTGAAGCTTCCGGGTGTTGATGGGGATTGCCAAGTACGAATATCTGTTTGCAGTTGCATAACTACTCCTGTCTAGCTAAGAGTCTGCACCAGGGCGCGGTTGAAACAACCCAGAGCCAAGGCGCAGATAAACTTTGATTATGTAGTCTATGTTACCGAATTATCTAGGCGAATGTGTAAGGTTGTAGCAAAAATTTACAATCGACAGGAAAAAACGGGCTCAAAGCTGAAAAGGTCGCTCGGCTATTGTTCAGCTCGGCAACGCTCGCCTACCATAGCAAACAACATCTGATTTATTTCAAAAATTCCGACATGAACCAAACTACAAAATCCCCGTGGAAAACTCTAGATGGCTTTTTAGAAATCAACTCTCATTGGGTAAAATTAATCGCCGAACATCTCGAAACAACCGAAGGGCAAATAGTAGAATATTGGCGAGTAGAAAGAGCAAATTCAGTTGTAATCTTGACAATTCAAGCTGACAAATTTCTGTTTCCCCCACCGATGTATCGCCCCGGCGTGGCAGAAGCAACCCTCGATTTTCCCGGCGGTCGCGTAGAAGCCGAAGCAACGCCAGCAGCGGAAGTTCCAGTTATACTCAAAAAAGAACTAGGCGTGACAGAAAGTGCGATCGCCCGCCTCGAACCGATCAACACCATTGGCTGGGCAATAAACAGCTCATTCTCCAATCAAAAACTCTACGGTTTTGTTGCAGAATTGCACCCTACAGCAACAGTAAACCCCGAACTGATCGGTGCTGAATATCCTGTCACCGCAGACGGAATTAGCGACTTGCTCAAAAAATTAACTTGCCTCCAATGTCGAGCCTTACTGCTAGAATGGCAAAATCAAGTAGATTTTAGATTTTAGAATTGGCAATTGTCCCCCGATGCTCGCTGATTTGAATTTTAGGACTTACGCTCATAAACCAGGTTTCCCTGCCAAATCTTGGGTTAAGCAGCAAATTATCTAAGAAAAAAACCGGGTTTCTAGACCCTTGTCTGTAAGTCCTAAAATTCCTGAAAACCCAAATCACCGGAACTAATCATGCCTCTCAATAATGAAGTTGCTGTCGAATGCCTCAACGTGACATATCGCCTCAACCGCAGGCATTTAGTAGACAAACTCAATTTCAAAGTGCTGCAAGGAGAAGTTTTAGTATTGCTGGGACGCAGCGGGAGTGGCAAAACTACTACCATGAAATTGATTAACAATTTACTAACGCCAAGCAGCGGCGAAGTTCTTGTCATGGGAAAACCGACAACTCAGTGGAACCCGATTCAACTGCGCCGAAAAATTGGTTATGTGATTCAAGAAATTGGTTTGTTTCCCCATTTTACCGTCGAGCAAAACGTCGGTTTAGTGCCAAAATTAGAAGGTTGGGAGGGCGATCGTATTCAATCTCGCGTCCGGCAACTGTTAGAATTAGTCAACCTCGACCCCCAGCACTTCGCCAAACGCTATCCCCATCAGTTATCCGGCGGACAGCGGCAGCGGGTAGGCGTCGCAAGAGCACTGGCCGCTGACCCTCCGATATTATTAATGGACGAACCGTTTGGTGCTTTAGACCCCATTACTCGTCTGGAATTACAGCGGGAATTCGGTCAATTGCAGCAGCAACTGGGCAAAACTGTGATTTTTGTGACTCACGGCATTCAAGAAGCTTTTTTGTTAGCTTCTAGAATTGGTTTGATGCAAGACGGACGGTTGGTTGAATTGGGCTCGCCCGATGATTTTCTCAAATCCCAGCATCCAGAAGCTGGGGCATTTCTTGAATGTTTGCAAGTAGCTAAATTTGAATGATTTAGCAAAAATTTGATAATATAGTTTTAGTAACTAAGCGGATAATCAAACGATGCACAGTCTTTACGAGACAGACTTCTATGCTTGGACGCAAGAACAAGCCAAGTTACTTCGCAAGTGTCAGTGGAGTCAACTTGACTTGCCAAATTTAATTGAGGAGATTGAATCTTTGGGCAAACAGGAGCGTCAAGAACTTAGAAATCGTTTGAGCATTTTGCTGGGACATTTGCTGAAGTGGCAATATCAGCCCCAACAGCGGAGTCGTAGCTGGTTGTCTACAATTCGAGTGCAGCGGCGGGACACTCAGAGACTGATACAAGATAACCCAAGTCTGAAACCTTACTTGCAAGAAGCTTTCCAAGAAGCTTATCAAAACGGTAGAGATTTGGCAGTAGGAGAAACCGATTTACCTCTCAAGACATTTCCTCAAAATTGCCTTTACAGCTTAGAGGAAATTCTGGACTCTCGCTTCTATCCTGGTGAACCAAGTGCTGAAATGGAAAATGATTTATAAGATTGACAGCAATCACGAATAACCAATTACCCGATGATAATTTTTATCAACCGCTATGGCGCTGAGATAATTCAGCGCGCGACCGAACACTTATATTTAGTAACTGTTGCAATTTTTATCGCTATTAGTGTGGGGATGCCCCTGGGAATTTTAGCCACGAGAAAACCAAAATTGAAAAAGCCAATTTTGGGATTTGCTAATATTATGCAAACAATTCCCAGTTTAGCTTTGTTTGGCTTGCTAATCCCGGTGCCAGTATTGGGTGGAATAGGCGATCGCACGGCAATTATCGCCCTCACTCTGTATTCTTTACTGCCAATTATCCGCAATACTTATACTGGTATTGTCGGCGTCGATCCAGCGATTACGGAAGCCGGAAGAGGCATGGGGATGACTGATATGCAACTGTTATGGCAAGTGGAAATTCCCCTGGCACTGGGCGTGATTCTGGCGGGGGTGCGAGTGGCGGCAGTAATTGCGATCGGACTCGCTACAATCGCCGCTGCCATTGGCGCGGGTGGCTTGGGGGTGTTTATTTTTCGTGGCGTTGCTACAGTTAACAATCAGTTACTTTTAGCTGGGGCAATTCCGGCAGCTTTGATGGCTTTAGCTGCGGATTTTGGGCTGGGTTTGGTAGAAGCGCGCCTCTCGAAAAGTACATTAAAAACTCTTAATGAGAAGTAAAATCCTGGCTGCCTTCCGTCAGCGTTGTCACTGTCTGCGAACCAGAAGCCTTCGCAGGATTTGCTATCAGATTGCGGATTTCATTTGAGCGTTCAATGTACTCTCGATCGCTCAAAACAGCTTGGCTTCCCTCCAGCGCAATAGCATCGACCAAATCGATCCAAGAACGGCAACCGCCGTATTCAGGAATGTAGGGGATTTCGCGGCTTTCTGCAAGGCGATAAGCCCGCACCAATAAAATACAAATTGGCTGAGTTTGTTTCCATTTCAGGCGATCGCTGACAAAACTTTCATTCCAAATATGATAAGGAAACAACGCAGTAATGGCTGGTTCCCAAGCTACCAAAAAAACATCAGTAATCTCCGCCCAACTGCCAATTCTAATAACTTCTGGATGCCAACCAGATTCGACAGTCTTGACTTGATGTGCAAACTCCGGCTTTAATAAACCCGGCTGTTGGTGTTCAAAAGTTGGATACAGCAAAACCTGTTTGTCCGTGACATTAAACTGTCCTGCTTGCTCGCGAATTCCCCCCTTCCGCAACAGCACAATCGTTTGACCTTGTTCTAAAGCATTAACTGCTACATTCCATTCTTTCAGCGCCCTAGTAGTTGATTTCATAGGAATTTAGTTAAGTTTTAACAAAAATAACAAAACTCGGTACTTTCAAGCAAGTACAGCCATTTTTTCTAGTTTGCGACTAGCCTAGAAGGGATTAAC
>NZ_JAUBPU010000006.1:41051-179325 GCF_036700885.1 Microcoleus sp. S13_B4
GGACTGCCTTCCATTATGCAACGCCGGAAAATAAGCCGGACGGGCGGGACGCCCATCCCACAAAAAAATCAAAATCATCCCGCTATTATGCAACGCCTAAATTATTGCTCTCGAAGCTAGTTTGCGACTAGCCTAGAAGGGATTAACGGACTGCCTTCCATTATGCAACGCCGGAAAATAAGCCGGACGGGCGGGACGCCCATCCCACAAAAAAATCAAAATCACCCCGCTATTATGCAGCGCGTAGTCCTGACTAACTTTATTGCTAAATTCTCACGGCAAAAGATGCTGCTAATTCCCGTTCTGGTTCCATACCAACTGTAGGTGGCATGGAACGATTGGCTACTTGCTCGATCAGTTGTAAATGTTGTGGCAGCATTTTAGCTAAACTGTAGCGTTCTAGGGCTGTTTGACGGGCTTTGACGCGAATTTCTGCCATGCGGGTAGGATGGTCTAAAACTTCATCAATGCGATCGGCTACTTGTTTCGGTGAGAAGTAATCGACTAGCAAACCGTTTTCTCCGTCGCGGATAACTTCTCTGACTGGCCCTGTGTCGGAACCGATTACTAAACATCCGGTTGATAGAGATTCAATCATGGACCAAGATAGCACAAAAGGTCTGGTCAAATAAACGTGTACGTCGGATGCTTGAATTACTTTTAAATACAGTCCGTAAGGTAGGGGCCCGACAAAGTGAACTCGCGACAAATCTAGGGGTACTTTTTTGAGCATATAGTCTTTGTAAGACTCGCCGTTGGGTAAAGAACGCCCATAACAAACTCTTTCGGAACCAACGATTACGACGTGACAGTTGGGGCGGCGTTCTTGCACATAGGCGATCGACTCAATGAATTCGGGAAAACCCCGGTAAGGTTCCATTCCCCGCGATACGTAGGTGACAATTTCATCAACGCCAGACAAGTCTAAGTTAGGCAAAACCAGTTTAGCACCGGGGTCTGGTTTGAAGTAATCGGTATCTACGCCGTCGTGGAGTGTGGATAATTTTTGTTGTAATTCGGGCGGAAATTGCGATCGCTGCCAATAAGTGGGTGATAAACCCCAATCACAAGAGTATAAATCGATCAGAATCGGCGCATTTTTGATTCTAATTCTGGCCATATCGTCAACTGTTAAAGGTTCCGCTGGGTCGAAATCTGCGTCTGAACCAATAGCATGATAAAACCACTCGAAATAACACAAAAGCGGCGTATTTGGAAAAGCTTCTTTGACAAATAAGGTAGGCCCCCAACCGGAATGTCCGCAGATAATATCGGGTACAAAACCGTCTGCTTTGAGTTGTTCTGCCATTCTAAATACGGCTTGTCCGTAGATGACGGCACTTTCTAAAGGGCGGACGTATTGGTGAGTCTGCGCGTGGGGTTCGCGGCTGGGTGTAAATGCTGCTTTGCGAACGCCGGGAATGTTCCACTCTGGGCGCTCGTTTTTAGTGCCGAAAACAATTTGATTTTTGGGATCTGCGCCTAAAGCCGTGATAATGTGGCGGTATTGGGCGGGGAAGTTGGGATGGAGAAATAATGCTTTCATTGTCAGTTGTCTGTTGACTGTTGTCTGTTGACTGTTGTCTGTTGAAATAAAATATTTTGATTCGGCTAAAAAGCTTTGGTTTTATTCATTGGGTGTTGGTGCTTTGCAGATCCAGACACAATCTCGCGGTACTGAAGATGTATTTTTCAGGATGATTTCATAGTTTAAATGATGGAGAAATTTTTCCATAATTGTATCAGTCATAACTGAAAATGCTGTGCCGTCTCTGTGCCCGAGCAAGTTTTTGTCCCACTCGTCGGCAAATTTTTGCCACCCTAATTCGCTGAAAATATTGGTGTGGTGAAAGACGCAAATTCGATCGCCCCGCAGCAGTTTGGGAATTCGAGTCAGGTAGTTGAATATATCTACCGGCTCTACGTGTACCATTGTATCGTAACAAAAGCAGACATCGGCTGAACCTGGGGCGATGCTGTCTAATGTTAAACCGTCAAGTTTGAGGTAAGAAACGCGATCGTCTCCCAAGCGCGATCGGGCGGCTTGCAGCATTTGACTGGAAATGTCGGCACAAATTAGTCGATCGCAATATTTCAGCAACAGGGAACCTGTTTTTCCGCCGCCGATACCAATTTCTAAAACCGTATGTTCTTTTTTGATGTAGGGTGCAATAAATTGCTGTTCTATCAGGGCTTCGTATTCGGCTAAGGAGTTGGCGGCACCGGCAGCTTTACCTATCCATTCGTCGCCCAAATAAGCGAGTTCAGGATTATTATCTTTCCATTCTTGGGCGTAGCTGTCCCAAGCCCCTTCGTAGTCTATTTTAGGCGGTATTATTTCCATTGTTTTTTTTTAGGTCTCAGAATACACAAACAAAAGTCACTTGATAGTCCTCCCGGCTGCTCCATTAAGATTGTTTCAATCTCAAGCAATAATTTTATTATTGTTTCACTCTTGGGTTCTCCGTCGGAAAGTTGATCGTGAGCTAAGAAAGGGTAAAGTTCGTGAAGCAACCCTCCACCGGCTGGATTCAAGACTTCCACATCAAAGTAGAATTCTAAAAACGGAAGTATCAGCTTTGACCGGACTGCTTCTGAAGGGTCTCTCGCCAATACTTTCTCAATACTTGGACTCGAAAATTTTTCAGTTGTTCCCGACCTTAGCGTGTAGTGAAAACATTGGTAAATGCGATTAATCAAATCCACTTGAGCTTGATTATATATATTGTAGCAATCTCCTATGTATTCATTGACAATAAAATATCCGTCTGGTTTTAAACATTTCCGAACAATTGATAAACATCGTTCTAGTTCTCTGACGTGATGCAGCGAACCTGAGCAAAAAACTATATCGTATTTTTTACTATCATCAATACTAAATGAATTAAAATTATCTTGATAAAAGTTAACATCTACTCCTGCTGCGGCGGCATCTTTTCTAGCAATTTCTAAAGATTTTTCGGAAAAGTCAAAGGCATCAATTTGATTGACAAATCCTAATTTAGCCATCAAAATTTCGTGATTTCCCACACCACAACCAATAGACAAAAGGTTATCAAACCGTCGTTTTTTGAAAAAATTATTGATTAACCAGGTTAGCCAGTAACCCTCAGTCTTGCCACCTGACAGCCGATGGTTTATAGCTTTTTCAATAATCGGATTAGACAACCAGTAACCCTGCTTCCCAATAGCGGCTGTTGGGTTAGTCTCCCAGTAAAATTTAGCTGTTAATTCATTGGAGGTGTTCTCTTGCCTGATGCTCGAAATTTGACGCCATACTTTCTTACCATTGAATTTTGAACGATTAGTTTTTAGGAGTGAAATAAGCTTCTCTAAAAATTTGACCATAAGCTTCTGTCATTTCTGCAAAAGTATTCAACGACTCTAACACATATTTAGCATTTTCTGCTAATCGCCGACGCAAAGATTTATCCTCCAATAAAGTATTCAATGATGCTGCTAATTCCTCCTGGCGATCTGGCGTATAAAACAAACCATTAATTCCGGGTCTCACTTGTTCTCTAATTCCAAAAACAGGCGTTGTAATAATTGGCAAATCGCAGGCCATCGCCTCCAAAATCACTCTCGGAAAACTTTCGACGCGAGAAGTGCAAACAAAAATATCAGCCGCTTTGTAATATTTTCCCGTCTCCCCAGTTTCCGGGACTACTGTCACCCTTTCCCGCAACTCTTCCGGCAATTCACCCACCATATCAGCTAATTTATTGCTGTAAATACTTGGGCGATCGCCCACAATAAAACACCTAATTTTATTGTGCCATTTGTCAGGTAAAAGTGAAAGTGCCTTAACTAAATCTTGCTGTCCTTTGCGTTCGCATACCGTTCCCA
This sequence comes from Microcoleus sp. S13_B4, assembly GCF_036700885.1. Classification (NCBI taxonomy): domain Bacteria; kingdom Bacillati; phylum Cyanobacteriota; class Cyanophyceae; order Oscillatoriales; family Microcoleaceae; genus Microcoleus; species Microcoleus sp. S13_B4. Next base: position 44,901 of record NZ_JAUBPU010000006.1, read on the forward strand.
GCAGCAAAATCACTACATCTTCCGCTGCAACACCTAAACTTTTTCTAGCCAATTCAGAATTCTCCGAATTTTCCAGTTTGCTCAAATCTAAGCCGTTGTGAATCACTGTAAAATTGTGGTGGCTGTTGAGAGGCAAATACCTGTCCCGCGTTGCATCCGCCACAAAAATAACTTTGTAAGGAAAGCGAAAACACTCTAAAGCTCTCGCCGCAATCTCCGAACCAAACCTATTAAAATAAGTTTGCCAAGGTTCGCTTTCGTGCACGTTCCACACCGTCGGAATTCCAATTTGCCACGCTGCGTCAACTACAAAAAAGTTTTCTAAAGTATTGGCATAAATTGCATCTATTTTTAAACTTTCAATTTCTTTGCTAAAACTGCGGATGGCTTCATCATAAGCATCGCGCTGGTAGATGTGTTCGAGAGGATTGTCGCGCACAATTACTTCAATTCCCTGCTGTTCGTAAGCTTGACGCAGAGGCCCCTCTGTTGTGCAAAGTACGATCGGCTTAATCACGCCTTCAGCCGCCAATTTCACCGCAATTTCGTACTGATGCAGCGGCGCACCGGTGAAATCCAGCGAATTGCTGCACATCAAAACTTTGATAGGATTTACAAAATTATTTACTGATATCAAAGAACCCAAATTACCAAATTTTAGTTCTTCCTTCTCCCCTGCATCCGTTACATCCGTTACACAATCCGTTGCCGAACTTCCTTCTTCTTTCATAAAAACCCGTCGGGGTTGAATATGAAAATACTCATCTTCTAAAGACAAGTGAGGACTGTAAAAACTGTCATTTTTTCCCCCATACTTGCGCCTAAAAGTCGCCACTTCTTGAGGATTGTCGGTAAAACCCCTAGAAGTTCCCTCTTTGTGCAACAACTCCGCATCGGGACAATATACGCACCGATAACCCCGTTCTAACAGCCGGTATCCGTAATCGGCATCATTGTAAGCAACAGCAAAATTCTCCTCATCAAAACCGCCCAATTCTAAAAACAATTGACGCGGAGTAATAGTGCAAGCGGCTGTTACCGCAGAGTAATTTCGCGTTACCATCGCTTGAGAAAGATAGCCTCGATTTTCGCTGTTCATCAGCTTAAAAGCGTGACCAGCTAAGCCGTGATGCAGCCCGTGAATTACGCCCGCGTGCTGAATTCTGCCGTCGGGATATAACAGCCTCGCGCCGACTGCACCCACGCCAGGGATTTGAGCGTATCCCACCATTTGACTCAGCCAGCGCGGGTTAATTACTTCAGTATCGTTGTTCAAAAACAACACATATTCGCTATCTACTTGTTCGGCAGCGCGGTTGTTAATTGCTGCAAAACTAAACTTGCCACCAGGATTTTTTATCCGCAAAACTTGGCAACTTAATTCCTTGAAATATTCCAGAGTGTTCGGCTCGTCGCTTTCGTTGTCGATGACTGCCACTTGATAATTTTTATAGGTTGTAGTTTCTAGAGAATCCAGACAGGCTTTCAGCAATTTGAGCTGATTTTTAGTAGGAATAATCACTGTTACTGATGGGCCGTTATCCGGGAAATCCTGGGCAAATATGCCCAAATTTTCTTTAATCGCCCATGCGTGCTGAGCGACATTACCGTTAATTTGGCGGCGGTTTAGTGCGTCTTGAATGGCTTTTTGACCTGCGGCAAAACTGGCGGGTTTCGCGGCCCCAGATATGGCTGTAGAACCGGGTGCGGTTCGCCAGTGATACAGCACTAACGGCAAGTGCGCGACATGGCGAGAAATTTCGGTGGCTCTCAAGGCAAAATCGTAATCTTGCGAGCCTTCAAAACCTAGCCGCAAACCGCCTATTTGTTCAAAAATGTGTTTTTTCACGGCGCACAAATGACCGAGATACATATAGGAAAGCAGCAGTTCCGGCGACCATTCCGGTTTGAATTGCGGGGCGAATCGGCGACCTTGGGTGTCGATTTTGTCGTCGTCTGAGTAGAGAAAATCGGTGGCTGGATGCGCTGCAAAATATAGGGCGACTTCGCCTAATGCGTCGGGAGTTAGTTCGTCGTCGTTGTCTAAAAACAGGATGATGTCGCCTGTTGCGAGGGCGGCGGCACTGTTGGTTGCTGCGCTGATGTTGCCGTTTTCTGTACGAAATGTGATGCGGATACGATCGTCCTTTTGAACCCAGCTTTTCAAATTTTCAGCAACAGTAAGTTCGGTGCTGCAATCATCGGCAATGCAGAGTTCCCAGTTTGGATAAACTTGATTGATTACGCTGTTAATCGCGCTTTCTAAAAAATCTATCTGCGGGTTGTAAACAGGCATTACCACCGAAATTTTTGGCAGCGGTTGCCGGCAGGATTTTAACCTATAAATTAAGTAATCGCGCGCGCGATCGTTCCACTGATTCACCTCCAGCCATGCGTCATATCTATCAATGGGTTGAGGCACCACAAAACCCGCCGGCGGTAGCAAATCTCCCGGCGCAGTAAACTGTTTTTGCTGACGGTAAATCTTCCCCAACTGGCGGAGCACTTTCACAATTTCCCAAGGCATCGGCACAATCCTGCCCAGACGCTGTTTTCTTTCCCTCGCCCGCTGCTGAATTGCGGCTGTAAACCTTGATAACTCCTCAAATTTATCTGTACTTCGCTGCCAGATATTGTAGCGCCGCACAGTCAATTTCTTCGGCGCTTGAAAAGACAAAATTTCCCCGGTTTCTAACTCAGCTTGCAGAGAAACGTGCCATTCGCCCGGAGGCAAATCGACAAGGGCCTCAAAACCGCTTTCCGAACTGTTAACCCAGTCGGGAAACACTTCGCCGACATCTTTTCGCCGCAAACCGTAGGCGCATTCTACAGAAGTATCGCCGCACAACAAGCTTAATTTACCAATTTTGCGATCGTGGTGGCAGCACCAACCTGCAAACAAAATTTGACCCTGACGCTGTTCCCACACCACCGGTACATCTAAAGATGCTTGAATCGTTGAAACTAGCAACGGATAAGCTGCCAAAAGATGCCATTTACCTCGATCGTCTTGCGCTTCCAGTAGCACTTCGTGCCGTCCGGCAGGCGCTTCCAATTGAATTGTAAAACCTGATTTCTTCGCAGCGGGAATATTAGAGTGTGCTAGCGCTATATCACTTCTCTCTATGCCGTAAACGCCTACGAAACTCTGGTCTTTAATTCTGACGCGGACTGCTGTAGTCTCTCTTTTTTGGTTAAAAACCCAGCCCACAATTAGCAGGTTGGAATCACAAACTTGCCAAGTAGTGGGTTGATCTAACGAAAAAATAAATTTAGGGAACAAGTCGCGGATTTGGCGCTGAACTTCCCACAACTTTTCTCTCACTTGCCACCCTATTGAAGACTTGATTATAGCAAGTTCTGCCCGAAACTTTTCATTTTCCTGGCGGGAGTGTTCTAATTTTTCCTGAGTATCCTTTAATCTTTCCTGATTTTGACTTTGTGCTGTTTCTAGCTGAATTAACTCAGCTAACTTTTGCTGCAATATAAATTCAGTCTCTTCAAATTGTACCTGAGTTTGCCCTAATTCTGCTTCTAATTCTAATACTTTCGCTAAAGCTGTTTGAAATTGCGATTCTGTGCCGGCAAGCTGTACCTGAGTTTGTCCTAATTCTGTTTCTAATCCGAGGAGTTTCGCTAAAGCTTCTTGAAAATTTGATTCTTGGCCGGCAAGCTGTACCTGAGTTTGCCCTAACTCTGCTTCTAATTTTAATATTTTTGTTAAAGCTTCTTGAAATTGCGATTCTTTGCCCGCAAGCTGTACCTGAGTTTGTCCTAATTCTGTTTCTAATCCGAGGAGTTTTGCTAAAGCTTCTTGAAAATTTGATTCTTGGCCGGCAAGCTGTACTTGAGTTGCTCCTAATTCTGTCTCTAATCCCAAAACTTTCGCCTGGGCCTGGTGAAATTGTTCTTGCCACTGTTTGAGTTCGGAAGAGCTAGTTTTTTGCTGTTTTTCCAGCAAGCGGATTTTTAGCCAATCTTCAAATGGCCCGACTGGAGATGCTGGGAAAGGAATAACTTGAGCGATCGCACCTTTCGACTCGCTGCTCAGATTTCCAGCTTGGGTTTCCAAAAGTTCATATAGTTCTAATGCTTCGGGAAAATATTTTTCTATTAAACTCGGTCTGTGACTTTTGACAATATCGTTGACTAATAAAGATTCTTCAAAATTGTCGCCCGGTATAGCACCTAAGTTAACATTAAATTTTTCGTTGACTCGATCGAGGAAAAGTTCAGGAGTGTTGCCGATGGGGTAAACATTGGCTAGGAGACAGCGATCGGGGAAACGTTCGTAAAGTTCTAAAACTTTTTGATTGTAGTGAATCCACATTTTTACTGCCATTTCGGGATTTTGCAGCAAGCTGACATCGGTTCCCCGGCGGTAAAGGGAATCGACTACTTCCCAGGGCGATCGATAAACACAGATAAAATTAGCTTCGGGGAGCAAAGTCAGCCAAAAATCCCAAAAAAGGGCTGTTCGCGGGTCTTTCCAACCCCAATGTTTGTGAGTTTGTTGATTTTGCTCGATCGCCCGTTTGGCGATTTCGACGTATTCCGCTGCTACCGGAATCGTTTTTTCAAACGTACAGCCGAGTTCATCAATACCGTGCGATCGCAAAACACTTTTGTGAAACTCCACAAAATCAACATTCTCGAAATGACCTTTCACATTTCCGTCGGCCGGCCCCACTAATTTTTTGCCAATATCAACCCCGGCTTTCTGAAACAAAGAAGCTGTTAAAGACGTACCGGAACGGTGCATTCCGGTAACAATAAAAACCGACGGTTTGCTGTCATTTGTACTCACAATTTCTCTCCCTCGCCCTAATTCCCACACCAAATTTACTCGCTATTGCTAGTCTCCCACTAAGCCCAAGGATCGCCTGACTTCAAACCATGCGCTTCTGATCTTCCAGAACTTGCTGCTTTCCATTGCCAAAACCCGACACTTCGCTTGCTCTAGTTCTTGCTTGACATTAATTAGTTGATTTTCAGTTTTCTCTAACTGCATTTGCACAGATACTAACTGATTTTGAGTTTGCTCCAATTGCGTTTGAGCTAAAACTAATTTAGTTTGAGCTTCTTGCAAATCAGTTTGAGTAATCATTAACTTACTTTGGCTTTGCTCCCATTCTATCTTAGCCGAAGCTAACTGAGTTTCGAGTAATTTGAGTTTTGTCTGAGTAGACCCCAACAAAGACTGCGATTGCCTTTGGTTAACCAGCGATTTAACCGTGCAAGTTTCCAGAATCCATTCCCAACCATAGTTATTGATTGCTTTGACTATTAACACATCCTCCAGCGCCACGGTGTTTTTGGGTAAATAACAGCTCCACCCCGACTGCAAAGCCCCATCAGTTTCAAAATATCCAGCCACATCCGGGCGATCGTAAAAAGGCTCGCACCTCTGTACCACCTCCCCATTTACCAGCACTTGCAGCTCCTCAACTCGACCGTCGAAATTCACATCAGCCACCCATCCTTCCAGATACAAATTCTCCTTATTCGTAAAAGCAGCAACATCAATATATCCTTCCGGGTGATGATTGAATTTTAACTCCGAAAAATCTCTAACTAGCTCATTTGTGACAACATACAAATCCTGAAATCTGCAGATGCCTTTTTTGATGCGATGAACAAAAGCTTTGCCTCCGCTAACTCGCGCCACACATTCTCTCACAAACTTTTCAGTTACATAAGTTGTGCCGTATTCCTCCTTATCTAAAGACTGGCTTTCGCTTTGAGGACTAAACAAAATACCATTAGCCGGCATTTCTATATTGGCTAGGCGCAAACACTCATCGTGAACGCTGAACATCAAAATGCCGTTAGGAGTCAACAAATCGTACAAATTTTGCAACCAACTTGTAAAAGTTCTTTCCGGCATATGGCTGAAAAAAGAATTAGCCAGAATGCAGTCAAACTTGCGGTCAATTAAATAATTTTCTGGTTTTCCAGTTGAGACAATACCATTGACGCCCAAGTATTCAGTTTGAAACTTAACCGCGTTAGCATAAATATCAGAAACCCAAATTCGTTCCGGCGGTATTTCCTGAATCAAAAACCTGGTAAATCGACCGTAACCGCAGGCAAAATCTAGAAAAGAAGGTACCTTTTCAAAACTGCCAAAATGCCATTCCACAACTTGTTTAACCGTATCCAAGATGCGACGCCCGATCGAATAATAGCGCACCAAAGCCCGATCGCGATCGTCTTTGACGTTGTTCAAGCTGAACAAATACATTTCATCGTCTTCGCAGATATTCAGTTTAAAATTTTCGGGAAACTTAGTTTGATCTTGAATAAATGCTTTGATTACGGGATTTTCGACTAAATCTAAATTGATATCGCTCATTGTTTTTACAGAATTTTAGATAACCTCTGTTGACTGCTCTTTCACTAGAGAATCAGCATTAACAACAGTTAAACACGGTTCGATCAGCAAGTCAACGATGCCGTTACCGCAGGACTCAGTACAAGACTGAACTCTAAACATCGCCACATCAACACAGCGATCCAGATAAGTTAAATCTCCATCTACGGTTCCCACAACGCCAGCATTCAAGAAATAAACCCCGGGATTCAGCAAGCATTTAAAATTAAACTTAACTACAATTGTCGTTCCCGCTTCCACATACCTAACTGACTGAGTAGAAGCCTTCAAAGAAGCACCCGCCAACTCAAAACCGCTAATTGTTTTAATCAACATTCCAAACCTAACTTTGGAAGTTGACCGGGAGAAAGTGACAGAGTAAGTATAAATATAATCTTGACGGCCGATCAAGTGATTTACCACATTTCCCTTCAGCGTCTCGATGTGGGGGTTGATAATTTCCGCTCCGCGAGACGGATACCTTACCGTATTTGACGGTATCATCCCCGGATCGTAAAATTCATCATAATATTCCTTGGGTTTAGAGAGATGTTGCTCTGGTTTAACTTCCCTCTTTGTGCTTTCTAAATTAGCCTCCTGAAGGTGGTCTTGACTTTCCTGTTTTGTCAGTTGGTTCAGAGCTCGAATATCTGACTTCAACCCCAGAACCTGATCCGGATCGGCATAAATCAGCTTTTGATACTTAGAAATTACCACCTTCGGCGTGTGAGCGAGCAGCAATTCACCGCTATCCATTAAAATCGCCGAGGTACAAAGTTGCACCACAGAAGTAGCAGCGTGAGAAACAAATAAAATCGTTCCGCCACCTTCCTGAATGCTTTGCAAGCGGGCAAAACACTTGCGCTGAAAAGCTTCGTCGCCCACCGAAAGCGCCTCGTCAACCACCAAAATATCTGGCTCGACGCTAGTTGCAACAGCAAAAGCTAGCCTGACAAACATACCGCTAGAATAAGTCTTGACTGGCTGTTCGATGAAATCGCCAATATCAGCAAAAGCAGCTATATCGTCAAATTTTTCTGCAGTTTCTTTTTGATTGAATCCCAGTAACTGAGCGTTAAAAAACACATTTTGACGCCCGGTAAATTCCGGGTTAAACCCGCTTCCGAGTTCCAACAAAGCGGAGACTCGCCCTTTAACATCCACGCTTCCTGCGGTAGGCGTCAGCGTCCCTACAATTATTTGCAGGAGAGTGCTTTTTCCCGAACCGTTGCGACCGACGATTCCCAGAGTTTGTCCTTGAGGAATTTCCAGATTGATGTCGTGTAGGGCCCAAAATTCGTCAGCAAGTTTTTTCCCGGGGTAAATAATTTCCTTTAAGCGGTCTCCTGGACGATCGTACCGCTTAAAGCATTTGGAAACATTTTTGAGTGAAATTACATTTTCTGTCATGGGCGGCAGTCAATCGATTTTAGATTTTAGATTTTAGATTTTAGATTGACTTGAAATCTAAAACATATTTACAGCACAGTCGATTTTAGATTTTAGATTTTAGATTGACTGTAGATCTCAAACAAATTTACAGCACCCTGGATTTTAGATTTTAGATTGACTGTAGATCTCAAACAAATTTACAGCACGTCAGCAAAAGCGGGACGCAAACGCCGGTAAACCGCCAAACCTCCACAAAATATAGCAGCAGAAATTACCGTGGCGACACCCCATTCCCCCCAATGCTTAACTTCTCCAAGCAGTATGAGATCTCGATAAACCTCCGAGATGGCCGCCATTGGATTCAGCCAAAATATCCACACTCGCCACTCTTGGGGGATTACTGATGCTGGGTAGACGATCGGCGTCAAATAAAACCAAAAATTTAGAATAACACCTAATGTCTGAGGAATGTCTCGCAAAAATACAGTCAAGCCGGCTGTCAAATATCCCAAACCAGCAGTTATCAGCAACTGAGGCACCCACACCAACGGCAGCAACCATAAAGTAGCGTTGAGCTTTTGCGACGACACGGCTACTATCACAATCAAAGCTGCTAAACCCAGAGAACTTTCAAGAAAAGCTGTAAAAATCGGCACTAGGGGCAGCAAACCGAGAGGAAATACCACTTTTTTCACTAAATTCGGCTGCCCCACCACGGATACTGCCGACTTGATCAAACCGCTGGTGAAGGCAGTCCAAGGCAGCAAACCTGCAAACAACCAGACTCCAAATGTAATGTCGCTGTTTTCTGGGAAGCCTGTAAGGCTGAGCTTTACCTTGAGGACGATCGAAAATACGTATGTGTAAATCACCAATTGCGATAGCTGATTCAGCAGTGGCCACAAATTGCCCAGAATCGAGCCTTTGTATTGAGCTTCCAAGTCCCGGCGCACCAATGTTGCCAGCAGATTCAGCTTCGCCCACCGCCGTTCGCGTGTACTTGCCGGCCGCCTGCCGCCCAGCCTTCGGGCCTTTTGGGCAACTCCTTTCACCGTTCTCAGCAATTTTTTCGCCCTCGTTCACTACCTTCACACCTAAATCAACTCAAGCTACAATTGTGCAGCTTTTGTTAAACCGCAATTATTCCACAGCCCCGCCGCTTTGATCAAGGATCTGCCACCCTAGCTTCGGCTGCTTCTTTCTTTCTTCTTTCCTCTTCCTTCGGAGGTTATTTTAGCCGATCGCCGATCGAACTGCCGAACCGATCGCTAGTTTTTGCTCGTCGTCGTACCCCCACCGCTGGAAAAATTTTTCATACTCGCCGTTGGCACTCTGCAAACTTTCTAGCATTTGCGACGCTCTAGTTTGACAGGTTGGCATTTGCAGCATTTGAATTAAATTGCGCGATCGCTCCTGCACTCTAGCAGAATCGGCCGCCATTTCCTCCTTTTGCTGGCGCGAATGATGTACAACCATTGCCGCCGACATCGCCAAATTTTTCACCAGCAGTTCTGCTACGATCTCAGGAGCCGATCGCAGCGCCTCGACTAATCCGGGTGACGGGTGATCTGCCTCCTGTCGATCGTCCGTTAGATAGGTGACAAAAAACCCCCTAGCACCATTTTGTGTTTTCACCAGAGATGTAACAGCTTGCTGGATGTCGGCTTGTAAAAGTCGATCGGCCTCAATGAACGACAGTAAAGATTGAGTCAGCTCGATCGCCCCCTCAAAAGTTATGCTTTCCGATGCTAATAAAGAAGATGGAATACTCATAACGAGCTCAATAATTTTAAAGATTCTGCTAACAATTGTAAACAATTCCCGCTGCGCGATCGCAAATAAATATGGCTATTATCTCCTCCAAACAACAGCCCCCCGACCCAAATCTACCCGAAGACATAGCCCCAGCCCGGCGCAAAAAAGTGGCCAAACCCCAGGCGGAATCTTTGCTAGAATCGCAAGAACTACCCGACGAAATCAACAGCAAACAAGACGACAAAATCCGCCCCCAGCGCTTAGCTGAATACATCGGGCAAAAAGACTTGAGAGAAGTTTTGGCGATCGCAATTGCAGCAGCAAAATCTCGCGGCGAACCTATGGATCACCTGTTACTCTACGGGCCTCCAGGGTTGGGAAAAACCACAATGTCGCTAATTCTAGCAGCAGAAATGGAAGTTGAATGCAAAATCACCACCGCCCCAGCTTTAGAAAAACCGCGAGATATTGTCGGATTGCTGATCAACCTCAAAGCAGGCGACGTGCTGTTTATCGACGAAATTCACCGCTTATCTAAAGTTACAGAAGAAATCCTCTATCCGGCGATGGAAGACTGTCGGTTAGATATTACGATCGGTCAAGGCAAAAGCGCCAAAATTCGCAGCATTCCCCTCAAACCCTTTACGTTAGTAGGAGCAACCACAAAAGTCGGGTCCCTCACATCTCCATTGCGCGATCGCTTCGGCTTAATCCAAAGATTGCGCTACTACGAAATAGACGAACTTAGTCTAATTGTCCAAAGAACCGCCCAAGTTCTAGACACTAAAATTACCCCAGAAGGAGCCATAGAGATTGCCCGCAGAGCTCGCGGAACGCCCCGAATCGCTAACCGTTTGCTGCGGCGAGTTAGAGACTACAGCGAAGTCAAAAACTTAAAGCCAATTGATGCCGAAGTTGCCTCGCTAGCCCTGGAATTATTCAACGTCGATCCGCTGGGTTTAGATTGGACAGATCGACGGATTTTGACAGCAATGATTGAAAACTTTAACGGTGGTCCAGTCGGATTAGAAACCCTCGCAGCTTCGACAGGAGAAGATACTCAAACCATTGAGGATGTATACGAACCGTACTTAATGCAAATCGGATTTTTGCAGCGGACAAGTCGGGGCAGAATGGTAACTCTTGCTGCTAGAAAACATTTAGGTTTTATGGAATAAAAAGAGTAAAAAATGGTACAAATACAAACAAAAACACTAACTTTGTCCGAGTTTCTAAAACTGCCAGAAACCGAACCAGCTAGCGAATATATCAACGGTCAAATAATCCAAAAACCTATGCCACAAGGAAAACATAGCCGGATTCAAGGTGAATTAGTCCCAGCCATCAATGTCGCGGTTAAGATTCATAAAATTGCCTTAGCTTTTCCTGAATTGCGGTGTAATTTTGACGGCAGGTCAATCGTGCCAGATGTCACAGTATTTACTTGGGAAAGAATACCAGTTGATGAAAATGGGGATGTTGCTAATGTATTTGAAACTTACCCAGATTGGACAATTGAAATTCTGTCTCCAGGGCAGAGTCAAACTAAAGTAACTGGGAATATTTTACACTGTCTGAAAAACGGCACTCAAATGGGTTGGCTGATCGATCCGATGGTGCGCTCGATCTTAATTTATCCCCCTGGAAAGCAACCGGAACTTTTAGCAAAACCCGAAGAAGTGTTGCCAGTTCCAGATTGGGCAGCAGAATTGCGGCTGACGGTAGGAGATTTGTTTGGGTGGTTGAAACTATAGCCGAAGTCAGTTGACAGTTGACAGTTGACAGTTGTTACCAATTCCCAATTACTAATTACTAATTACTAATTACAATTACTAATTACAATTCCCAATTCCCCATGTTAATATCCCTGAGAATAGAAAACTTTGCCTTAATTGACTGCCTGGATCTAGAATTTGGCCCGAGTTTGAACGTATTTACAGGGGAAACCGGCGCTGGTAAATCGATTATCCTAGATGCGATCGATGCAGTGTTGGGCGGGAAAGTCGATCGCCGATCGATTCGCACCGGAGCAGCGCGGGCAATATTGGAAGCTACCTTTGAATTGGACAAAGCCGCAGCTTTGTGGCTGGGCGAGCAAGAAATCGAACCCATAGACGGAAATTTAGCCGTTTGCAGCCGGGAAATTAACGCATCAAGCGGTGCTCTACGCACCAGATCGCGCTTGAACGGAATTCTCGTCAACCGCCAATTAATGGATCAACTGCGCGATCGGCTTGTCGAAATTACCGCCCAAGGCCAAACCGTCCACCTCGGACAAGAAACCCTCCAGCGAGAATGGCTTGATTTATACGGCGGCAAAAAGCTTACTGAAGCGCGATCGATCATCGCCTCCGCTTGGCTGGGAGCAAACAACGCCAAAACAGCCCTCAAACGCAGGCGTCAGTCGGAACAGCAGCGACTGCAAAGACTTGATTTGTTAGAATACCAAGTCCGAGAACTTGGCGAAGCCCATATCGAAGACGCCGACGAACTCGAACAGCTAGAACACGAATCAATCCGGCTAGGCCACGTCGTCGAATTGCAGCAGCAGAGTTACCAAGTCCACCAAGCCCTATACCAAAACGAGGGCGACAGCGCATCAGCCGCCGACTTGTTGAGCAAAGCCGAAGTAATTTTAAGCGACATGGCGGTTTACGATGTGCAGTTGCAACCAATCCTCGAAATGGTCAGCGATGCTTTAGCTCAAGCCACAGAAGCCAGCCGGCAAATTAGCAGCTACGGCGAACAATTAGAAGCAGATCCCGAAAGACTCGAAGAAGTAGAAGATCGGATTCGCGAACTCAAACAAATTTGTCGCAAATACGGGCCGCTCAAAGAAGCGATCACCTACTACCAAAGCATTCAAAACGAACTAAATGAACTTTTAGAAGGAGGCGAGTCAATGGAAGCCTTAGAACTCGCATATCAGACTGCTTTAGAGCAATTAAAAGATGCTTGTAGCCACCTCACCACCCTGCGACGCGAAACCGCCCTCAAACTAGAAACGCACCTCGTAGGAGAACTTAAACCATTAGCAATGGAAAAAGTGCAATTTCAAGTCGAGATTTCGCCTTGTACCCCAACCGCTACCGGTGCCGACCAAATCGCCTTTTGTTTCAGCCCCAATCCGGGCGAACCTTTGCAACCCCTGGGCGCGATCGCCTCCGGGGGAGAAATGAGCCGCTTTCTACTCGCCATCAAAGCCTGTTTTTCCCAAATAGAAAGTGCTGGTACGCTGATTTTTGACGAAATCGACGCCGGAGTCTCCGGGAGAGTCGCTGGGGCGATCGCCAAAAAACTCTACCAACTCTCAGACAAACACCAAGTTCTCTGCGTCACCCACCAGCCGCTGATCGCCGCGATGGCTGATTTTCATTTTCGCGTCAACAAACAGACGATCGAAGCAGAACCAAGTATCGGCGAACCCGCAGCCCACTCCGAACCAATAGAACGTACAGTAGTCAGAGTTGCCGCCCTCAACAGTGAGCAGCGGCGCGAAGAACTGGCCCAACTCGCCAGCGGCCGCTCAGCAACAGAAGCCATCGCCTTCGCCGAATCCCTGCTTGTCGAAGCCGCCGGATTGCGCCAAACTCAGTCGGCAAAACCCTGACGAGACCCTCCAGCCGATCGGGGGGCCAAAAGGCGGAGTTTTTTTAGAGTCGGAGGTTACACTAAAAATATCAACCGCAAATTTTACAAAAAAAAGCTGAAAACCCCGTGAATTTAGTGGGATGAAAGCAAAGAGCAGCAAAATAGAGAGAAATTCTAGTTAAAAACCACAATTGTGTAGAGAAGGGCACACATCACTAGCAACTGGTAGTGTCACAATTGCGGCTAGTCCCACAAGGCCACCCCTCTTTCAGCAGTCCTCCCGCCAGTACGCATTCATGTTCCTGCGGGCGATCGGCTCTTAAACCTGCCGAACCTACTTAAACCAGGCACGCACAATGTCAAAATCAGTTAATAAACCATTTAAACAAGATTTGCGCTCTCTAAAAAGATTGCAGCACTCCCACCGCCTCGTTACTCTCCCACCCTCCGTTCAGCAGCAAGGCCCACTGAATTTCCCTTGCCTGGTGGCCGGAGTTCTGTAAACTGGGAAATACTTTCACACATACTTGAGTCTTGTGCGACAGGTGACTCACTAATCAACTTCCCCGCTCTCTTCGCTTAGAGACTAACCCTTACACTTAAGCTTCTGTAAAGGTCTATGAAATCTGCATCTTCCACCAATTACTCTTCTCTGGACAACGTGATTGATGTCGCTGTTGTCGGCGGTCAAAATCATCATCAGGAAAATTATTCTCCCCCGGAAATTAGGAGCGGTGCAATTATCCCGCGCCAAGGAAACCTCTCCGGCATTCTCGACCTTCTAAATAAGCAAAGTTTTACAGTAGTAGTTAAGGAAGTAGAAGACAAACTTAAGGTTGTCAATCAAACCCTGGGAATGCTCGACAATATCCTGGAGAGCGAGGGATTTGATGCCATCCTCAACGAGATGTTGCAGTCGATTACCCTCAAAACAGGGGAATTGCTGAATGCTGCTCGCAGCACGATATTTTTATTAGACGACGAGAAAAATGAACTCTGGGCGATCGTTGCTAAAGATGAAAATGGCAAAAACCTAGAGCTCCGATTTCCCGCCCATGTGGGCATTGCCGGAGAAGTAGCCACGGAAAAAAAAGTGGTGAACATTCCTTATGATTTTTATAACGACCCCCGATCGACTAACGCCAAAAAAACTGACAAAGAAACAGGATATCGCACTTATACAATGCTTGCGATGCCCCTGATCAACGAAGAAACAGGAGAGTTAGTAGCAGTCGTTCAACTGATTAATAAACTCAAGCCCAACCACGAACATTACGGTATTTTAGAGGAACAGATTGACAAGGCAGGGTTTACTCAAGAAGACGAACAAGTTTTTAAAGAATTTGCTCCCTCGATTCGCCTAATTCTAGAATCTTCCAAATCTTTCTACGCAGCAACTCAAAGACAACGGGCGGCCACGGCGCTGATGAATGCCGTCAACGCTCTTTCTCAGAGCAGTTTAGACTTAGAAGATACTCTAAAAAGGGTGATGGATCAGGCAAAAGAACTGATGAATGCCGATCGCAGCACCCTGTGGCTGATCGATGAAGATAAAGACGAACTCTGGACGAAAATCCCGACGGCGGACAGCGTGAAAGAACTTCGCATACCCAGAACAGCCGGTTTTGCAGGCATCGTCGCCGAATCCGGCGAACCCCTGTTGATTCCCTTTGACGTATACAATGACCCCCGCGCAGAAACTTCCAAAAAAACCGATCAACAAACTGACTACCGTACTTGCAGTATGCTCTGTATGCCAGTTTTTAATGCAGACCACAAATTGATCGGAGTTACTCAATTAGTCAACAAAAAAAAACAAGGAGAATACCCTCCCTATAACCCCGAAGATTGGCCGCACGCCCCCGAACAGTGGAAAGCCAGTTTCAATCGCAACGACCTACAATTTATGGAGGCGTTTAATATCCAAGCAGGAGTCGCCCTACAAAACGCCAAACTGTTTGCCGAAGTCAAACAGCAAGAACAAAGACAAAAAGATATGCTGCACGCCCTGACTAACGGCGTGATTTCTACAGATAAAAAAGGCAATATAGTAGCGACCAATCCCAGTGCCAAAAAATTACTGGGTGTCAGCGATGCCGAATTAGCCGAAGGTCAATCTTTGCGCGAGTTAATTAAGTTAGAAAAAGGCGATTTTGCCAAATGGTTTGATGCGTCTTTGTCTCCAGAAGACGATAAGGACCGCCAGCAGTATTACCCGGATCAAGTTTTGCTGTCCTGTGAAGCAAAATCGCAGAGTATCAATCTCTCGATTAATTCAATGACCGACGCTACCGACCCCAGCAAGGTCAACGGCGCATTAGTTGTCATGGAAGATATTAGCAGCGCTAAGCAAGTCAAAAACTTGATGTACCGTTACATGACCCCAGAAGTAGCCGAAGCTTTGTTAGCTTCAGGGGATACTGGATTGGGCGGTAAGCGCAAAAATGTTTCGGTGCTGTTCTCAGACATTCGCAGCTATACCACACTTACGGAAAAATTGCAAGCCGAAGAAGTGGTAGTGATGCTGAATAAATATTTTGAAGTGATGGTAGATGTCGTATTCGAGTACGGAGGCACTCTCGACAAATACATCGGCGACGCTCTGATGGCAGTTTTTGGCTCTCCAGCGCCGCTAGAAGATCATGCTTGGTGCGCGATGCAAACCGCAGTGAAAATGCGGGAAAAACTGGCTGAGTTCAATCAAGATCGCATGGCAAATGGCGAACTGCCGATCGGCATCGGTATGGGCGTCCATTCCGATGAAGTTGTCAGCGGCAACATCGGCAGTAGCAAACGCATGGAATTGACTTCGATCGGAGACGGCGTAAACCTCGCCTCTCGCTTAGAAGGCGCTAGCAAGCAATACGGCACCGACTTAATCATCAGCGACAATACTTACAGAGATTATGCCGATCGGCTCTACGTGCGAGAACTCGACTTTATTACTGTCAAGGGCAAAAGCGAACCCGTAATCGTTTACGAACTCGTCGGCATCCGCGAGGGACACTCGCCAGTGGGCAAGTCACTAACCGAAAAACAGCAAAAAATTATAGAACATTACACCAAGGGGCGCGAACATTACAAAACTCCAGTCACCCAAAGACTCTCAGAAAGTGAGGTGAAAAATATCTTAAAGGATGTCGCCGAAATGCCGGAGGCAGAGATTAAGAAACTGTCCTACACTCTAGAGCAACAGTTGGAACACGAACTCAAGAACCTGTTATATCAACTGAAAAAGCTGTCAGAGTACGACCCGAAAAACCTATCCGAAGCAGACAAACTCATCGTACTGTTGCAGACAGAAATCCAACTGCTGAAATTGGAAGGCATCAAAAACCTCTCGGAAGACGAAGCCAAAATGCTGCTGCAAGCAAAAATCAAGCCCCTATCAGCAGACGATATTAAATACTTGCAAGAAGGCGATGTCAAAAAGCTGTTGGAATCAGACATCTTAGAACCATCAAATCCTCAAATCAAGCGGCTAAAACCTGCAGAGATCAGGCAGCTATTGCAGGCTAAAATTAAAAGTCGGGCCTGCGAGACAGTTGCAGAAATGTTAGATGAGGAATTTGAAAACCTGGGACTCGATCGGGTGAAAAAACTGCTGAGCGAGTTTAAGAAAGCTTTAGAACCAAAAGCCAAGCAAGCCTTTAAAGACGCTGCAGGCGAATTTGAGGTCGTTCTGAAAGTTGACCCGAAAAACAAGGCAGCTAAATTGCACGTCGATCGCTGTATGTTATTTCAGCATAGTTTTTCAGACGTACTCAACTGGGATGGTGTGTGGAATCTCACAGAAAAATAGCAGTAGCCCACAGCAAATCCTCGCGGTGGCGCCAGGGTTCCGGGTGGGGGCGATCGCGATCGGGGGTGCGCCTCCCATCCCACCACCAATTAACCTTAATATCCTATTGAGATAATTGTAAATAAGCTCCAACAGGTATTATGGTTATATAACCGGATTTGAATTTGCAAGCGAGATGCCGGGGTTGCGCCCTACGTGTTTCGTTCGCACTACCTACCGCAACAAACTTAGCACTTCTATTATTTGAAGCGCTTAAAAATAGTTAGGACGGGCGGCAGCGTTACCCGGTTTCTGAGAAAAATCTTGGAGAAAGGCGACGAAACATCCGCTCAAAAACCGGGTTTCTCACCCCGCCCGCGTAAGTCTTAATAGCGTTAGCGGCTCCTAAAAAGAGCTTCCTTCGCAAATAGTCAATGTTCTAGTCTTAGATATAGAAAACCACTAGCGTCAGTTATGAATAATTGGAATTCGCAATCGGGAGATGTTGAGTGGGTAGATCAGGTTTACCAACTATTGCTGGAGATTGCTCGGAGCTCCCTGTCAGATATCCCCAGAATCCCGGAAAACATCACTGTTAAGGCTATCCCTCTGATCCAGAAGGTACAAAGCATTCAGCAAAGACCTGATGGGCAAGTGTTCAAATCTGGTTCCTTTTCAGTAAACGATCACGAATGGGTCGATCGAGTCTGCCAACTATTGGTAGAACTAACCAGCGCGTCTTTGTCCGAACAGCCCAAAATGCCCGAAAACCTTGCAGGCAGATCTTTAGCCCTCGCCGATCGAGCACAAAAAATTAAAGAAGATATCGAAGAAAATGCCGCCCAAACCCCAGCAGATGAAGAGGAGAATTCCTTACAGTCTCCAGACGCGCTGCTTTCCCTCTTGCACCACAGTTTGAAAACTCAGCGCGCCAAAAGCTATAACCCCGATGCTCCCGAATGGCAGCAAGTCTTGAGCCTGCTCGACGTAGTGCAGTCAATTTACAAGCAAATCCAAAATTAAATTCAAGCTTAACTCAGGGGCGTCTTCCCCAGTGCGAGATCGCTGGCTCTTAAAGGCAGTTGCTCTTTGACATAAAAATTTTTTTGCCGTAGCCCGAACATTTCCGATTATTGGACTTTTGTCAACTACACTAGGTTTAATCGGTTCTAGGGCAGGACAACATGAGCGGACAAAACATCGGCGATTTGTCAAAAGAAATATTAGCCGATCGCTATCAGTGCGATCGGCGGCTCGGCAAGCAAGCAGGACGGCAAACTTTACTCGCCCGCGACTTAAAAACCCAACAGCAAGTAGTAGTCAAACTACTCTCATTCAGCAGCGACTTTAACTGGGAAGACTTAAAACTGTTCGAGCGAGAAGTCGAAACCTTAAAATCCCTATCCCATCCTGCAATTCCCCGATATCTCGACTCCTTTGAAATCGACACCCCCAACCGCAAAGGATTCGCCCTAGTTCAGACTTACATCGAAGCCAAATCCCTACAAGAATATCTGTCAGACGGCCGCACCTTCAGCGAAAGCGAAGTCAAACAATTAGCCACAGCATTATTAGACATCCTCGCCTACCTGCACCAGCGACAGCCCCCGGTGATTCACCGCGACATTAAACCCAGCAATATTTTACTCAAGAATCGATCAGGTAACAGCGTCGGCGAAGTCTACCTAGTCGATTTCGGTGCAGTTCAAACCCTAGCAACGCAACAAGGAAAAACAGTCACCGTTGTCGGAACTTATGGCTATATGCCGCCAGAACAATTTGGCGGGAGGGCCGTTCCCGCTTCCGACTTGTACGGGTTGGGAGCAACATTAATCGCCTTAATTACCAAGCAGCATCCTGCCGACTTGCCGCAGAAAGATTTGCAGATTGAATTCGAGCAATTCAGCCAACTGAGTCCCGCTTTTACCAACTGGCTGAAGTGGATGACACATCCCAGTTTAGAACGCCGTCCCGCCTCAGTCCAGATCGCAAAAGAAGTTCTAGAAAAACCGCAGCAAATCAATAAATATTCCCTGCCATTGAGACAGGGAAAAACCGTGAATACCTCTAGCTTGTTCAACAATGCGATCGGGCTTAGCACTGCGGCAGGAACTATAGCTGTAGGAATTTGTGCAGCATTTTACGCTACCCTTATGTTCCCGATTCTGGGGACAATTGCGGGAGGAATCCTCGGCCTTTTTCTCGGCGCGCTGCTGGGTTTGGAGAACGGAATTATCATCTCACTTGTGACGATCGTGTGGTTTTTTCCCCTAACTAATCCTCAACTTCACCGACAAGTTTTAACTGCGATAGGTATGGCCATCTGTACTTTTACAAGCATTCTCTTTATGAAGACGCTCGATTTGGAGTCTCTTTTTTTTGGCACTGGGGACGATACGTTTAGTTATGTACCCTCATTGACTGATTATATTTTTGTAGTTGTGGCACCATCGCTCATTGCAGGGCTATCAATGGGGATAGGTAGCAAGTCTTTTGCCCGGTGGTATCAAAAAGAAAGTGGACTTTAATTTAAATTAAGGGAAAAAACATGACTGGCAAAATATTAGCAGAACGCTACGAAATGCAGCGGTCACTGGGAAAAAAAACTGGCCGCCAAACACTGCTAGCTCGCGATTTGGAAACTCTAGAATTAGTTGTCATCAAACAGCTATTCCTCGGCAGCGATTTTGAATGGCAAGACATCAAGCTATTTGAACGGGAAGCGGAAACTTTAAAAACGCTTTCTCACCCAGCAATTCCCCGCTACCTCGATTACCTGGAAATTGACGAACCAGACAGTAAAGGATTTGCCTTGGTACAGACTTATGTAGGGGGAAAAACTTTAGAAGAGCATTTGCGTTCGGGCCGTAATTTTAGCGAAAGCGACGTAAAAGAATTAGCTAAATCGCTGTTAGAAATTTTGATTTATTTGCACGAGCGAAATCCCCCTGTCATCCACCGCGATATTAAACCCAGCAATATTTTACTGCACAACAGATCCGGTCACACTGTCGGACAAGTTTATTTAGTTGATTTCGGTTCGGTGCAGAACCAAGCTGCAAAATTTGGCGGCACGATTACAGTAGTGGGAACCTACGGATATATGGCGCCGGAACAATTTGGCGGGCGATCCGTTCCGGCTTCGGATCTCTACGGTTTAGGCGCAACTTTAATTTATTTGGTAACGGGTTTGCATCCCACAGAACTGTCGCAGCAGGATTTAAAAATTTTATTTGCCGATCGGGTAACGCAACTAAATCCTAATTTAATTGATTGGCTGGAGTGGATGACAGAACCGAGTTTGGAAAAACGGTTATCTTCGGCTGGAGAAGCATCGAACTCCCTCGCAAATCCCCGCGAGATATCCAAAAGGATTATGCCCGTGCAGCCGCGAGGCAGCGATATTAAATTAACAAAAAATTCGGAGTTGATAGAGATTGTAATTCCGCCGCATGGATTCGCTTTTGATTGGGTTTCCATACTTTCGGGTGCGGTTGCTGCGAGTATCGCATTGTGGACTAATTATTACCAAAGTCCGATAAATCCATTGGTTTTGAGGATGATATCAGGAAGTTTATTAGTAGCGGCTGGAGTAATGTCGATATTTGCACTATTTCGGGAATTGCATCTGGTAATCGATCGCCAGCAAATCTCCTATAGCAGCCATCTGCTGGGGTTGAGATGGAATCATTCCAAGCCAGCCCGCAGACAGGACATTTGCCAGTTGGAAATTGAACAAATTGGATACAAAGTTTCTCACATGATTATTCAAATCGGCAACCAAAAATATCGACTAGGAGTGAAGCAGGGGCTAAGTGAATCAGAAATCGAGTGGTTAGCGACAGAACTAAGCCAGTGGTTGGGATTGAAAATTCAAAGAACTTTGACAGACGGTAAAAAGAATATATCGATGTGAAAATATCTCTCTATCGCCACAACAAAGCATTACCCTCTCAATGTGTGGGATGCGTTCCGCCCCTCCGGTGTATTTTCACAGCAGGTAGGACACCCCACAAGCCTCATCCTCAAATTGTGTAACCCCGATCGCACTCCCCCGCTTTTGGTCAATCTCATGCAGCCGAAAGGCCCGATCGCCCGTAAAATGCTATCAAAGGGATTTGGCAACTAGCACTCATCCCGATCATCTGTTAACTTGGAGATATTGTTGTGGACTTATCGCTAATTCCGGCACAGCCGAAACCAGGACTGCTCAACGTCCTCATCGAAATTACCGCCGGTAGCAAAAACAAGTACGAATTTGATAAAGACTTACAAGCCTTTGCTCTCGATCGGGTGCTTTCTTCCTCAGTCCAATATCCGTGCGACTACGGCTTCATACCCAACACCTTAGCCGATGATGGCGACCCCCTCGACGGCATGGTGATGATGGATGAGCCCACATTTCCAGGGTGCATAATCGCAGCCCGTCCGATCGGAATGCTAGAAATGATCGATGGAGGAGACAGGGACGAAAAACTTTTGTGCGTTCCCGACAAAGACCCGCGCTACGCTCACTATAAGTCCCTCAAAGACGTAGCACCCCACCGCTTGGACGAAATAGCCGAATTTTTTAGAACCTACAAAAATTTGGAGAAAAAAGTCACGGAAATTCTGGGTTGGCAAGATGTTGATCAAGTCATGCCCTTAGTGGAAAAGTGCATCGCAGCAGATCGCAAATAAGCCCCTAGGCCGCACTCCTCGACTGCAACCCGACTAAAAACTCAGGGGGCCGAACTTAAGGCGATCGCTCCAGGTCTAGGGATGCAGTCGAGGAACGGGTAGCTAGAAGGTCAAATCAGTCGTCAATGCCGAGTCACCGGAACGGCATTCCTCAAAACCCTGCCCCGGCCCCAATCTTGAAAAAAATACTACTCCTAGAGTAAGATTAAGCGCACATTATACCCGTGGGGAATGCGTTCTACGTTTGAGGAAATTTTACCCTAACACTTAGATAGATCGGCGCTATCTTAATCTCAGAACACAGAACACGCCCGGCAGCCCGCATCATGCAAAAAATAATCTCTCAAGCGTGACATCTCCTACACAAACCCGTAAGGTTTCCCGATAAAGCGCTTAATTATAGTACAGATTGCTAAAAACTAAAAACTAAAAAGTAAAAACTAAGATTTCAATTCCCAAGTTCCTGCCGCCAAAACTAAAAAAATGCCAGATTCCGCACCCTCTCTACCCAATCCACAGCCTTCCGATCACAAAGCCACTATGGAAAATAGTCCTTTGACCGAGTTTGTCGTTCAGTTTTGGGGTGTGCGGGGCAGCATCGCCACCCCCGGCACCAAAACACTGCGCTACGGAGGCAACACCTCCTGTGTAGAAATGCGCTTGGGCAAAAAACGCCTAATCTTTGACGGTGGTACGGGCCTGCGAGTTCTGGGCCTCAACCTGCTGCGGCAAATGCCGGTGGAAGCCCATATGTTTTTTAGTCATACTCACTGGGATCACATTCAAGGGTTTCCGTTTTTTACTCCCGCCTTTATCCCGGGGAACTGCTTTCACATTTACGGTGCGATCGCCCCCAACGGCACTACCATCAAACACCGTCTTGCCGACCAAATGCTGCACCCCAATTTTCCCGTCCCTATCCAGGTAATGCAGTCAGACCTCAAATTCAATGATTTGACGCCTGGGGATATTCTCGAACTCGACGATGTGAAAATAGAAACGGCACTGCTGAACCATCCCAACACCGCGATCGGATATCGAGTCACCTGGGAGGGACACACGGCCGTCTACTGCACCGATACAGAACACTTTCCCGATCGCCTAGACGACAATGTGGTACACCTAGCTCGCAACGCCGACGTGCTGATTTACGACGCCAACTACACCAACGAAGAGTATTACAACTTCAAAACCCCGAAAGTCGGCTGGGGACACTCGACTTGGCAAGCAGGAGTAGAAGTAGCGAAAGCTGCTGGAGTCAAAAAAATCGTGATGTTTCACCACGATCCAGGCCATGACGACAATTTTCTCGATCGTACAGAAGCAGAAGTGCAGGCAGTTTTCGCCAATAGCTGCTTAGCCCGCGAAGGCATGAGCATACCAGTGATTTAACCAAAAATAAATTCAGAATTATGAAACAGGAAAAACCCCGCAAACGTCGCAGAGTAGGCTTGCGGGGGCTTTACTCAACTTTGCTGGTGTTGATAATTGTCTGCTGTACCGGAGGCGGATGGGTTGCAGCTCAGACTGCCTACTCTCGCACTCCGGCGCGACTGGCTCAGGTGTCTTCGATCGAGGATACTGGAACTGTCGATCGCATCCCCGAAGGCTACCAACTGGGACAGCAACTGTACCTAGAAAACTGCGCCACCTGTCACATCGGTTTACCGCCACAAGTATTACCTACAGAAACTTGGCGCAGATTGCTGCAAGATCCCCAACACTACGGACAAACGATCAAACTGCTAGTAGACCCGCCCCGCCTGTTAGTGTGGAACTACCTGCAAACTTTTTCCCGTGCCCAAGCAAAAGACGAAGAACTCGCCTACCGAGTAGCCAGTTCTCGCTATTTCAAAGCTCTGCACCCCAAAGTCAAACTGCCACAACCCGCAAATATCAGCAGTTGCGTTACTTGTCACCCCGGTGCATCTAAATACAATTTCCGCAAGCTTACCGCCGAGTGGGAAAACTCTCCGTAACGAAGATTAAGTTCGTAATTATATCCGAGTGCGATCGAGACGATCGCACTAACCAGAAAACGGCGATCGCATTCTGAACTAGAGACTTATCCAAAGTGTGGGTCCGCTCTTTCAATTCATGCTTACTGGGCATCGCACCTTACAAATAACCGACCAAACTCGCTAGTCTGTTCCAACTGAGATGTTGCACCATTGTCAATAAGCCTTTAATGAACGGGCTCTGCGGTCCTTTCCACAAGCAGAAAATCTACTCTTTGTGGAACAGGCCGGAAAGCCTGTTCTTGAGAATGGTGCAAGATATGAGTTCCAACCGAGTGGTTAGCTGGTGCTTGAGCGGCATAGAAGTAAAAAATCTGTGCCTTTAACTACTTTTTGACGAAATGTTATGATATCTTAACTTTAGCGAAGGCTAGTTCCGACAATTTAAGAAGCCTGGTTATCAAGTAACCTGATTTATGATTGACAGTAAAAAAATTCGACTGAAATGGGAAAGTTATTGGTTTAAAACCTTTGGGAGATGGGGATCGTGTCCATTGACCTGCCCAATAGACCGACCTCATCCTCGGCATATTTTTTGGAGTTGGATTGGCAGTTTTTTGGCAATTACTGCAACGTCCTATCTTGCTGTAAAAACTAATTCTCCTTTACTCATGGCTCCGTTTGGTGCTACAAGCGTTCTGATCTTTGGTGTCCCTGACAGCCCTTTGGCTCAACCCCGGAATGTCATTGGGGGCAATTTCTTAGCTGCTCTCACCAGTTTAATGATTCTGCATTTTGTCGGTTCTTCTCCCTGGGCGATGGGAATGGCTGTTTCTAGTGCGATCGGAATTATGCAGATTACCAGAACTCTACATCCCCCTTCGGGAGCAGTTGCCTTAGTGGTCATGATGACCCAACCAGACTGGAAATTTTTGCTAACACCTGCTTTTGAGGGATCAATAATCTTGGTCTTGTGCGCCGTCATCTTTAATAATTTAGCGGCAGAAAGGACCTATCCCAACCACTGGTTATAGCATTGTCTCTAATTCTCTCATCCTTCCCTTGGGAGCACTACCCAAAATCTGGATGCTCCCTCGATTCCTTCTTCCTTCTTCGTTCTTTCTTCCATCCGTTACATCCCGATCGCGTGCAACGGAAGCCGAACTTCCTTCTGCTAGATCAATCAAAAAAAACGGACGGATCTGGGGAAGGTCGAGATCCCTTTTGAAAGCGTTCCCAGGACTGCTTTAACTGAGTCGGCGCTGGATATTCGCGATCGTAAACCACCAGGACATTCGTCAAATTCCGTCCCGGCGGCAATAAAATCTGCCCTTGATGAGCCAAACCCACCGAAGCGCCCCCGTCCAAATTCATCGCTTCAAAACAGCCGATCGCCTGCATAACTTTAGCCTCTGCTTCCAAAGACAAACTGTCAAGAAAAGTCACCAAAAATAACTTATCTCTGGAAGCCGGAAAGCCGATTGCCGTTCTCGAACCCACGCCCAAAACATGAGAATCTTTAAAACCTTCCGATAAAGGACACAGCCAAACTTTCCCCCCTTTAACCAATCTCGGCCCGCAAGTCAGAGAAAACCAATGTTGGCTCCAATCCGGCTTACCTTCGATTCTAGCCGTCACCATTTCCAATTGATTTCCCGCTTTAATCCCCAAAGTCGTGCCGTAATTTTCCCATCGGCTGTATTTCAGAAACTTACCCGCCGCCACCATATTTCCCAGCACAGATTTCTGCTCATCTTTACCAAAAAAAGTCCCGTTAGCAACAATAGCAGCTCGGTAACGCGCCACCATATTTTCAAAAGGTTCGTCGCCCCGCGTGAGTTTAGAATTATTTGCAAAATCTGCATTATTAGCTAACCCAATTGTGATATAAATTTCCGGATCTGCAAGGTCAATAGTTGTGAGATAAAAACTTGCGCCCGCTACATTTTGACTGCTGACTTGTAGGGGTTTTGCTTGCTTAGCTGAACGTCTAATAACTTGAGTTTGAGACGGCTGCGTAGCCAGAGAATTTTCTGGCGATTTTACAATAGGATTACTCGGCAGAGGTTGATTGGTTTTTGCCGATTTTATAATGGGATTGTTAGGGAGAGGTTGAGGAGTTTGATTTGATTGTATACTTGATAAAAAAGCGAGTGACTTTTGCCACAGTTGACCCATGAGACTCAAGAAACTATCTCGGTTTTTGGCGAGCGCAAAATAGTCAGCCACAAACCGCGCCAAAGCTAAGCCTGTTAAAAATAAAAAAGTGCGCCGCAGCATCGGGCGACAACCTTCAGACTGTTTGCGTTTAGACATAAAAAATCTCAGCTAGGATAGCGAACAGTTTCCTATGGCTGTGACTACAATGGGCGATCGCGCGAATTCTGAAACTACCAGTAGCAAGGTGCGCTAGGCGCACCTCACCACTAATTAAAAACTCAAAACTATTCCCCTAGCCCGTATTCCGCATCCCCGCAGCAATTCCATTAATCGTCAGCAAAGCTCCCCGCAACAATTCACCCTTGCTGTAACGCGAGTGAATCACCCCCGGAACCCCGCCACTACCGTGCTGCCGCAAGCGTTTCAGCAGCGAAACCTGCAACAAACCCAAAGGCACAATCGTCGCATTTCGCAACTGCACCGAACGCTGCAATGCCGGATCTTCGTCCAACAAACGTTGGTGTCCGGTAATAGTTAAAACCAAATCGCGGATTAAGTGAAATTCGGCAGCAATTTGATCGAATAAAGCCTTAAAACGCTCCTTATCAGCAGGCAAAGCTAACTCCTGCACGTAGTGTTCTGCAATCTGCAAATCCACCTTAGATAAAGTCATTTCCACCTTAGAAATTACCATTCTAAAAAATGGCCATTTCAAGTAGAAATACTGCAAAAGTTTCATGTGTTCTTCCGGTTCCTCCAGCAAAAACTCTTGCAAAGCTGTGCCGACACCGTACCAAGAAGGCAGTAAAAAGCGGCTTTGAGTCCAGCTAAACACCCACGGAATTGCTCGCAAACCGCTGATGTCTTTTTTGCCACCGCGACGGGCCGGGCGAGAACTAATCTGCAACTGGCTGATTTCTTGAATGGGGGTAACTTGGTGGAAGAAATCGACTAAATCCGGCTGTTCGTAAATTAAATGACGGTAGTGCGATCGCGATCTGGCAGACAACTCCTCCATAATCTCATTCCAAGGGTCGATGCCATCAAAACCAGTGTGCAGCAAACTAGCTTGAATTACCGCCGCCGCCACCGTTTCCAAATTGTAAAGCGCCAACTCCGGCAAAGAATATTTAGAAGCCAAAACCTCGCCTTGTTCAGTAATCTTAATTCGCCCGCTAATACTCTTTCCAGGCTGAGCCAAAATTGCCTTGTAAGCAGGCCCGCCGCCGCGCCCTACAGAACCGCCTCTGCCGTGAAAAATCCGCAACTCTACATTGTATTTTTCCGCAACCATTTGCAAAGCCTTTTGAGCTTTGTGGATTTCCCAATTGCTGCTGAGGAAACCCGAATCTTTATTGCTGTCGGAATAGCCCAGCATCACCTCTTGCAATTTGATAGTGTCGATTGGACATTGGATATTTTCTTCGCTTTTTTCCGCTAGTTCCTGCGCGTATCCTCCTGTTAGTAAAGCCCTATAAAGCGGCAGTTCAAAGATTTGCTGCATTACTTCGGGCGCTTTTTTCAAATCTTCCACTGTTTCAAACAGAGGAACTACTTGAAAGCTGCTAATTCCTGTTGCCGGATCGT
This sequence comes from Microcoleus sp. S13_B4, assembly GCF_036700885.1. Taxonomy (NCBI): domain Bacteria; kingdom Bacillati; phylum Cyanobacteriota; class Cyanophyceae; order Oscillatoriales; family Microcoleaceae; genus Microcoleus; species Microcoleus sp. S13_B4. The sequence continues at coordinate 72,178 of NZ_JAUBPU010000006.1, forward strand.
AAAGCCCGGCTTCTTTTGCTAACAACAAAACCGCCAGTAAATCGCTGACATCGTGGCTCATGCTGATCACGTAAGTTTCGCAAATTTCCGGACCAAACTCCTGCTGCATTTGCCGCAATATTCGGAAGGTATTAATCGTCTCGCAAGTTTTGGGAGAAAAGGGTAATTCTGCTGGAATTAAAGGGCGGCGAGTTTGCAGTTCTGTTGCCAGCCAAATAACTCGATCACCTTCCGACATTTGATTGTAAGGCTTGGGCAAAATTTGCAAGTATTCAGCAATTTCGGTCAAAGCATCGGAGTGTACTGTTGACTCTTGGCGGATATCTAGGTAAGCCAAATTAAACCCGTAAATTTCTACTTGGCAGAGGAGATTTTCCAAGTCCCGACAGCTCAAACCTGTTTCCACTAAATTGTGCTCGATAAGCTGCAGCTCGGTCAAAAACTCAGCGCCCGATCGATAAAGGCCGGTCATTCCGGGATGTTCTGACAAAGCTTCGCGTTCCCGCTGCAACTCGTCTCCTTTGTAGAGCCGCCAATTACGATCGCGCGTATTTTCCAGTCGTTGCTGCACGTAGGCTAGCTTCAACCGATAAGGTTCTTGCCGATAGCGGATTGCCCACTGCTCGTAAACCTCCGGAAATTCCGATCTGTCGCGATCGAGAGATTCCAGCAATTCCGGCAGCACGTCGCTCCAGTGCAGCGACAAACTCAACAGTTCATTGAGGCGTTTCACGGCGTTGATGTACTTACACAGCACCAAATGGCGCTGATAACAAGCTGTTTGCCAAGTAACTTTCGGAGTCACAGAAGGGTTGCCGTCCCTGTCCGATCCCACCCAAGAACCGAACTTGCAAAAATTGTAACTCGGCGGTTTCAGATAAGGATAAGAAGCGTGCAGAGCTTGCTTTAAGCGGTGGTAGAGTTCGGGAATCGCATCAAACAGCACTTCATCGAAGTAGTGGAGAGTGTATTCCACCTCGTCAAGCACCGTCGGCTTGAACTGGTGCAGTTCATCCGTGCGCCACCAGAGGCGAATTTCTTCCATCAGTTGCTCTTGGAGAGCCGCCGCAGCCCAACAAGACACTGGGTAAGGGCTTTGAGGGTCTGCCCCGAGCACCTGAAATTTCTCGTCAACTTGGTCTAGCTGTTGGAGAATCTTCGCCATCCGCCGCTGCTTGGTGCGGATCGTGTGGCGGACAATTTCCGTCGGGTGAGCGGTGAATACCAAGCGGATGTCTAACTGATCGATCAAGCGCTGAATTTGCTGGCTGGGCACGTTCAAGCGCAGCAGCATCGGGAACAGTTGGTGAAAAGTGCCGGCATCTCGGGCGATCGTCTCGCTGCTGTCTGCATTGCTCAGAACCGTTTGGACGGGGCCTGGGCCTTCCCTGTGCCGCGGGCGATCGGGGGCATCGGTTGCTTGTCCTGGCAGCTTAGAAAACATCCGCCCACCAGCATCGTTGCTGCTAGCGTAAGCTAGCTGTTGGTCTCGCTGTTCGTAGTGCTGTTCGACAATGTTGATCAACTGAAAATACAGCGCAAAAGCCCGAGCGGCGCGGATGGCGGCGTTAAGGTCGAGCTTTTCGATTAGCTGTACGACATTCGACTCGCGAAAGTGAGTGGCCTGTCCCTCGGCGGAATTGACCGATCGCATTTGTTGGAGCAAATCCACCAATTCCTGCCCGCACTCCTGTCGCAGCACCGATTCCCACAAGTCCTCTACTACTTTGAGGCGATTTCGCAGAAACAGGTCTGATTTTGAGTAAGCGGGAGAATGGGAAATAGATGTTGTATCAATAGCCTGTTCTGAAGACTGGAGGACTGAACTCATCGGGCTGTTCCTCAATAGCTGCGGGTGTCAAGAAAATTGTATGGTTTAGTTTCGCCTAAAACACTTTTGTTTGCAGTCAAATTTGAGACAACTTATTGCAACGTAGAAAGTAGAAGGCACTTATGTACAAAGTATAAGGAAAGATTAATTGTTGAAGCACGGATTGTACGGATTGTCAAGCTTTCATATCAGTTGACTTGCGATTTTAGATTTTAGAGGATCAGCCTGAGACGTTCGGCGAGCGCTCAGTTGAGTCGCGCTCAGTCGAACAATTTTAGATTTACTCCAAAGATGAATCTGGGAAGTTGAACTAGGGTAGAAAATTTTTATCTCTCCACGACAGGAGTACGTGGCACCGTATCCATTTTTAGGCGGGGTCAAAAAATTTAACTTCTAGCTGCAGCATCCTTCCTTGGGCTTTCTAATCCTGTGATTGAGGAAAGTTGAGAACGGGGAGGCGCGAACCCCGAAAGACTTCTTCGCTTTCAACGCCGATCGACCCAACAAACTCAGCAGCAGCTTTAGCCACCAGCAACCCACCCAGCATGGGTAAGGCGACCAAGCTCAATAAAATGTCTGAGGGAACTGGCAACTTTGGACTGTTAGATGTTTGAGTTTTGAGCAAGTCTTGGTTTTCCGACGGCATAAATTCCTCCTGTGTCAATCCCTAATCCTCAGTTTACAAGGCAAATAATCATCTTGACTGCTGCCTTCAGACTAATGACTTTTGAATATCAAATCCAGTGACATCCGAATGATATCCTGCAAGCGATCGTCCCCGCGTAGCCAAGTCTATAAATATATTCTCGCGAGATCTTAAGCTCGCACTCGGAAAAAACGCTTTGTATAAAATCGGGATACTCCCCGAATCCTATCGTGTGCCTCTCTCCGCGGAGCATGACGAAAGCACAGCGCTACAGTCGGAAAATAATAGACATTTCCAGAAAAGCCAGTCTTGAACAGGCATCCTGCCTGTTCCACAAGAATTATGAGAGAGGTCTAATTATTATTCGGATGCAAACGGAAACGATATGACTAATGACGAATAACTTGTTGCTTGGCTTAATTTGGGCCTATCTGTGCCAAAATGTCGAGGTATTATCAAAAAAATATTCCCCAACGGCTCGAAGTCGAGGGGATACAAGGCAAGACACTAAGTCGAGCATGGCTTAAACCAGACAAAAGGGTTAGGCTCGGCAAATCAAATAATTGTCTGTAAAATCTGTAACTGTGCTATTTCTAGAAAACAAAACCAGCTTTGGCAAAATTTAGAGTTTCATGTTGAATGCGAACGGGAGCATATTGGCAGACAATCGATCGAGCGCGTCGCAGTGGGCCGGGGAAGCTTTAGGGCTTCCCGAAGTTCAAGTACAAGCGCGTTTGCGGGGAAATCACCTGCACATTTTGTGCGAAGCAGCGCAGTGTCCGTCTCAAGAATTGGTGACGGCGAGATTTACCAACGCCCTCGAACACACTGATTTAACGCGACTGCTGCCCGATCGACCTAAAATTTACCAGTTGTTTCTGTGCGGCCGCAAAATCGGTTCCCGACAAAATGACTGGACAGTCCGGCTCGATTGCAGCAGTCCCAAGCGACAGCAACAGCCACAGCAACCGGAAGCAAAAGTTGCCGAAGTGCCGCCGCCAGCGAGTTCCCCCGACGAACCGCCAGCAAGCCCTAAAAGAGGCGGATTTTTCGGCAAATTTAAGAATGACAACCAGAAACTCAAACAGACACCAAAACCGGTAGAAACAGCCGCCCACCCGCCCCAAGTACGGGAAGAACTGGATTTTGACGCCGAAAGTCTGCCCATCGCCTCCCGGATTCAATACCCAGAAGCTTTTGAAACTTCCCCCGTGACGATCGACACTTCGGCTGCTGCGACGCGGGAAGCTTTCGCTTCGGCCGTTCCCCCGCAGCAGAAAGCGAACCGTGGCGCGGTAGCTTTGATTCAATCCCCCGAAGCTGACTCAGGCGGGGGCGATCGCGATGGAACATTAACGGTTTCGCCGGAAACGTTGGCGCGCCGGGGCTATCCAGATGCGATCGCCAGCTATCTCAGCGAAATCCTCGGGCCGATGGGAGTTTCGGTGAAAGTAAGCATTCGCGAAAAAGAATTCAAAAGCAACGGAGAAACCCTGCCGCTGAACGGGTCGGAAAATATCAAGCCCAAAGAACGGCGACTGCTGGTGCTATGCGAGTCAGCTTACAGCCCCGACCCTTCCTTGCTGGCAGAACCCATCGCCGGCAGGCTGCGGAAACTGCAACTACAGGATTTCCGGGAAGCCGTGATCGGCAGCCAAGTCAGCGGCGAAGCGAAGCCGGACTGGGTGCTGCGGGTGGATTTGACTTCGCCGGACAAAATTCTTAAGGAATGGGCCAGGTGGGGAGACGTACAGTCGATCGCCAAACTGCTAAACCAACACTTGGCGGCATCGAGAGTCGAAGTGCGGGCTACCCTCAAAGAAGCAACCCTCCACCTGTTTTGCAGCAAAAGTGCCAAAAAAGGACAAAAGCCTAAACGGCAAGAATACCCCGACAAGCACCAAACCACCGACGCGATCGCCCCTTTGTTAGCCTCCTTTGCGCCCCAAGGCATCCGCGCAGCTACTATCTACGGCGTAGAACCAGCCAAGGACTCTCAGGCCGCGCCGGAGTCCCCCGTGTGGATAGACTGGGTGGACTTGCCTGCCGCCCACCATCCCGACTTGGCTGCGAGCGCCCGAACGCTGGCGGCTGAGGGCGACCAATTGGCTCTGACTTTTTTATTGAACAGGTTGCTCAACCCCAATCTCAGACGCAAGCTGGAAACAGGAGGGATGCGGGCTGTCGTGCTGCAAAAAGCCGACGTGCTGCACGTCATGACAGAAGCTCTGACTTGCCCTTCTCAGTCGAAGGTAGGGCCGCCGGTGGCGAAATTTTTGCGACACTTACAAATTCCGGGAGTCGCAGGGGTGCGAGTATACGGGCGCCGCGCCGGTCAGAAACTGCCCCTGTGGCGCTACGCAATCGACCTCAGAACGGCCGTTGGCGAGGAATCAGCGACGGCACCCGCACCGGTCCCCTCCCAAGTAGCTGTGTTGGAAAAGGAACCGGTGCCGGAGTTTGCGCCGGCGGAGGATGGGAGTTTTTCGGGTTTGGGCGACAATTTGGTGTTCGATGCTCCCATGCCCAACTCCTGGCGGCCCCGCTTCAAAATCAGACTCCCCGGATACAATCTGGGCGAGCAGTTAGTTCAAGCTGCGGTGCAACCGCTTGTCGCTTCGGGTTTGTTTGTTCCCAACGATGCTTTGTCAACGAATGCTGCTGCGCCGGGGGGCGTGAGAGCCGATCGCGCGGCGGGAATCGCTTTGATTTGGGCGCTCGCCGGCTGTCTGCTGACTTTCAATGCCGATTGGCTCCTCGGTCTATTTCTGCAATCTGTGACTGTCAGTCAAGCTCCTAGCGCTTCCGAAGTGTGCAGCGGCCCAAATTGTCAAAATTCATCCCCCAAGGCTGTGGACGACGTTACAGTCCGACTTCCGAAGGAAACCCCGAACCCCGTTCCCCCTGCTGATGAGGTGAATTTGCCTCAAACTCCGTTGCTGCCGTCGCCGGCAGCCAACCGGGAAGAGGCTTTTAATGGCTCTGGGTTTACGAAACCGGGAAATACTAGCGTTCCTGTAGCTGATGTTTCGGCTCCTGCGGTGTTCCCAACTTTGAGGAGCGAGCAGCTTGACGAGCAGATAGCGCGCTATCAAGAGTACATCCACCTGCACAAAAAACCACCAGATATTTTAATTGTCGGTAGTTCGAGGGCGCTGCGCGGTATCGACCCGGCGGTGTTGGAAACAGCTTTGGCAGCTTCGGGCTACCCGGGGCTAAGCGCTTACAATTTTGGAGTTAATGGAGCTACTCTCCAGGTTGTAGATTCGATCGTCCGCCGGATTTTGCCGCCGCAACAACTGCCGAAATTGCTGGTGTTGGCGGACGGGGCGAGGGCTCTCAACAGCGGGCGACCGGATTTGACTTTTAGTGCGATCGCTTCTTCTGAAGGTTACAGGCAATTGAGCAGGGGTAGTTTTCTGATCCGCACCAATCAATTAGAATCCGAAACATCGAAGGAAAGCGCCAACAATCCGGTGGCGAGTGCCACTGAATTGGTCAACAATTTGGGACAAACTCAAGCTAACGTTCAGCAATTGGTGAGTCAAAAGTTGGTCGAGGGTTCTGCAATTTACAAAAAGCGCGATCGACTCAAAGGGTTTTTGCGATCAATCGTTAATCCCTCCGCCCCTGTTGCAATCGACAGCCCCCAACCCGCAGCCCTGGGTGAACAAACAAAGGAAAATGCCCAGCCCGCTGCTGTGAGTAAACCAGTCAGCGAGTATCAACCAAATGGCTTTTTGCCGATCGATATACGCTTCAATCCCGAGACTTACTTTCAGAAGCACCCGAAAGTATCTGGTTATTACGACTCCGACTATCAAAATTTTAAATTGATAGGCGAACAAGCTCTAGCACTCAAAAATCTCATCGAATTTACCAAGGTTCGCAACATCAATCTCGTGTTTGTGAATATGCCTCTGACTGAAGATTATTTAGACCCGGTGCGGACAGGTTACGAACAAGAATTCCGGCAATATATGCAAGAATTAGCAGCTCAAAGCGGACTAATTTTCCTAGATAAGAGTTTATTGTGGCCCCAGGCGCGGGAATCTTTTTCCGACCCCAGCCACCTCAACCGTTACGGTGCTGTTGCAGTTTCTAAGCGGTTGGCTCAAGATCCCATGATTCCCTGGCCGGCGAAACAATAGTTTTGACTTTTGAATTTTGAGTTATTTTAGAAGTTAAAGGAGCCCAGCGTGGCGAGTGGGGCGCGGCTCTTTCAAAACTATTCTTTCCGGCGACTGGATACTGAAAATGAAAAGATTGATATTTCCTGAGAATAGCAAAAATCAACAGATAAAAATTCCGAGAAAAAATCTGCCTTTGATATTTTTTATATTATCTTTAGCATTTTTCTGTTTCAGTTTGTATAAAGGTTTCTTTTTACCTTTAGCTTTATCATCTGGGCCGCCCAGCAACGAACAAAGTAGCGAACAGCAAACTCTGGCACCTTTTGAACAGGTTGTCCAAGGCGCACAAAAGTTAGAGGGACTATTTACTCTTTACCGCAATCAAGCAACTGATAAAGTATATCTGGAAATTAAACCGGAACAACTCAACAAAAAGTTCCTGTGCTTTGTGACATTGGCATCGGGTTTGGGGGAAGCGGGCATTTTGAGCGGAATGCCGATCGGCGATTTCTTATTTCAACTGCGGCGCGTCCAAAATAAGGTGCAGTTTGTGATACCAAATATAAATTTTCGCACAAGGCCGGGCGACCCGCAAGCAGGTTCGGTAGAACGGGGATTTAGTGAGTCAATTCTCTATTCTTTGCCACTCAAAAGCATTCATTCGCAAAGACAAACTCTGCTGATCGATTTAGGCGATTTGCTGATGAGCCAAAAGCGGGATTTACCAGGGGTAAAAGCGATTTTGCCGATGATTTTGGGCGCTTCTTACTCGATCGATGAAGACAAGTCTTATTTTAAAGATGTTAAAGCGTTTCCGCTGAATGTGGAAATTGCTTCTATTTACGGTTTTTCTAGCGATAATGACAGTGAACTTAACTATTTACCTTCGGTTCCTGACAGTCGGGCTTTTAACCTCCGCATTCATTACAGTTTCTCGGAAGTGCCGCTAAATAACGGCTACCGCCCCAGACTTGCGGACGAGCGAGTGGGCTATTTTCTTACAGCATATAAGGACTTTTCTGACAAGAGCAGCCGGGAGCCTTTTGTGCGCTATATCAATCGCTGGCATTTGCAAAAGCAAATCCCGACGGCGCCGATGTCGCCTCCGGTGCAGCCGATCGTCTTTTGGATTGAAAATAATGTGCCTCCCGAATACCGAAACGCAATTCGCGAGGGGGTTTTGGAGTGGAACAAAGCTTTTGAAAAGGCTGGTTTTACTGAGGCAATTCAGGTCAAACAAATGCCGGACAATGCTAAATGGGACCCGGCTGATGTTCGCTACAATACTATTCGCTGGTCGAGTTCTTTTGAGCCTCAGTTTGCCGGCCTCGGGCCATCTCGCACTAACCCCCTGACTGGGGAAATTTTGGATGCTGATATTCTGTTGGATGCTAATGTTGTTCGGGAAATGAAACAGGGCTATCGGTCTTTGGTGGAACAAAATCGATCGCTATCTAAGAGTTTTCAAGGGCGAAACGGTTCTAATACTAATCCCTGTCAGTTCGGGATGTATTCTCGCTATTTGAAGGTGCTAGAAAATGGGGATTTAGGAAAAAGCAGCGGGGAAAATGCTCAAGGTGGAATTGCTGATGATTTGCCGACTTTGGTAGAAAGATACCAGGAGCAAAAACGCTCGCCTTTATCGCGGTTGATGTCGAGTTCTGATATGTGTTTTGGGGTGGAATCTAGTCGCCAATTTGCGATCGGGGCAATGTCGATGGATCTGTTGGAAAATGCAGCGCCTAGCAGTGGGACGATTGACAATTATGTGAATGAATATATTAGATATTTGACGGCGCACGAAGTCGGTCACACTCTTGGTTTGAGGCACAATTTTCACGGGAGTACGATGCTGCAACCGGAGGATTTGAACAATACTCAGGTAACTCGCACGCAAGGTATGATTGCGTCGGTGATGGATTATGTGCCGATTAATTTGGCACCTGCGGGAACTGTTCAAGGCGACTATTTTCCAACGATTGTAGGGCCTTACGACGATTGGGCGATCGAGTATGGTTACAAGGTGATTGGCGGCGCAAACCCGAACAGCGACTTACCAGCGCTGGAACAAATTGCCAGCCGCGCTGCAGAACAGCAATTAGCTTACGCGCCGGATGAGGATTCTGTTGATCTTCTCGATCCCGCTGCGAATACTTTCGATCTCAGCGCCAATATGCTGAGGTACTCGCAATGGCAATTGGATAATGCGAGGGCGATGTGGAAGCGTTTAGAAAAGCGAACTCCGCTTGGGGAAGAGGGTTATAACGAACTGCGGGTGATGTTTGATTCGGTGTTCGGGTATTATGTCAACCAGGTGATGAATGCGACTTTGTATGTGGGGGGACAGTCGTTTAATCGGATTCGCCCTGGGGATACTAATGCGAAGTTGCCGTTTGTGCCGATCGAACTTTCTCAGCAGCGAGAAGCTTTGGCTACACTGGATAAGTACGTTTTTGCGCCGGATGCGTTTAGTTTTGCGCCGGAATTGCTCAACAAATTGGCGCCTTCGCGCTGGGAGCACTGGGGAAGTCCGGCTTTGGTGTTTCCTCTAGATTACCCGATCGGGGATCGAATTACTTTTTTGCAGCGGTTTGTGTTGCGAGTTTTGCTATCTCCGACGCGGCTGGCGAGGCTGCGGGATGCCGAGTTAAAATCGGCGCCGGAAACTGCTTTGAGGTTGCCGGAAGTGTTGGATACTGTGCAAAAGGATATCTGGAAAGAGGTTTTGCAGCCGGAAAAGAAGATGCAAATTTCAACTTTTCGGCGTTCTTTGCAGCGGGAACATTTGGCGATTTTGATCGGAATGGTGCTGCGAAAAACCAGTGTTCCAGAGGATGCGCGGAGTTTGGCTTGGTACGAGTTGCGACAGTTGCGGGAGGGTTTGAGCAAGAGTATTCGGAATTTGGATCGGAATGCTGATGCTTATACGCGGGCTCATTTGGAGGAAACGCGCGATCGAATTTCTAAGGTTTTGAATTCGCAAATTCAGTCGAATTAATTTGGGGGTTCAGAAACCGGGTTTTTGAGGAAGATATTTCGTTGCAGCCCGCAGATTTGCTCAAAAACCCGGTTTCTTAGAATCTCAGTCAACTTAAAATAATAGCGATCGCCATCAATGGACCAGACCTCCGGGATCTCTGACTTTAACCAAGGGGATGGTGGATTGCTATCGTAATCGATGAAATAATTGGCTCCCAATTGCTCGTACATTTCGTCAACTAACGATTGCAAGTCTAATAATTTGTAAACACTAAACTTCTGTCATCGCAACGATTTGAGCGATGGTTAATACCAACTGAGGAAACGTTGGAGAAACAATAATGGCTTCTCCTTGATATCGCTGTGCCTGATATTCACCATCGATTAAGCGGTTGATGGTCACCGTAGACTGTTTTGGAGAACCAATATACTGAACGCCTCCCAACCCTGCATAATCAACGATCCAATACTCCAGGATTCCTAAAGTTTCATACTCATTCAATTTGATGCGGTAATCATCCCGCCAATTCGTACTGACAACTTCGATCGCCAAGGGAGGTGGAATATAGGCAGCAGCAGAGGCAGAACTTTCACGCATTCTGACCCATTCTTCCTTGGCAAACACCACAATGTCGGCTTTACGACTCGATTCACTTTCGCCCGGGGGTGCGTTCAATCTGACTTGTTTACTTTGTCGAGGAACGTAGGGAAGGTTCAAGGATTGGCAATGATCTACCAAGAGACGACATAAACCATCGACGACATCCTCATGTTTGGCTGTGGGTTCACTCAGGGGCATGGCAACTCCATTGACTAGCTCGAATGACCTACCTGAGTCGTCATCCCAGTTGAGAAATTCCTCGAAGGAAAGGGTTTTTTGGGCGATGGCAACCATTGATATTAACCTTTTGCGTAGGTTGGCTCTCTGTTGTCTGTTTCTAGCTTAACGTGAGATAGATCGCTGCTCTTGTAGGGTGCGTTAACGAAGTATACCGTAAACTTTGACACCTCTTCTCGGTTTTACTGCCCGCGTCCTGGTTTGCAATCTACGAAACCTCATGCTTCTGTGTCGAGAAAACTGGCTAGCGAAATGGCGATCGCCGCTGCGATCGGATATTCAATTACGAATCATTGTGAGGTGGATGTAGAGCGATAGAATGCAGGACTCCTCGAAGATTGACTACTCCTTCTCGGTTGAGTTGCAGCCGATCGATGGTAGCGCGTCCAGTTGGTGTTAAGCCCAACATTTGAGTCGAATCGCTGCTCCAAGTAAAGTGTTAGCTCCAGTTATCCCGTCGAGGATGATAAAGTGGGACAGAGCCACCTGTAACGGGGTCGATCGCCTCACTATGACTGTATTTGAAATTGTTGCACCCTTGACAAGCGATCGCCAGATTATCCAAATCACTGGTGCCACCTTTGGAGCGAGGGATAATGTGTTCAATGGAGAAGGGGTCTGGAGAGAATTTAGCTTGACTGAGACAATACTCGCAGCAACCATTGGCGCGTTGTTTAATGAATAGTCGTTGCTGCTGTGTGAGGCGGGATTCAGGGATAATCAACGATCTCGGGATGAGGATTGATGCCGAGGGTTTGCATGAGCTCCGTCAGAGGTTGGTTGCGGAGGGTTGCGAGTTGAATTAAGGCTTGAATGCGGGCAACATTGAGTTGTTCAAGGCGATCGCTCATTTGGATCAGTTGCTTGTGTTCTTCGGGAGTCAGGGTTTCCACATGACGCTTGGCGATGAGGGCATGGTATTCTTCCCAGGTTTGTGCACTAAAGCCGATGTTAATGGTGGTCATGGTTGTCTTGGCAGCAACATCTGTTCATCATTTTAGCGATCGCAGGCAGCAATTTCACTCGCGTCAACTTCAAAAGCTCCAGTTTCGATGTCAACAGCCACAATTTTCCCATGATTACCCTCCTCAACTTGGCAGCGCACCTGAGAATTCATAGATTTCAGTGCCACGTCGAGCGAACTCTTCTTTGCTGTAGCGGGGTTGTCGAACTGTCATCGGCATGACCTCGATTTCAAAATTACCCCTCTATTAGACCTCTTGCAAAAGTCCTTTTAATCAAATTTTGGGACGGGCTAGAAGCCCATCCCACAAGAAAAAAGATTTTTGTGGAACGGGCATCTTGCCCGTGCCAGCTATTTTTGCAAGAGGTCTATTTTACCCTGAGCAACAAAGATGGCGATCGCTCAAGTGAGTTGAGCAAAAGTGAAGTGGTTGGGTTGCCTACGTCAACCCAACTTATGAGCGATAGCACTTATGAATGTTGAACCATTTGAATCGGCAAGAGGTTCTACTTGCAAACGCCTGTATAGTTCATAAATCTAATTGGATCTATATCAATACGACCAAAACTGTGTTGTTGAGGGCGCGATCGCTTATGTGAATCAAATGCGGGGGGATTTGGAAACCCACAGAATGTACCATTTCCTACTGAGAAATAGACAGTAGCTCCATTGTCAAAATAACCGCTTGGCAAGGTGCAGATACCAGCGTTTTTACCAAAACTGCCTGGATCTTGCCTTCCTAGACTGGGGGCTTTATTTACTTTTTGGAAAAATTCTAAATGCTTTGGACTAACAAAACCGCAGTAGGACGTTCCGTTAGCATAAAAAACTGTTCCCCCATCGTCAAAGTACCCCACACGAGGCTGATTAGGAGTTCTATCGACCCAAATCATTGTTTTGGGTCTTATACCTTTTTTATGGAAAATTTCACTCGCAAGCCCATCACCAATTCTCCAGTCCCATTCACTTAAGAATTGGTTATAAGGCTTTTCATAAGTTCCACCATCAGTATCAGTGTAATAAATCTTTTGTTCCCGATCGTTAAATCCATGGACTGCCACCCAGTGCATTTCGGGCCATGTACCAAAAACTTTTCCAGGTTTGAAGCTACCAACTCGCCGCAATACAAGTACAGGTTTTCCTTGACTCAGCAGGTTTTTCAGTTGATCGAGATTAGCCCCAGGGCTATTTCATTCTGAACAAGATTTTGAGTGTGTTAAGATTAAAGCCAGCACTTCGTTGCGCTTGAGCCATGTTATTAAAACCGTTATCTCGGTACAAATTGAGGGCAAAATTGCGGGCGATTGCCCAAATTTGCACCAGTGGTGGGGTGCGAATACGAGAAGCATCCTCGCCTTGAGTTACGTCTCGAACATAATGGACTTTGTTCTCAACGCCCCAGTACCCTCGAATTCGTGCTGCAAAAGCTTGAACCGTATCGATAAATGAGGCAACGTAATAGCGAGTTTCGGTGGAGACTTCAAAGATGGTCCCCCGATGCACAAGGCGTTCGGACTGAACTCGAATCAAGGTTTGTAGTCCAGGGAAATCGGGAATTCCATCAAGGATATGACTAATGCTGACGGTGCGTTTTTCAATGCGACCATGCCCTTTATTGATTTGTTGGGTCGTTGCTTGTGGTTGAAAATTGGCTACTACAGCTGCAAGTAAGCCTGACTGATTGCCTTTGAGTGCACCGATATAGTCGTTATGGCTGTCAATGATTGCAGTCGCTGTTTTTTTGGGTGCTGATGGCATCAAAAGCGAACACCACTCCTTGTAATGCCATCTGTTTGATGAAGGCAGGCAAAGCAGTGATTTCATTCGTTTTCGACTCGACTTCGTAGGGTTCTAGAATCAAGCCCCGCTCGACAATATAAGCCGTGACCAGCATAATCGCCGGATGTGAGTCTACTGTGGGGTCATCGCTGATGGCTTCATAAGAGCCTCGCAGCACCTTGCCGTCGGTGGCAATGGTTTCTCCAGGTAAAGGTTGAATGCCGAAGAATCGAGATAAACAAGCCGAGTAATCCCGGTAATCGAGTCGCAACAGTGTCCGCCGAATTGTGCTGTAAGACGGTAAGCGCCCTTTGGGTGGCGCAAACATGGCTACCAATTCATCATGGTAGGCCCAAAGCCAGTCTCCAATCGCCAGAAATCCACGATTTCCAGCCGTCACCGACAGAGTAAACAAAGCTAAACATAGAGCTTGCGTATGGCGTTGTCCTGCGGTACGCCGCGTATCAGGCAGGGCTGTAAAAGCTTCGACAATGGCAAGTTGAGACATCGTAGACGCGCCTGATAGTGAGAATCAATCCAATATCATATCAGCCTTTCGATCAGAATGAAATAGCCCTGAGATTAGCCCCGCTTACATCTTTAGCATTTCCTCCTTCCCATCGATTCATTACATCTCGTATTTCTGATGGCTCAAGCCCTGTTTTAAAGCTACTTGTATTTGCACAGGTCTTTAGAATCCCTGAACCAATACAGACCTGTTTAGGGATGATTCCATGATCGCTCTGGGCAACAGACCTTACACTATCGTAGTCAACTCGATTACCATAAAATGCTAAAACTCTAGCAGCAGAATTCGGTCCGCAACTCCAACTATCATCCTGATTACCTGTACTGGGTAATGTAAGCCAAGCGTATCCATTCCTTACATTTACCTGCTGTGCATTTGCAGGATTTGGAGATAGAAGGGAATTTGGCAAAACTAGAGAAGTTATGCTGCTGCCTATCGCAACTACAAAAGCTAAAAATATTGACGGATACCATCTTTTCATCAGCGTTACCTCAAAAGATCAGAGCAAAGATTGAGAAAACAAAGAGCTACCGAGATTTATAACCCACGGCTATAGATCTCGTTCTAACTGAATTCAGCCTAATCTCCATACATCTACCTTGTAAGTCGGATAAGGTCAGGAGAAAGTCAGATGCACTGTACAAATAATCCTGCGATCGCACATTAATACAGTGATGTAAACCCACTTTAGAGATCGCACCCCACCAACAAATTTTCGACTGCGCCCTGACAGATAACTTCGCGCTCTAACCTATAATTGTATCGCAGTTGCGGTACAATACCCAATAGACATCTCCCATAATTAGGTTTTTGTCCATGTAGGGCAATGCTTCCAGAATCTTTTTAGGAGATGTCTAATACAATAGAAAAATACCGCCGATCGCTGATATGTAGCCTTTCTCAAAAAGGTGAGGTACGAATTTTGAGCTGGAAAGCTTGACACTACAGGGTTTCTGTATACCTCATTTATCTGAGAACCGCTATATGTCACCAAAGGTGGCAGTAATCCACACAGAAGTCGCTGGTGATAGATGAGCATTCAACCAAATTGTCATGCAGCTAAAAAGGGATGGTCGAGTTTGCGGACTGCATACAGAAGCGCAGCTTTAATATCCTCAAGTTCCAAGTCTGGCAATTCTTCGAGAATTTGTTCAAAACTCAAACCTGCAGCTAGCAACTCTAGGATATCGATGACTCGAATCCGCATTCCCCGGATGCAGGGACGACCGCCACATTGTCTTGGGTTCACTGTGATTCTGTCAAACAGATAAGCAACGGATGCTGGCATTGGTTAAAATTGTTTGAAACCTTTGTCTCTAGCTTACTTCATTTATCGCCCCCAACTCACACCGCGATATAATTCTGCGATCGCCACTTCCAACTCAATACTTTGTAAAGTATTATTCGTAGGTTAGGCGTAGGCAGGAAGTGGATCATAAACGAGTTGCATGAGTTTTTCTGAAGTAACGGTTTCCATTGCATAGGTATTACCTTGAGCATCGGCAAAATCTACTAGATAAGCGCGATCGTCAAAGCTCATGAGAATAGTGCCAACTTGTCCCGGTCGCAGCAAAATCGGCTGAGAGGTTGCTTTATGGATTGCGTGAATTTCTTCGGTCAAGGCAACAACATCATACTCGTGTAACGTCATCACAGTATCCTCACTTATTGACAGGATAGGTATTAGTTAGCCTGGGAAAGTCTTCATCGGTGCGAATCATCCAACATGACAGCACCCAAGAGCTTCCGGTTTCCGTAGTCATGAAAAATTTGATATCATACTGGGTTCCATAGTTGTCTGTTTTATAAATTTCTGCCTCCTGATTGACCGCACATTCTAATAAAGCGACTTCTAAAATAGCTTTGTTTTCTAGTGTAATCCCCAATCGATTTCTAAACAGGATGGCTTTATCTTTTCCTTTGGGATGCTGCATATTTAGTGAGTATCGCTCAAGCTTGTCGCCAAGCAGTGCCTTCTCTCCGTTAGGTAATTTCCTCTGTCGAAATGGTCAAGTCACTTGGTAGAAAGTTTTCATTGGCCAGAAACCACATTAACTTGCCTCAGCAAAGAGTAAAGGTGTGTAAAATACGTCTTCTTTGAGGCATTCGGCAGCGAAAGCAAACACTGCTTGGATAGATTCAGGATTAAGGATTGGGTAGTTTTCGATAACTTGTTGCTGAGTCCAACCTTCTGAAAACAACCCTAAAACAAACTCCACGGATAGTCGTGTCCCCTTAATTACAGGCTTGCCAAGCAGAATTTTAGGATTTGAGTGAATGTGTGCTTTCCAGTTCACGATCAGTTCGCCTCTATGGAATTTTTATTAGCTCTTTTTTTAACCGCAGATGCACGCAGATTAACGCAGATGGGAGAATGACTACCGCTATTTTACCATAAACAAAACCCGCAAGATGCGGGCTTCATTTTAAGAATTGCAATTTAACAAAAGACTACATCACAACTGCACTAATTAAAGTTTGCACATTTTGTACAACAGCAGTAGTAAAATTATGAGTCACAGGCAAACTGTCAACCACTATTCCCGCGCACAATAGCATCAGGTACAGAATAGAGTATTTAAAGAGCGATCGCGCAACAATCTTATCCTCAGGAGTCTGCAACAGCAACCAAGCTTTTTGGGCAAAAATAGCACCGAGGAAAATAGCTGTTCCCGCATACACCGCGCCCGCTAAATGCAGGGGGTAAACTAGCAGCAAAGTTGCAGGAATCATCAATAGCGTGTAAATCCAAATTTGGCGGGCTGTGGCTTCGTCGCCCTCAATTACGGGTAACATCGGGACGCCTACTTCCTTGTATTCATCGCGAATCATCATTGCTAATGCCCAAAAATGTGGCGGTGTCCACAGGAATATAATCCCAAACAGTAGCCACGCACCCCAACTCAAATCTCCTGTCACCGCAGCCCACCCAACTAGCGGGGGAATCGCCCCTGCTGCACCGCCGATGACGATGTTTTGCACGCTGTGACGCTTCAGCCAGTGGGTGTAAATTAGGACATAGAAAAGGATGCCTGACATTGCTAGCAATGCGGCTAATAAGTTGGCAACAACTGTCAGCAATGTAAAGGATATTGTAGCTAGGGCGATCGCAAATATCAAAGCATCCCGCTTCTTGACACGCCCGGAAGGAATCGGTCGCCACCGGGTGCGCTCCATAATATAATCGATGTCACTGTCGTAGACACAATTAATCGTATTCGCCGACGCAGAAGCTAAAGCACCTCCAGTAATAGTTGATACCAGCAATAGCGGATCGACTTCTCCTTTGGCGGCCATCCACATTCCTGCTGAGGTAGTGATTAGCAGCAGTAAAATAATTCTGGGTTTTGTTAGTTGATAGTAACTTTTCACCACTTGCGAAAAGTTTTCGTGGAGGCGGGGCCTGTCGTTGGAAAGGATTTCTTGCATCGGTTGTAAGCTGTTAGTAATTATTTGCGAATTCGTCATTAGTCATTAGGTTGGAGTGGCGGGTTTTACGATAAGTTATTGGTGTAGCTACAAGGATTAATAAACCCGCCGCCTCTTACTTTAGTCTTATCTCTCAAGCTGATAAAACTCGATCGCGCCAAGCTAAAACACTAAAAGCTATCAGGGTTCCCAGCAAAGCAGCACCGACTGCTTGGTGGGCGACTGTCAGCGGTTCTACCTGAAGGTGCAGCCGGAAAGTTGCTAATCCGAGAACTAATTGAGCAATGAGGCAAACACTCGCCCAATTAGCCAGTTTTCGCAAATTTGGACTCAGTGCAGGCTGGCGCCAAGCCATGACTGCTACGGCTAAAGTCGCTGCTGTAGCTGGTACGATACCGACGATGTGGCTGTTCATTACCGAGCACAATTCTGAGGAGTCCAAACATTGGTGCAGTGCCCATCTAGAGCCTACTAATGCTCCTAGCAAACTTTGCAGGTAAACTAACAATGCTGCGATCGAACTTACCCAAGCTAATTTGCCGACATTTCCTGTAGCTTCGTAGGGAGTCAGCATGAAACCGATGACTAGCAGCGCACCAAAAAACAGTAAAGCTGTTCCCAAGTGAGCCGTAACGATGTCAAATCTGAGCAGTTGTGTTACTGTCAAGCCGCCCAATACGCCTTGAAAAACGATTAAAAATACTGCCCCAGCGCTCGCCCAAGGCAGCCATTTTGGCAGGCGGCTGCGGTAAAACAAAGATAGTCCTAAAAGTGCGATCGCGCTTAAACCGATCGCTGCTGCGTCCAACCGGTGAAACCACTCCAGAAATACCTGCAAATTCATTTGCGCTGCAGGTATTAATTGACCGTAGCACAGCGGCCAGTCGGGGCAAGCGAGCCCCGCATTCATGACTCGCGTGGCGCTGCCTACAGCCATTAACAGCCAGGTTGCGATCGCAATTTTCCACACTAGGCCGCGGATAATATCTTTTGGCTGCCACTGCACTCCTGCTGCTGCGTTTGGCTGATTTAAAACTGAGTTTGCCATGGAATTTACCTTAGCCTTTGTTATCGATCGAACTTAATTAAATATCGAGGTTTTGCTTTGGCTGAGCTTACCCTAGCTTAACACTCTTTTTCTGTGACCAACCGTCATTTTTACTACCTTAGCGACACTTTTATCCAATTAGTTTGTCTTTATAGTTTTTTCAACTTTCTTCTTTATATTACAAAAGATGTCGTTTATTTTGTCAAACTTAAAAAAAGTTTAATCTTTCCTCGCTCCTGGATAATTAAAAACTCCCCCAGTGTCTAGGTTGGGCGGAAAAATAAAGATTTAATTAAGAAAAAGAATTTATTCAATAATTGTGATACGAACCGCTCAAAAATGTTTACAAAAAGCTAAACAACATAAAAAAACCTATAAAGTAGGATTCGCCACAGACTATATTTAGCTGATTGTTCTACCTTAGTAGGAAGTATGACCGCAAATAAAACGGCCGTCAACAAGTTAAGTAAGCTATAAACCAGCCACTGTTTACTCCATGCCTCATAGCCGCGAGCAAGGAGTTAAAGGATGGAAAAAAAACAGGGAAAATACCGGGTTCCCTAGTGGCCCTAGTTGGCTGCATAGCGATCGCACCCCCACCGATCGCAGACTCAGGAGACGCGGTGCCTGAAACAGCACCAGAAATCACACCAGAAATGGCTCCCACCCCCAGCAGCGCCAAATACGACGAAGAAGCCAAACCCTCAGAGACGGGACACTCCGCAGGTATCACAGTCAACCTCACTGGATCTAAGCTGCTACGCAGTTAGATTGTAGAATATCAAGTAGAAATAAATTACCAAGCGCTAAAATATATGTATATGTCAGCCAAAAATCATCTATCTCCAGTAGAACAATTAGAATAATGGCTACATAAATTGTTGAATGAAGGAAAACTTGTTATTAAATGCGCTACATCCCGTACATTGCTCGTTGCCGAACTTGCTTCCTTCTTGGAATCTAAAACCTAAAATCTAAAATTCTGCAGCCATGTCCCAAAAAAACGAAACCGCTGTTCTGGTATTATCGCTCCTAATTACGATCGGGCTAGCCGGTGCAGGTATTTGGTGGCTGACAAGCCGAGGCGGCATCAATCTCGGAGGTTCATCACCCCCAAATCAGACATTTCCAAAGTCTGCGACGGGGAATTCGCCGCAATCAGAGGAGGCAATTGGGCAGCGTCTGAGTGCCGGACAAAAACTGTTAATTCCAGAGCAAGCCACAACAACTAAACAAGCAGCAGTGCAGGCGATCGCATCTGGCAACTATAACGCAGCTATTTCCGACTTACAAGCTTCGCTGAAAACCAATCGCAACGATCCCGAAGCACTAATTTACCTCAACAACGCCCGCATCGGCGATCGCAAATCCTACACAATTGCCGCCGCAGTTCCCATTGGCGCCGATATCAATGGTGCTCAAGAAATTCTGCGGGGCGTCGCTCAAGCTCAAAATGAAATCAACCAAAGCGGCGGCATTAGCGGTACTCCATTAAAAGTGGTAATTGCTAACGATGACAACAACCCAGAAATTGCCGCGCAAATTGCCAGCGCGCTCGCAAATAACTCTGAAGTTTTAGGAGTGATCGGGCATTTTAGTTCTGACGCAACGCTAGCATCCAGCAAGATTTACCAGCAAAATCAATTAGTAGCAATTTCTCCGATCAGTACCTCGGTGCAACTCTCTGGAATTGGCAGCAATATATTTAGGACAGTGCCGAGCGATCGATTTGCTGCGAATGCTCTTTCCCGCTATATGCTGACAAAATTGCAAAAGAAAAAAGCTGCTGTATTTTTCAATTCTGCTAGCAATTATAGCAAATCTTTAAAAAGTGAATTCACTACTGCTCTTTACGGAGATGGCGGACAAGTAGTATCGGAATTTGACTTTGCTAAGGGTAATTTTAATGCGACCGACAGCTTTAAAAGCGCGATCGCCCAGGGAGCAGAAGTGATTATGTTAGCAGCCAATACCGCCACGCTCGACCAAGCTTTGCAAGTAGTGCAAGTAAACGCCAAACGCCTGCCTTTACTCGCAGGAGACGACGTTTATACTGCTAAAGTCCTGCAAATCGGTGGCGCGGCAGCAACAGATATGGTGCTGGCAGTTCCTTGGCACATTCTCGCAGATCCGCAGTTAAGCTTTCCCCAAACATCCAAAAAACTTTGGAATGCTGAAGTCAGTTGGCGCACAGCTTTAGCTTACGATGCGGCGATCGCCTTAATTGTCGGTTTAGAGCGCAATCCAACTCGTACAGGCATTCAACAAGCTTTATCGGCGTCAGATTTTTCGGCAAATGGAGCATCCGGCCCGATTCGGTTTTTACCTTCGGGCGATCGTAATCGAGCAGTTCAGTTAGTAACTGTTAAACCCGGAAATCGCACCAGTTACGGTTACGAGTTTGTGCCGATATCCGGTTTGTAAACTATTGGCAATCGCCCCATTTAGGTTATAATATTCATTGGTAAGTTCTAGGGCGGGTCAAGCAAAAATACTTACAAGATGAGTAGTTATCTGCAACTAGAAAACTTGTATGGTAAAAGATCGGTTTCATGGTGTTGTTAAGACTGGTTTAGAAAAGCAAGGTTGGCAGATTACGGCCGGTCCTATGAAATTAATGTTGATGATGTAGATTTTGAGATTGATTTAGCAGCGGAACAACTGTTAGCCGCCCAGCGAGATCATCAGAAAATAGCTGTAGAAGTTAAAAGTTTCATTAGCCCATCCAATGTTTCAGATTTTCATACTGCATTGGGATAATTTCTCAATTATCGCGATGCGCTTGAAATGATTGAACCCGATCGCCGCCTCTATCTAGCGGTGCGAGTGCCAATTTATGAAAGTTTCTTTCAACGACGGTTTATTGTGGCTGCGCTTGGGCGATATCAACTACGATTGATGATTTATGATGTGCAACAGGAGGTTATTGTTCAATGGCTATAGAGCAATATCGGCAATACATTCGTCATCTTCTTTCAGAACGGCGAGAGCGCATTTCGATACAACGAAATACGCAAGAATACGAAGTGCAAACCCTTTTTGATACTGAGCAAGATCATTATCAATTTCTGTATGTGGGTTGGCGTGGAAATAAACGCGATTTTGGCTGTATTCTGCATCTTGATATCAAGGGTGGAAAAATTTGGATTCAACATGACGGTACTGAAGTCGGAATTGCGAACCAACTCGTCGAACTGGGAGTGCCTAAAGAAGATATTGTTTTAGCATTCCATGAACCCGATGTACGCCAGTTTACTGATTTTGGTACTGAGGGCGCTCGCCCTCAGTTTCGGGTAGCTAAATTAGGTGTAACCGATTGGGCGAAGGAGTTATTTCTGCTACATAAGATTGACATAAATATAACTTATACCAATTTTTTATGAGGCTGCATAGAATCAGATCCCCCCTAGCCCCCCTTATTAAGGGGGGGACAAGATTCCGCTCAAAGTCCCCCTTCTTAAGGGGGATTTAGGGGGATCGAGATATGTGCAACTTCACATTAAATTGGTATTACGCAAAAAACCCGGTTGAGCCGAAAAATAGTGGATCTCTCGCCTGAGAGATTGACGGAGAAACCAGGTTTTTGCCCCTGGATACGTCCAGGAATGATAAATCTAAAATTTTCAATTCATGTCCCAAAAAAATTAGGTATAAGTAGTCAAGCAAAATTAATTATATATTTTTCTCCAAAGCCTCGAAAGATATTTGACACTGCCGCCACTAAATTTTCCCATACTTACTTCTGTTTGATTACTACCAAAGTAATGTCATCAAAGACTTTTTGCTCCCCGATGTATCGCCGCACGTCGTCAATAATAGCTTGCTTGATTTCTGCTGCTGACTTTTCCCTGTTAAGGGCAACAAGTTCAATTAAGGGCTCGATACCATATTCATCTTTATTCATATCAAAAGCTTCGGTAATTCCATCTGTGTAGAGTACGACAACATCCCCGGAATTTAACTGTATTTCAGTAGTAGCAATGAAATCGGCAATATCTGGTTCCAAGGCGATCGGAAAGCCTAACTCCATAGTATCAATCCGCTCTACTTCGCCGCTAGAACGCAGGACAATCACCTCTTCGTGCTGTCCGCTCAAACGCAGGATGTTGTCTCCCCGATATTCCAGCAAAGAAAGGCTCATACTTTTACCGCAATTCATGCGCTCTACGTTGTCAAAAAGCGTTTGGTTGACTGTCTGCAATAATTTCACTGGGTCGGTTTCATTGTGAACCAATAAAGTGCGAATTGCTGTTTGCGCCATAATCATTAATACGCCGCTTTCTAAACCGTGTCCTGTCACGTCGCCGATGCCAATTGTGGCTTTACCGCCGTGATTTAGTACGTCGTAGTAGTCGCCGCCAACTTCATCAGCCGGTTCCATGAATGCAGCAATTTCTAACCCTTCAATTGACTCTAATTCCTGCTGTTGAGGCAAAATCATTTGTTGCAGGCGGCGGGTTACGTCTAGTTCGGCACTCATGCGAATATTTTCTACTTTTAGCCGTTCGTTCAAACTCAATATTTGTGTATTAGCTTGGGCTAATTCTGCGGTACGGTCTTCTACTTTTTGCTCTAAAGTTCGGTTGTAATCTTCTAATTGTTCGTAGAGACTTGCATTTTCAATTGAGATCGCAGCTTGAGCGGCAATGATTTTTAAAGTTTCCACTCTTTCCGAGGTGAATGCGCCGAGCGCCAAATTATTTTCTAAGTAGAGAATACCACCTAGTTTGCCTTGATTGAGTAGGGGAGTGCAGAGGATCGATTTGGGTTGAGTAGCGGTAATGTAAGAATCCCCAGTAAATAGTCCTTCATCGGTGGCGTTATTTAATACTACATTTTCGTGGCTGCGAGCGACGTAGTTAACTATGGCGGTTGACAGCAAGGGCATTCCAGTTGCAGGATCTACGGAATCTACGGGAATGGATTGCATAATGGTAATGATCTCGCATTCTACTGCTGCTTCCGCTTCAATCGCCCAATTTCCGCCTTGATCCAGAATCAGAAAACCTTTTTGGGCGCCTGCGTTTTCAATCACAGTTTTCATCACCTGGTTTAACAATTGTTCTAGAACGATTTCACCGGAGATAGCTTGGGATGCTTTCATTACTGCGGCAAAATCTAGCGCTTCGCCGGAATTGCTACCAGTTGTGGTGATTGGATTAATGATATTATTTTCAGTATCTGTTCGGGTTGAACTAAGCGACTGAAGGGCTAAAAATTGCGGGTATCGCGCTTCCAAATCTTTGACTTTAGCTACAGCCCCCCAACGCTGATAGGCATAGTGGGCATCTTGCAGGTAGTGACGGGCAACATGATTTTGATTCCTGGCTAAATAAAACCTGGCTGCTAGTTCGTAGGCGAGGGCCTCTTCGTTGAGATATTCGTTTTCGCGGGCTAAGATGATGGCTTTGTCGTAATATTCTCTGGCATCCTTATCGTTGCCTAATACGCGATCGCGTTCCGCTTCGACTAGATAGAATTTGTGCAGGTAATTCATGGGAGCCTGCTTTGCCCATGTTTCCATTTTTTCTTGTTTAGCAGCTACCTTTGCCAGGATTTCTTCTTTTTCCGTCTCTGAGGAATTAGGATATAGCGCCAATCGGGCTAACATATCGTATAAATAGACAACAGGGAGAATAAAAAAGGAAGCTGCATTAGCTGAGTATTCTTCAAAGCGGTCTGCATTCTCCACAGCTTGCTGAAATTCCTCGAAAAGATAACAGAGGATAACTTTATGGGAATAAGCGTGCATGAGCGCAGTTCGATCGCCACCTGCTTGATGGACTGGCATCATCTTTTGTTCGTCGTATACTTCGCCAATCAAATAGCAGGGATTTTCTACTTGTTCCACCAAGTTCAGGATCGCCTGCATCAAGATTTGATTCCAATGAATATATGCTTCCTGTTTAGTTTGATAAGTAACTTCAAGGGATTTCGCCATCTCTTTCTTGGCATCGCTCAGCTCCACACCGCTGAGGTACAAAGCATAAGCATAGCTCTGCCTAATACTAGCAGCATATTCAAGATCTCCAGTTTCTATCCCACTTTGATAAGCTTCTATGCACAAAGAAGATGTGTCTTTGAGCGGTTCATTCCAATGCTTGAGAAATCCCTTATATATTGCATAAACTCTTGCTTTGAATGTTCTATCTTTGAATCGTTCTAGTAATTTCAAAGCAAGTTGACCAAACTGATAGCCAGCGTCAAGCTCTCCTGACGAGCAGAGGATCAGTGCGTAACCTACATACGGAAAAGCAGAGCCAGCAAAATTACCATACTGAATCGATAAATTTACCTGTCGGCACCAATTTAACAAGCTCAGTTGATTAATTGCTATGAACGCAGGGCCAAATAAGTAGTTCATCACCCGCATAGCTGCTAGTTTATACGGGTCGGTCATTTGCGGTAAGTCGATTAGATCCTGGGCTTGCCTGCCCGCTAAAGCAGATTTTATCTGCTCCATCTCTTGTGCCAGATCGGATTGGTTCGGTCGTTGCGGTAATTCTACCCCTAATAATTTCATAACTTCTAGCCCAATGTCGATCGCCTCTAGGAATTTCATTTGGGCGCAATAAGCTTGCATTTTAATTTCATAGAGTTTTACTTTCTCTAACAACGTTTGGGCTTTTTGTAAAACTACCCCAGCTAAGCGCTCCATTTCATCGTAGTTGGCAATTGTATAAGCTGTTTCTGCTGCTTCTAAATGCAAATCTAAGGTAAGGTTGTACTGCTGCAACCAACTCTTTTTATTTAACAAACTTAAGCCGATCTGAAGGTAATTGAAAGCTGGTTGGCTAGCCGCTGAAGATTTGGCTTTTTTACCTGCCTTTAAGTTTAATCGAGCTAACTCGTATCGCTCTATTTGTCGCTCGATCAGCGCACGGCCTTTGTTTAACTGATTGACAATATCAAACAGCTTCTGTGACAATTCTTCAGATGATGTATTTTGGAGTAATAACCTTCCCACTCGCAGATGTACTGACTGTCTATCTGCTTCGGAGATGAGAGAGTAAACTGCTTGTTGAATGCGATCGTGAGCAAATTTGTATTCTGCAACTAACCGATCTGACAAACCTGCTACATCAAGTTCCGCCAACTGATAAGCATGGCTGAGGGGTATAATTAGATTAGATTGGAGTGCTGACCGTAAATCTGTTGCTGTTTCTTGAAGAGATTTTTCGTAGATAATCGCTAGTGTTTTCAAGTCAAACTGATTTCCTACGCAAGCTGCTAATTTTAAGACTGCCTGAGTTGCTGTCGGGAGTTTTTTTAAATTTTTGCTCGTTAGTTCTAAAACGTTATCTGTAAGCGGTTGCGCTTTGATTCGTTCTAAGTCCCACTGCCATTGCTGAGATTCGTAGTTAAAATACAACCATGCTTCAGAATGCAGTGATTTTAAGAATTCATTGATAAAAAACGGATTGCCACCAGTTTTTTGTTGGAGCAATTCGGCAAGTGGCTTAGCATTTTTTGATTCCGCAAGAAGTGTATCAACTAAAAGTTGCGTAATATCGGTTAATGCTAAAGGTGTCAAGAATATTTTATTAATTGTTGTTGCTTTGGCTTTCTCAATATTTTCCAATGTATGAATTAGCGGATGTGCCGAGCTTACTTCATTATCGCGATATGCGCCAATAAAAAATAGATATTTACGATCTGCTACTGTCATCAGCAGTTGAATTAATTCCAGCGAGGCTCCATCTGCCCACTGCAAATCGTCTAAGAAAATTACTAACGGATGTTCGGGCTGAGTGAATATATTAATAAATTTTTGAAAAACCAAATTAAAGCGATTCCTCTGTTCTGCTGGAGGCAGATCTGGTAGGGGTGGTTGGGAACCAATAATTAGTTCTACTTCAGGAATAACTTCAACGATTACCCCTCCAGCTTCCCCTAATTCTGCTTGGATTTTATCTCGCCACTTGCTAATTTGGGCATCGCTTTCTGTTAGTAACTGCCGTACTAATGAACGAAATGCCTGAATTAAGGATGCGTAGGGAGTATCTCGTTGAAACTGGTCAAATTTACCCGAAATAAAATAGCCCCGTTGTTGAGTCAGCGGCTTATATATCTCCTGGATTAATACTGTTTTTCCAATCCCAGAATATCCAGAAACCAGCATCATTTCACTGGTTTCTTGACTAACTCGCTCGAAAGCAGCTAATAAGGCAGAAACTTCCCGTTCTCGCCCGTACAGTTTTTGGGGAATTTGAAATCGATCGGAAATATTGTGCCGAGCAATTGGGAAAGGATCAATTTGCTCTTTGCTCTGCCACTGTCTGAGACATTCTTGTAAATCTGCCTTTATTTGATATGCTGACAAGTAGCGTGCCTCAGCATTTTTTGCCATTAATTTCAACACAATGGTCGAAATAATAGGTGGAACTTCTGGTTTGACTTCGTGCGGTGGGATAGGTTGTTTAGCAATATGACAATGCACTAATTCCAAAACATCATTCGTGGGGAAAGGTAACTGTCCGGTTAGTAATTCATAAAAAGTTATCCCCAGCGAGTAAAAATCAGTGCGGTAATCGATTCTTCGATTCATGCGACCTGTTTGTTCTGGCGAGAGATAAGCTAGCGTTCCTTCTAATACGTTCGGGTTGCGAAAGGTTGGGTTTTCTCGCGACAGTGTTGTGCAAATGCCAAAATCAATTAGCTTCAGCTTACCTGTCTGCTGATTGAAAACAATATTTGATGGGTTAATATCTTTATGAATAATGTGCTGCTGGTGAACCTGACCGAGAATGTCAACAATCTCAATTGCCAGATGGAGAAATTCAGCAATTGTAAATTGTTTCTTAGCGATTATCTGATTGAGGGATTCGGCACCAAAATCTTCTAACTCAATTACCCACTGATTTTCTAGGTTTTGGAAGCTGTAAACATCTATTACGCCTGGTAAGTAAATGTTTTGGGTTATTTCATACTCTCGCTTAAACCAGGCAATTTTTTCAGGTGAAGGATAGGCTTGTTTGAGCATTTTGAGGATAACAGGCAGATTGTCTGCTTGCCGATATCCGCGATAGACTAACGAGTTACTGCTCTCATGCAGTTTTTCAGTAATTTGGTAATTTTGCATAATTAGGTTTTGAGGATAAAAAACCGCAACAAGTGCGGTTTGAGCTTGTGAAATATCAATCTACTTTCCCAAGTGTATAAAATTATTAGTGGTTTGACTTCAAATCCACATCCTAGTCAGATTCAGGTTTTGGGTCTGACGGTGGAGAAGGAGGAAAAGGGTCTGGATCTGGCAAGGGATCGGGGCCGGGATCGACGGCAGTAATGGCAAGCGGCACTCGTTCGTCTGCAAAGAGTGCGGCAATTTTAGCATTTTCACCACTCATCATTGCAGTTTGTTCTGCTTCCGTTAAACCCACTTCGTCCATTAAGGAACTGGGGTTATTGAGGAAAGCACTTTGTTTCTTCGTGTCAAGTGCTAAATCTGTTAATAAATCCAATAGGTTACTCATGGGATATTCTCCTAAATCTCTAAGGTCGCGAACAGTGAAGAACTAAACTAATCGTCATTGATTTTTTCAGTTGATTTTCTGGCAATTAAGGGTTTCATTAATTGGGTTCAGAAAATTTTAACACTATTCCATCATCGTGCAACTTTTTAAATATCTTTACTCTGTCTTCATGTGAAAACACTGGAGTTTGATAAAGCCTTTCTGTAACGTAGTAAGGATTGATGAGGAATGCAAGCTCTAGATAAGCCGTTTCTGTACCAATATTACTTTTGTTTCCCAGAAGATGGCTTACTTCGGCAAGAAAGAAAAGAATATAACTCCACATCTCTGTCACCTCAAAGTTTTTCCATAGCCATAATTGAGGATCTTTTTCAACACCTGATGTAGGGTTCTTTATCACCTCTTCCAAAACAAGCTTCTTTAATTTATGTCCCTCCTCAGCATGACTATTTATCCATTTCAACTGTTCTATACTAACTGAGGGTTCTGGAACATTAATTTGATGTCGTAATACCTTTTTTAATTTTTGGCAAA
The DNA here is from genome assembly GCF_036700885.1 of Microcoleus sp. S13_B4. Classification (NCBI taxonomy): domain Bacteria; kingdom Bacillati; phylum Cyanobacteriota; class Cyanophyceae; order Oscillatoriales; family Microcoleaceae; genus Microcoleus; species Microcoleus sp. S13_B4. The sequence goes on from NZ_JAUBPU010000006.1 coordinate 100,361, forward strand.
ACTCCACTTCTGTATCTGCAAAAAACTGCTCTAATTTTCTTTGAATATTTTTAATGTCATTTGGTTTTAATGACCCTCTTTCTTCCTTCTTTTGGTTAGCTTCAATTATGGTGAGAATTAGCTTAGCCATCAAGTCACCTGGACTAAGTATCAAAGCTTGTTGGAGAAAAGCGAGCGCCCTAATGTAGTGTATTTTTTTATCCTCTGGGTCTGAGTGTTTCTTGGTCAAATAAAAAGACAAGAAAGCGTGTTCGTAAAGATTTACCCTGCCACTTTTCAAGAATGGAACGGGAGAAGAAGACTGTTGCATAATCTCCATACTGGGAGCTATTACAGCTTCAACTTCCAAATCCCAGAATGAATTTTCGTAGTCTTGAGTCAATCTGTAAACTGTCGATCGCATACCCCATGCCCAAGCGTATGTAGGCATGAGTTCAATCGCTCTGTTAAGGCATTTCAAAGCGTATTTTGCGTGGTGGTGTTTTATGTTTTCTTTTCCGCAAGAATTCTCTGGATTAGGTTGCTGAGATATCGGCTCCTTCAGGAATTGGATGATACCTTTAGTTATATACAGGCGATGGGTTGCCCCCAAGTGAGCTAATGCCCACGCATAGTTACTGTCTTCTGGTGGTTTAGAGTCAAGCGCTTTTTGGAAATGCTTGATCGCCTTTTCAACATATTCTGGCCTTCTGTTATTTTCCGTAATTGCTCGAAGACGATAGGTTTCACCTAGCTGTGCATGAGCCCAGAAATACCTATCGTTTTTGTCGATCGCTTTCTTTAAATAATGTTTTGCTTTCCCATAATCCATCACATGGTAATAGGTTGCTCCTAAGTGAGCATTAACCCAAGCATTGTCAGGATACATTTGGAGTTGTTCAAAGATCTCGATCGCCTGTTCGTAAGCCCCTGACAAGCGAAGAGTTTCTGCTTGTTGAGCCATCATCATATCGCTGATATCCATCTGCATAAAATTATCCTGAAAAGACACTTGATGTTTAATTACTTGAAATTTGTTTTCTCAAACACTTAACTAGCGAGTAATGCCTGAGTTCTCGGGTCGTCCCGCCAATCCAACCAAGCTGGGTCGTGACCAACTAACTCAATGGCTTCATCATTGATCGGAATAGCTTCTCGCAGATATTCCCATGCTTGTTCGCAGTTACCTGTCAAGATTGCTAAGCCGCAGAGTCGGTAGAGAATATCTCCCCGATCGCCCGTTTCCCATTGAGAAAGCAATGCTGTTCGCGATCGCTCGATTTCGCTTGCTGCTTTGTCCACTCCCTGCCAACGCGCCTTAGCTACTGCAATACAGTACAAAGCTGTCGTGTCATCAGAAACCTGTTGCAACCTCTCTTCGCTACAGGTGATCGCCTCAGAATATTGACCGTCATAGCAAAGAATCAACCCTTTCTCAATTTGCCAATTTTTCCCCGCAAATATAGTTTCGTCAAGGGCGATCGCGCGATCAAAGTCAATCAGGGATTGCTTGTAGCACTTCATCAACTCATAGATGCGGCAACGATAAGCGATCGCCCAAACGTAATCCGGCTGACGCTCAATTGCTCGATCCAAGTCAGCCAGTGCCTTTGTGTAATATGCTTCTCCCAGAAAGCGATAGGTTACGCCTCGGTGAGCGATCGCCCAATTATAATCAGGGTTCAGTTCAATGGCGCGGTTGAAATCTGCGAATGCCTCCTGATAGCGTTTCATCAAATAATAGGTTTCGCCCCGGTGTGCGATCGCCCAAGCATTGTTAGGTTCCAAGTCGAGCGATCGGTTGAAATCATCTAACGCAGCTTCAAAATTTCCTGTCAGCCGATGAGTTTCACCCCGATGAGCCAGAGCCTTCCCATCGTCAGGGTTTTGTTCTATATAAAGCGACTTTAGCACATTTTTTCTCCTCTAACACATACACTTTTTATCCAGCAGATAAAAAGTGTAGTTTTTACTACATTATCTTGGCAAAATACCTTAAGTTTCTTTAGCAAAAGACATACCCAACCGTGCCATCATTTCACTGTCTACAGGTGCAGGCGCTTGAGGCGGAACATAAAGTGTCGAAACTAGAGTAACACGACTTTCAGCCAGTTTGGACACAGGAATATGCTGGATAACTGGCTCGCAAACCGGGTAATAAACCGCTGCTTCGTAAACAATTACTTCGTGGTCAGAACCATAGTATGTTTCTAACACTTCAGCTAACACAGTTAAACCGCGCAATTGAATCCCTTCTTCATAAAAACCCAGATTGCCGATCGTCGCAATCTGCCACAAAATTAAAGCACTGGTCGGGTCAAATTTCCGCCTCCGAATCAGAAAGTCAGTGGCTTCAAAACTTTGACATCCGTTGCGTCCTGGGTCAAGACCCAAATCAGCAAATAAGCAATCTTCCGCTGAAATTCCTGGTAACATTTGCGCCCTATAGCCTTCACGACGCGCCTGTTTAATCGCTTCATGGGTGGGGTAAGCGAAAACACCGGGATGACCGTAAAAAACTGCACAAACATTCAACCCCTGACGAACTTCAGCTAAAATGCGATCGACCATTTCTCGATAAGTTTCTCTACGCCGCTGATTGTTGGTATTGTAAGGTAAGGCTTCTGCGAAGGGATTGAGTGTCTGTAGCCATTTAGCAGTAACAGGATCGGCTACGGCGAACAGAACTTTGTCAGCTTGCTCGATCCACGCCTTCGCTGCTAAGGTCAGATGACCAACTAATTGAATTCCCGTCCCGACAACAGTTAAAGAGCCCGTTTTCAAATGTAACTTCCTCCAAGCGATCGCAAAATGTGTTTCAGTTATGGTAGTAACGCAAATTGCTAGTTATATAATTAAAGCTGCTAATACCAATTTTTTATGAGGTTGCATAGAATCCGATCCCCCCTAGCCCCCCTTAATAAGGGGGGAACAAGATTCCGATCAAAGTCCCCCTTCTTAAGGGGGATTTAGGGGGATCGAGATATGTGCAACTTCACATTAAATTGGTATAAGAGGTAAGTTGTTACGCTCTTTTAGCTGTTATTGCAGCTCGGATAAAAGCAAAGCAAGCAAAACAACGTAGCATGATACAAATGACAACTTAGCGTTGCTCGCTCGGTCTTCCTGAAAAATCTGATCGACTGCTACTTCAAACGATCGCCAAAATACTGTCTATACAACTCACAACTTACCGTCGCCAGATTGCCTTGTAAATTTACCAACCCCATACTTTCCAACTTAAATGTCTCCACTACATCCAATTCTACAGGTGTGCTGCTTTTTACCACTCGCATGAATGATGCCAGCAACTCTGGCTGCTGTTATATGTTCCACAGTTGTCGTTTTAGGCGATCGCCATAAATTCCGGCAGAGATGGGAGAGTTTTGCAACACTTGCTCTAGAGTGACATCCCCACGCCCGATATGATAAAGAGCTACCCGTACTCAATAGGTATTCCTGTTTACAAAACCCGTCAGTTGCTGGGCATCTTCCGCTGACCAATCGAGTCCTTGCCGTTGCGCCAAATCCTGCACTTGGTCGCTTTTAAAGGGCCGTAGCCCCACATTAAACGGCGATTTATTTGCGCTCAGCGGGATATACAGCTTAGTGGAGTGTACCACGACTAACCGGAGTTTTCGCCCAATTCCCCAATTTTTGGCTTCAGGAGTGCCAAGTTCGCAAAAGTCCGCAAAAGTCGATTGCTGATATCTGCGGCGAAAAATTCCCAACGAGGAGAAATTCCCTCTAAAGTTGCGAAACTGCGATCGGTCTAACTGACCTATTCCTCTCAAAAACAGCCCTCGGTTTCAAAGCAATTCTCAGCAACAGCCACAGCGATCGCCATTCTCCAGGAGTTTCCTGGCGCTGCCACTGGCCCGGCCGACAGTACAGCATTTCGATCAAACAACGGTGCTGGCTAATGTTTAGGCGATCGAACGCAATTCGCACAGTGGGAAATTCCACAAAACTGCACTCTTTCCCATCCCGAATACTAGACCCCAACTGAGATTTATCGCTCACCAACTCAATCTTAGCCACAGGAATAAAACAGTTCTCTTCCATAATTTTCAGAGTCGCCGAATCGCAATCAATCAAACCTTTGGCAAAACTCCCCTTAGTACCCAACTCAAGAACAGACGGCGCTACCGATCTCCTTGCCTTGACTGCCGCACTGCGAGGGATAGCTTTTATTTGACCCTGAGATAAACTTGTCTCAAAGGCATATTTTGGCAAAATCTCTGCTGCTGTAAAACTCTCTTTACTGCCTTTATTTTTCACCGCAAAACTAGGCCACTGCGTCAGAGCAACTTCAGCGCCACTTTCCGAAATGACAGTGGTTACACCCCAAAAACTTTGACCGCCAATATTCAATTGTACAACCCTGCGTAAATTGAACCATTCGTAAATGTCCGGCTTAGGAATATCCACCAAAATCAGTAATGCAATCCCGATCATCAGCAGGTTGTAAGCGCTCCAAATCCATCCCAAACTCATTCCTTTTGACAAATGTGCACTTTCTGATATTGACTGTACGGTGCCAACATTTTTAAATAAATTAATATTTAAATTGTGCCAAAAACTGACTGCTGTAGCTGCAAACAAGACAATCAAAGGCCATCCCAAATTCCAGTTAAAACTAAAGCGATCGCTCGCCATTCCTTTTGGCGTCACCTGAAACCCTTTCCCAAAAGGATTCAGCATGGAACTCACTACCGTCACCGCTAAAGGAATACACTGGACGAACGAATAAATATCGGAAAGCAAAGCCGATCCCGATCTGCGGTTAAGCCAAGAAAACACAGTAAGTTGCACCAAATAGTAAGGCAGGAAAAAGTACAGCAATTCCCGCGCACTTGCCCGCAAAGGAATTATGCCGAAAAACGAATAACCTAAAGGTATCAACAGATATAAAACCTTGGTTAAACTGGTAAACCAGTGCAGCAATCCTTCCAAATGAGACAGCCTTTGTACGAAGGTGAGACCGCGAATTGTTAAAGGATTGGAATCAATAAAAAATGCCTGAAGCGTGCCTCGCGCCCAGCGTAGCCTTTGATTTAGATGAGCCTCTATATTTTCAGCCGCCAAACCAGCACTCAATTTTTCATCTAAATAAACTAAGCGATATCCGGTTGCTGACAGCCGAATTCCGGTAAAATAATCTTCGCAGATTGAATCTGTGACCAAGCCTCCCGCTGCTTCTAAAGCGCTCCGCCTCACTACAAAAGATGTACCGCAACAAACCACGCTGTCGGCGCTATCTTTGATGATTTCAATTTGCCTGTAAAATATTTCTTCTTCCGGCGCGAGCACATTTTCTAAACCTAAATTACGGGAGATGGGGTCGTGGTTGTAAAAGGTTTGCGGGGTTTGAACGAGGGCGATTTCGGGATTTTGAAAAAATCCTACTGTTCGAGTTAAAAAGTTTTTAGTGGGAATGAAATCTGCATCGAAAACTACAATTAGTTCTCCATTAGTTAGGGCTGTGGCATGGTTAATGTTTCCAGCTTTGGCGTGAATATTATCGGGTCGGGTTATATACTCGCATCCCAGTTCTTTAGCCAGCAACTTGATTTCAGGCCGCTTAGTATCGTCGAGCAAATATACTTTTTTGTTGGCATAATCTAAAGCTTGACAGCCGATTACAGTGCGCCGTAAAATAAAAGCCGGTTCGTTGTAGGTTGGAATCAAAATATCTACGGGCGGGGTGAAGTTTCCAGCTTCAACTGCAACTGCCATGCGATCAGCTTCTCGACGCCGGTCTTTCATTCTCAGCATTAAATACAGTTGAATACTGGTGTTAAAAACCAGTAGCATTTCTAGGAAAAACAGCCCCAAACTAAAGATACCGTTGAGGGGATCGGTTAAATTTAGAGTAGCGAGCGATCGCCATAAAACGTAGCGAATGGTTAAAGCCAGAACTATTGCAACTACTACAGCGCGCGACCATTTCTGCGGTTGAGGGGAAATTTTAATTGCAGCTAAAGCCACGGAGACAAGCGCAATAGTCGGCACTAACAAATACATCTTGCTCGTAGCAGGCACTTGCACCCACACAGGCGGGTTTTGCTGCCAAGTGTTGATTGTGGCAAAAATATCGCTGAGAGTACCTTCACCTGAAAACCAGGCTCCGGCGATCGCACCTGCGAAAGCAACTGCCCCCAACACGACTAGCGTTGCCGCCGGCACCCGCGAAATCCGCCAAAAGCGGCGTTTCAAGTCTTGAATATCAAATCTTGAAGTTGTCATAAAATAATTTTAAAGTCCCGATCGTGCATGCAACAGTAACGGTTTCCTGCTGTCCACTTTTTAATTCAATTGAAAATTCCGACACACCCCCATTACTATATTTACATTTTTTAACATTCTGACCATTGTATGATAATTCATCTTGCTTGCTGTTGCCAAACTGCTAAGCGAGTCCCAACCTGGCTAAAGTTACCTAGGAGAGAAGTCAGAAGCAATCTTCGGCAAGGATTTCAGCAATTAAGAACCTCCTAACTTACCTTTTGCTGACATTCCTGCAAAAGGCTTTCGGGCCTGTTCCACAATAAAAAATATTTCTTGTGGGCCGTTGCTCCAACGCCGCCGATAAAAAGCTGATTGAAAATGTTGCAACCTCTCAGTCGTAACGGTCAGGCGCGATTGCTATCTTTCAAAAAAATTATCTTGTCTACAAACCAAATAGGATTGCTATCAAACTATAGCAATCCTAAAGCTTTCACAATTAGACGATTTTGACATCTAACTAAAGGTAGATTAATTGTATATTAATAAAAAAAATTACCGCTATCGCAGCACAAAAACTCAGCCCTCAAAGAACTAATCAGCAATTTCTAATTGCGAGATTGCATAGCGGGCGACAGCCAAACTAACTCTGGCTTGTTCTATTTCCGACAATTGGGCCCAAGGTCTTTTAGTCGCCATGACTAATTCCCCCGCTTCCGAATCAACATCTCGCATGGCATAAGCCAAAGGACGTGCCAACACCTGCAAATCTTCCTCACCCCACTGAGGCAAAATATCTAAAACGCACTCTACCATTTGATCAGCTAAAGATTGATACTTAACAGTTGCGTTTTGCACGCTTTGAGCAATGCTGGCCAGAAAATCTTGAGGAACGCGAGCAAATTTTTCGCGCAAAGACTTTTGCAGAGCAGTCGTCAGCCAAACTTGTTCTAATTGCGCGAATAAAACTTGCGACTTCAGGGCAATATCGCTGTCGCTGAAGGAATCAGACAGTGCAAATTCCTGCTCTAGGGCAGCCAAATAAGATTCTGATTCAAGCTGTGCAGGATTCCAGGGATAAGCAACATCAGTCTGAACTATTGTGGTGAGAAGTTCCATCTGGGCCTGAGTTTGTGAGTCGCGAAAATATTCAGAATCAGGAGATTGGGTAGCCATGATGTAATACCTAAGTGGGAAAAAGAAAATACAGAACCGGGACGAAAGCAAAACGCCAGTTGCGAGTTGTGAATAACTCTTTTAAATTCAGACTGGAGACTCAACGCCCAGAACTTTGCTGTGCCGCTCGCCGCTTGCCTTCATTAGCTACACCCGCATCTTAATTCGTTCCGCAATCAGTCTCACTGTAGCCCGAAGTTTTGGGAACCTCAATAGTGAACTCAAAAATCTGACCTTGAGAACTGCCAAATTTTAGCTGAGTCCCGCTGCGTAGCAGCAATTCTTGGTGGTGAACTCTCTGCCATCCCTCAGATCCCAAAACTAGAGTCCCATAGCGAGAAAAATCGCGCAAGAAGTAGCTAGGTTCTTCCCGGCTATCTCCGATAATGTTTCGGCAGAAAATCTCGGCGTGTTTTTGAGAAACCCACTGTTCTCGAATCACTACGTCGTTTTCTTCCCAGCGTCCGACTCGAACCATACCGGCGCGAATGGGCCAAACTTGATTGGTCGATTCGGTGGATTTGGCATTTGGTCCATCGCGCCCCCGCAAGTAAGCACAAGACGGCAAGCGTCCTAGCCAAGTAGAAGAATTTAAAGGCAATTCTGTTTTGAGGTCATCTACCGGCTCAGTTAGCTGACCGTCAAACTCAGGGTGCATATACAGCACAGGCAGCGTCCAAGCCGGTTGATTGAACTTGTAGAGCGTTAGTAACTGCTGTCTGGCGACGGCGACGGCGCGATCGATCGACATCCGCCCGGCCAAAGCTTGAGCAAAAGTTTGGATAAAACTCAGGGCCTCGCGATCGGCGATCGAGTCCCGCATCCCCAACACCGCAGGCACCCCGTGATGGATCAGTACCTCAGCCAAACTGCTGCGGGCGATCGCCTGTTGCTGGCCATTAGTTGAGTGCAGCCTCTCCACCGCCGGCTGAGCTCCCCAGCAGGCATTAAACACCGCCAGAGTCACGCGGCAGCGAACTAACACCTGAGCCAGTTCAGTACCATTAATCGCTGTTTCCGGCCCCAAAAACAGCAAACCGCCGTCGGGGCCCGGTATCCCGTGGCCGGCGTAAAACAGAATGTTGTAAGCTTGCGTTTCCAGCCGAGAAATGAGTTCCGCCGGAGTAGGTTCGATTAGAGTATCGACGCGAGTCGGAACGCTGATGTCAAAATATTTGCCGCTGTCGTCGGTTTGAAAAGCACTTTCCAGAATGCCAGCTAAGGCGAGTGCTTCTTCTCCCAACTGCAAATGACCGTTATTGCTGTTGGAAAATTGAGAATTAGCACCGCGGCCGGGTTCTGCTTGTCCCAAAACTAGCAAAATATTGAGCGACTCTGCAGGCTGCAGGGGTGGCAAAGGTTCAACATTGCTCGTAGTGCGGCTAAAAAGCAGTTGCTGGGACAGAGAAATTGCCGGTTGACCGGCTTGAGGCTGCATAATTTCCCAAGGTAAAGCAATTAAATACGGTTCGCGCAAATCTACACGCACTCGCAGGGGTAGATTTTGCCCGATCGCGATACCTTTACTTTCTTGGAGACTACCCTGAATCGGCCCTTCAAACAGCCACTGCCAAAGATTAATCCCCAAATGCTGCATCAGGCGGCTGCTGTAGCTTGCCGGTGGCCGAGGCGGATGCTGACCCCCTTTGTCGCCCCACCCTTGTTGAGCGAGGTCGAGCGGCACAGAGGGTGTCGCTGGAGGTAGATCTAGCGACTGAGGACTTCGTTGCTCAATTTCTGCCAGTAGATTCTGGTTGTTTTCCGGCGACACGAAACTGCCATCAGGAATTAGGGGCAATTCGTGAATTGTCCCGGAGGGCGAAAACATTTCCTGCCAAGCTTTCCAAGATTGGGATAGGGTATCGGGCCACATACAGTCGTGGTGAACGTACCCGCTGGGATAGGGAGCTTGTAGAACCCAAGTGGCAAAATGGTTTGCCCCAGCGGTTCTCAGGCGAGCGATCGCTATACTGAGGCAAGGACTTTCAGGGCGCGCCATTCACAACTACCGACTCTGGATATAGGGTTGGATTGAGTTTCTCTATTTGTAGTTTATCGGGTTTGGGGTGCGATCGAGTGCGTGAGATTGCTTGGGGATGTTTCACTTTTACTTAGTGCCCAAAAATTTATCTATATTAGGTAAATCTACCCAAGTTCCCGTAGCATTCGACTCCTGGGTCAAATCCATCAACAACTGTGAGTAAACCCCTTCTCTGAGTGATGGTATCAACGATTTACCTGCATCTATCGCTTCTACCCACCTATCTACTACTCGAATAAACGGTGCAATTCTCCCGTCTGGATAAACTTGAGGAAACTCCAATCTTTGAGGAATTTTGATTTCAGCTAAAGGTTCTCCACCTTGGGAACCCCACAAGCGAAATCCGTGGACGTAATCTTGCTGGTTGTCGCTTCCTAACACCAACGTACCCTTACTCCCGTAGATTTCCACCCAGTGTCCCCGCCCTTGATAAGTAACAGAACTCAAACAAACTTGACAAGGAGTTCCCCCGGCTAATTCCAACATCAACGTGCACGAATCATCGGCATCAACTAATTTTAAATTTCCCGAATCATTTGGATCAGGTCGCGCCGAAATTCCTGTAATCAATTGCCCAGAAAGCCTCTGGGGCGGGCCGAACAGCCAGCTAATATAATCAAAAACGTGAGAACCCGTCGCGCCCAAAACTCCGCCGCCTCGCTCTTTTTGCGCGTACCAATTCCAGGGGCGATTAGCATCAGCGCGGCTCGACACCAGCCAATCAATCTTAATTAAACGCTTTTCTCCCACATATTCTGCTGCCAATAATTCTGCTAGCATTTGCCATGCGGGGATGAAGCGAAACTCAAAGTCCATTGTGGCAATTGCTCTGGAACCACCCTTGTTAAAATCGGTTTTAGATTCGTTGTTTGCCAATCGGTAAACTTCCCTGGCTTCATTGGCTGTCAGGGCTGTGGGTTTTTCTAATAATAAATGCTTGCCTGCTTCCAAGACGGTTTTTGCCATTTCAAAATGCAAAAATGGCGGCGTGGAAATGCTGACGCCCGCTACTTCTGGGATGGCTACTATATCGGCGATCGAGTCGCAAGCGTAGGGGATATTGTGGGTAGAGGCGATCGCCTTTGCTTTGTCTAAATTCCGGTGGTAAACAGCCATAACCTCTGTCCGGTGATGGGTCTGAAATCCGGGAAGGTGTACTTTTTGACCGAAACCGGTACCGACTACTGCAACGCCAATTTTTGACATAATTTAATAATTGTTGACTGTTGACTGTTAACTGTTGACTGTTGGCTGTTGATAGTTGGCAGTTGGTAGTTGGTAGTTGGCAGTTGTTAGTTGTTAGTTGTTATTTGTTAGCTGCGACCAATAACTAATGACCAATAAGTCATAACTAATAACGACTAATTAATGACTAATAAGTCATAACTAATGACTACTGACTAATGACTAACTACCCATTCAATTACTTTTTTACCCAAACTAACGCCATTAAACAAGTCAATTTCTCTGATCCCTGTAGGGCTGGTGACATTAACTTCTGTGAGATAACCGCCAATAATATCAATGCCGACAAAGTACAGTCCGTCTCGTTGCAGCACTGGTTCTAACTGAGTGCAAATTTGCAGTTCGCGATCGGTAATTTCGGTTTTTGCGACTCGGCCGCCGACGGCCATGTTGCCGCGAAATTCATTGCCAGTGGGAATGCGGTTGATAGCACCGATGGGCTTGCCGTTCAACAATATAATCCGTTTATCTCCCTCTTTTGCTTCCGGCAGATAAGTCTGAACCATCACTGGAATTTGCCCTTGTTGAGTGCTAATTTCGACCAGGGAGTTGAGATTGCGATCGTCCGCTTCCAAAAACAAAATCCCCTCGCCAGCTTTGCCGCCCAAGGGTTTAAGAACTGCCGCTCCTTTTTTCTCAACAAATTGCCGAATTACCTGCTTGTTTTGAGAAACAATTGTCTCGGGGATCGCTCCCTCAAATTGCAAAGCATACATCTTTTCATTCGCCGCCCGCAATCCTTTGGGACTGTTAACTACCAAAGTTTTAGCCGGATCGATGCCGTCTAGAAGGTAAGTAGCGTAGAGGTAAGGAATGTTGACTGGGGGGTCTGTCCGCATAAATACTGCGTCCATTGCTTCGAGAGGCTGCAAAGTAGGCTGTTCTACCTGGTACCAAGCCTCAGCAGCCTCCCAGCGTCCATCTACCACTTTTACTGGGGTGAGGGCTACCCGGCTGAGCATTCCCCAGGTTTTGCCGCCGATGACGCTTAATTCGTTGGCTTGAGTCGCCCACACTTCGTGACCCAACTCTTGAGCTGCCTCCATCAGCGCTACGCTGGTATCGTGTCCTGGAATTAGTCGCGCGAGGGGATCGATGATGAATGCAAATTTCATTGTCAGTTAAAATTAAGAATTGGTCGCAGGAAAGTTTGGGCTAACGGAAAATTCGACAGGGAATGCCTCATTTTGCTGCTAGGAGGGGGTCTAGCTGGCCTAGAGCATCGAGTTTGTGGATGTCGTCGCAGCCGCCTATGTGTTGGTCGTTAATGAATATTTGTGGGAGGGTGCGAGCTCCGTTGGCTCGATCGCTCATTTGATCCCGTGCTGCTTCATCTCCGTCGATCGCGTACTCTGTAAAATCAATCCCTTTTCGCTTCAGCAGTGCTTTGGCACGAACGCAAAACGGGCAGGTTCTCCAAGTGTAAATTTCTACTTTAGGGGTCATGGGACGCTCAAACAATAACAATATTTTTTAATTGTAATCTTAACCCTAGTGCGGACTCTTTTTAGTTCATAGGCTGAAACCCTGGATTTTTCCTTGGTAGCCCACTTGCCTGGGAGCCTTGAAACCCTTATTCTACGGTTGCCTATCCAAAACTGTCCGAAGGATTGATCTTAACCAATCTTAGGTTAATTTTTATATTTTAATTTTTATTATATATAGCAATCCTAAATCATTTGTGAATTTCTTACTCCCTCCCCTTGATAAGGGGAGGGTTTGGGTGGGGTAAAAACTTTACGACTCCTGCCAGGATTGCTATACATAGCAAAACCATTTGATTTGTAAACAATCGATTCCATCATCACAAGCGTTTCAGGTTGTTCTACATTCATGACTCAAATAGACTTGCTATAGCAACCTTATCTTTTGCACCCGAGGTTATTCATTCCTGAAACCCTTGCCGGGAAGTGCATTTGCCTTCTTCCTTATTTTTACCCTGACTGAAGTCCCTATAGATTTCTTCCTTAAACATCCGGCTCTATTTGCAGCGCACAACCGAGGTGTCAAGTTATTTTTTATACAATTTTTTTTATATAAATTTAAGTAAACAAATACCCACACTTAAAAAAACGGAGACATTTTGAAGGGAAACAGGTTGGTCATCAGCCTGGCTAGCGCTGCGGACCAACCTGATTGTTTCGCTTTTTGCACGAACAGATCATTCCTGCACCTGTCAGTAGGACTGCGATCGCAGTACCCGGTTCAGGAATAGAAGTTGTGTTTCTCGAAGGTTGGCTTGTTGTGCTTGTGTATATTTGGGACAAACTCGGCTGGGTCGCCAATTGCGGGTCGGGTGCGGTTGGTGTTGATTCCGTGCTGGGGGCACAGGCACTAGAATAATTTCCCGGGCCGCACACATCTACTGCTGCTGCCGGAGGGGCGGCAGCTAGATAGTAAAACGCTGTTGCCATTGTGGCAGAGAGTCCAATTGCTAGTTTTGCCAGTGGCGTACACATAACTATTTAGTTAAACAGTGGTAAAATCGAAAAATAGAAATAGTCCTAGAGATTAGCGCTGTACGACGGGCAAGGATTTTAGAGTTCTTACAATAAATGGATGTCTTCTCTCGCGGATGTCTGTAAAAGATAGTATAGCGCTTGAAGTGAGTACCCAAACACTTTAATAATATTATTCTCTTTTACCTTGACATCACGTACCGTGGTTTGCACAGGTAGTTTGCACAGCGTGAAGCAACATCTTTTTGCTACCTCTGAACCAATAGCCCTTACAGCCATTAACAAAGAGTGTTTTTACCTTGACCGGAGCCTCCGGAAATTATTTATTTAACCAAGCGCAAAATAGAGATGCTGTATTGTACTTTGCAAGGCACAATCTGACTACTCTTTTATAATCTCATAGTCCGACTATATCTGTCCTCAGTATATGTACGTATATTCCCCCATGTCAACTACTCAAAAGAAATATTTAAGTATTTACCGAGGGTAGAGGGCGTATTGAATGAGCTGAGCTAGTCTGTCGCGGAGAGTTTCCATCCCAAGAGCTTTGGCGGCCGAAATAAATACTGCTTGAGGAAATTCTTCTCGGGCGAGGGCGAGAGTCTCTCCATCTACCGCATCGATTTTGTTAAAAACGACAAGGGCTGGGCCAGGAGTTACGGGCATATCTGTCAAAATATTCATGACCGATCGAATTTGGCTCTGCCACGCGGGATGGGAGAGATCGACGAGGTGCAGCAAAGCATCGGCGTCAGTGACTTCTTCGAGGGTAGCCCGGAAAGCGTCGATCAAGGCGGGGGGCAGTTCGCGAATAAAGCCCACTGTATCTGTGAGGACGATCGACAAGGGTTCCCGGGTGACAGTGCCGGGAATGGTCAACCGTCGGGTTGTGGGGTCGAGGGTGGCAAATAACTGGTCGGCGGCATAGACCTCGGAATTCGTGAGCAGGTTGAGCAGAGTCGATTTACCGGCGTTGGTGTAGCCGACGATCGCGACTGAGGGTACCTCGTGATGATGCCGGTTCTGCCGCAGCCGGAAGCGGTGCGCCAGCAGTTGATTTACTTCTTGCTGCAATCGAGAAATGCGTTTGGCGATCGTCCGCCGTTCGGTTTCTAGTTTGGTTTCCCCGGGGCCTCTGGTACCGATGCCGCCACCCTGTCTCGACATTGCCTGACCGCGACCTCTGAGCCGGGGCAGGGCGTACTCTAGCTGAGCGAGTTCGACTTGCAATTTACCCTCGCTCGATCGAGCTCTTTGGGCAAAGATGTCGAGAATTACTTCTGTTCGATCGACTACCCGGATACCTATCTGAGTTTCCAAGTTCCGTATTTGTGCGGGGGTTAGGTCGCGATCGAATACCACAAGGTTAGCGCTAACCGTCTGAGCGGTGAGGGAAATTTCCTGAACTTTGCCTTCCCCGACGACTGTCTGCGGATTGGGGCGCGATCGTTTTTGGCGCACTGTTTGCAGTACCTGACCCCCGGCACTTTCAACCAGTCGCGTGATTTCTGCGAGCCCGTCCTCAAACTCCAACTGAGTCATGTGCTGAGTCATTACACCTACCAACAGCACTTTGTCTTGGTCTGCATCGACCTGCTTAGCGACAAACTCTGCTTCAAACTCTGCTTCGAGTCCTTCCACCAAATCCAGAAAGTCTTGGTCGGCGAGTTCGTCCAAATTCAGCGGTTCTGATATTTTCCAGGGAAAGTGTGGAGTTTGAATTAGTGACTTTTGAATTGAAGGCTCTTCTATTTCATCAGTTGAATCTGGTTCTAACTGAGCGCTCAAAACAGAGAACTCAAAATTTGGCTGGTTTCCCTGGGGTATCAGGTGAGCGAGATAAGTTTCTTGGATGTAACCAGTCGCACCGCCGCCGCGGCGCTGAAATCCTCCACCCGTCAGTGTCAGCCAAACGAGGGCGTCGAGGCGCTGAATTGCCATTGCTGTGAGGGCTGCTTCGCTTGGGGTTTCTGGCTTTAGGTGGGTGGCGATGCAGCGAATGCCGCTGAGGCGACCTCCCCCGTAGCGGGGCAATTCTAAGGGCGCAATCTGCGTTTGGCGGGGTGTACCCACGCCGACGCGAATTACTTGTCCGCGGCGGTTGATGTAGGTGCAGATGGGTTTGTCTATTTCCGTGCTGATGGCGGCGACGCGCTGGGCGAATTCTGCCGTGGTGATGCGATCGCCCGGTAGTCGCTGGTGGTAAAGCTTTTCGAGTTGCTTGAGCTGGCTGGACTTTAAACCTTGAAGATTGCCGTAGATGGTTTCGATAACTGTTTCTCCCGATCGCTCTGTTTATCTCCTATTTTAGTTAACTCAAGGGCGATCGTGTTCGGGTTTTCAGTTCAAATTTACTAAATTTTCTTGCCCCTAGCAGAGCGCGGATTCAGTATTGTCTAGTTACCAGTGCCGTTATTTGTCGCTACGGCGCGATCGAGCCTTTCACAGAAGCCATCTCAACTTGCAGTTGTATTTAGTATCTACAGATACAGGCGATCGCTGAAAAATCTCGCGCAACAAAACTTAACACTTTATTTTTTGTTTCAAAATCCTCCTTTAGACTTGTGTGTATCTTGAGCCTAGAGACAGATAGCAAAGCAGAAATTAGGTCGCTACCATGAGAAGCGAACATTGTTAAGGAATGTAAAAACATGGAAACTCGTCCTACTAACGTGCCTCCTACGGCTAATGCTTACAACGGCAAAGATCGGAATGCCTTTTTGTTTGGCTTCAACCCCCAAGCAGAACTTTGGAACGGTCGCTTAGCGATGATCGGTTTCTTAGCTTATTTGCTTTGGGACGCCGCTGGATATAGCGTTCTGCGTGACATACTTCACTTTCTGCCTACCTACATTGCTCAGTAATGAGTAGGTGTGTTTCCTGTCTGGCAGCGTGAGTAAATGCCGCCACTGCCAGACAGGCTAAAAGTTACAAATGGCAGCGAGTATGGTTTGGTCCCTTTGTATCTTTCGTTACTTTTGAATGGCATTAAAAGACTTCTTGCTGTGATTCGATGATTACGGGTGCGGGCGGTGTCGCTGGCGCGGTGAATATTGACAGCAACAGATATTTATTGCGTAAAGGCGATCGCCCCTGCTGCATTTTTGGCAAGAAATCTCATCGAGCATTTCTGATAACTTATGAAAAATAGGAGCATCAACAATGATTAACTCAAATTTACTGGCAGTAGTAGCATCGACTGTGACTGACACAGCATCAGGAAATTGGCAAAAGCCTTTGGTGATGTTTGTTTGCAATATCTTAGCATTGCTAGTTCTCAGCCGCAGAATTTGGTACCCCCACGTAGGCCCGAAAATGCCTTTGCCCTTCCCCTCTCTCTTCAACAATGTTAGCGTACCAGCATTTCTGGCTTGCATGAGCGCCGGTCATTTGCTGGGAGTATTCACTATTTTGACGCTCCACATAGACAAGTATTTTTAGGAGCAATTGCGTCGCTTCTGTGGCGAGTTATTGCTACAATCGGTAGGTTAAAAGGCACACAAAAAATGGTAGGGGTAAGTGAAAACCACTCACCTCTGCTATTTTAATTTTAGAGCTGCACTGACGCATAAATCGTTTTTTTTTACCCTGCACCTACAACTAACGGGACTTAAATAAATTTCAAGCCCAAACCAAGACTAAACTAGCTTTATCAGGAGCACATAGGTAACTATTGGCTGATAGCGCGCCCACAAATCTATAAGATATAACTGTTGTAAAAGCTTTTAATCCCTCCGTAAAATTAGTTAAAAATAGTGATGCCCTTAGCAAGGACGCAATTCACGCTTCAACTGATACCAAATTACCAAACGGTAGAGCCAAGATACTAATATTCACTGCCCATAAAAACCTATCATTCCACTGACTTAATACAAGGCATAATCCTAACCATTTGTGACAATCACGACAGAAAAATTTGATCCAATTTAGGTTGTTAACTACAGGGACAATTGTCTCTCTTTCCGATCGCTCAAATCTGAGGCTAAAGCTCCGTGCCTTTAGGCCGGAGTAAGCTTACTTTAGGGAATGGGATATAGCCATTTGCGAAATAATTGTGTTAAGCGCGGCATGACCAAATAGGTGAGCAGGATAACAGTCAGACCTGTGATGGTCAGAGATATGAGCAACGCAGGAAGCCCTGATAGTAGCGGTACCAGCAAACGATTGAGAATAGAAATCGTACAAAACACTCCCAACCATGTAACTAACGCCATTTTGTAGCGAGGGGGTGGAGCCTTCATCGATTTATTGGGCAGCGTAAACCAGGTTTCCAATCCGGTGAGGGTTTGAATATCTTCTGGCTTTTCAATCAAGGGCTGCAATCGCTCAATCCACTCTCGCCGAACATCAGATTCTAGCCATGTCTTGAGATTGTCGTAGCAATCGAACTTGAGAATGACCACGTACTCAGGATGGGCGTGATGCTGGGGTCGAATAGTGCTGACACCCAGATGTCCCTTGGATTTTCGTGCATCTGCGGCGATGCCATGAAACCATGCTTCGTAACCTTCCTCGCGCCCCGGTTTCACGATATGAGAGATCACAGCGGTGACTAGATAGTTTTCTTCACTGGTATTGCTCGCCAACGGTTCTTCCAACATAGAATTTAGATAATTAACTGAGAGAAAAGTTTTATTGAGAACAACGACCTTAGAGACATCTAATTGCTGGGCAATTTTCGCCAGCACGTCTGGAAACAGAAGGGAGATTAACGAATGCGATCGAGAGGGTTGGGCATGAGATGAAATGACTAAAAAAAGAATTACAATCCTTGAAAATAGCTATTAAAAACACCCTCTACGTGACTTACAACGAAGTAGTTGCCACCGCTACGTTTTACCTAAAGTTGATAACCTAGCGATGACAATATTAACTCAGTTACACAGGAGCTAAATAAACTAGGCGCTTTCTCACTACTTACTGGGAGATCCAGGATTTGCCGTTGCTGCATAGCTGGTCATCAGGTTTTTGTAGTCAGGAATAAACTCTGCTAATAGACTACCCAGTCCTTCAATATCGTTGCGCCAGTCACGGTGCAATTCACACACAACGCTAAACCAATTGACCAACTGAACTCCAGCACGAGACATTCGATCCCAAGCTGCATAGCGACAGGCTTCATCGAAGGTTCCAGAGGCATCGGTGACAACAAAAACCTCATAACCTGCCTCTAATGCCGAAAGCGCACAAAAAGTAACACATACATCAGTAACAATTCCGGCCACGATCAATTGCTTCTTGCCTGTTGCTTCTACTGCTTTAACAAAGTCCTCGTTGTCCCAAGCGTTGATTTGTCCGGGACGTGGAATAAAAGGAGCATCTGGAAACTTCTCCTTCAGTTCAGGGATGATGACTCCATTGGGGCCTTGCTCAAAGCTAGTTGTCAAAATTGTAGGCAGGTTGAAAAATTTGGCTGCACTTGCCAGCGCCAGCACATTATTTTTGAAGTCGGCGGCACCAATATCACGCACAAGTGAGAACAGTCCAGTTTGGTGATCGACCAGCAAAACCGCAGCATTATTCTTGTCTAGACGGTTGTATTTGAATGTAGACATCAGGTATTTCTCCTATTAGGGTTATGGGTGAATGACGAATTGCAGAATGGAATCAAGAATCAGAAAGCCTTGAGTTGTACAACTTAAATGTGATTTTTTATTAAAAGCGAAACGTCTATTTCCTCTAAATGGCTTATGGCGTAACCTGTTGCGACAGGAACTCTGTTTGCAAAATCTTACCAAATTTCACCACTCAAGATCCGCAAGTTAAGCGCTGAGTTAACGCGATCGCCCTAATCTCGACACAGGTTAAACCAACGCCCCTAACGCTTTCAGTGTCGCTTTTTGAGCGTTCGTCAATCCCGTTGCCCCTTGAATATTCATACCTTCATACAGTCGATCGCCCATCAACTTGAACACTACCAAATTTTTCAATGTTTCAATTTCCGGCTGTCATTGGGAAAGTGGCGATTTCTGTTGCAGATTCTGGCAGAGGGGGGCGCAGACAAAGATAAACTAGCGGCCCTAACAGCGGAACTAGAGACACTGCCCAAAAAATGCGATCGTCCGCAAGTCCGCGGCGTGCCATGTCGTCTCCCAAAACTGAGGGAAATATTACAGCCATCAAGCAAAAATCCCAAGTTATTAAATGCACAAAAGAAATTGAGTGCCACTGCCTGACATAATCTCCCCAATCTCCATTTAACCAAGCCCAAGCTGACAGCCAGATAGTACTTAGTAAAAGTACAATGCCTGTCCAGCGGGAGTCTGATATTTTGATCAACATATCTTTGCGGCCGGAAAATTGTGGCTGGGGCTGGCGAAGGAGTAAGTAGGGAATTAAGCCGATGATACCGGCGCCGTTGGAAGCGATCAAAGCAGGCCCAGCGGATATATTTTGGGTTCTCTCATCAATGAATAGGAGGCAAGCGTAGACTATCGGCCACACTCCCATGAGAGCGAATAGGGTGACAAGGTAGGGGTTAATTCCTTCTAGCTGCAATTTCAGAAGTTTTTCAATAACTGTTAGCGTTCCGGGCTGATCGAGAGGAGCTAGCAGCAAGGTGTAGGCAATAAATGTTGCCCACAGCAACCCCAGAAACATTTTTGTTTTCATCAGATATAACGAGTAGTTGAACCCGACTAAACTGAATTATGGTAAAGTAACGCCCCAGTTACGGGCGTCTATCTTAGGTGATAAGCAGTTCGATTGGAACAGCGGCTGCAAACCCCGTTTTAGTCCGGGGATGAAAGGCTCTACAGCAGGGGAGCATTACTTTAGGCAGACGCAGGAGCCCCGCCAGGGGAGATACATTTTAAAGAATCGGTTGTTTTCATTACACAACCCTTTATTAGAAAAGGAGTTTCAGCGATGAACTTAATATCTGTAGAGGAACTCAAAGCCCTGGTACAACAATCTGCGGGATTGTGCGTCTCTATTTATATGCCAGTCGCTCAAGGAACAGAAATTCAACAAAATCCAATTCGGTTCAAAAATTTAATTAGAGAGGCTGAAGACAAAATAGTAGAGTACGGATTTGACAAAAAAGAAGCTCGGGAATTGCTAGAGCCAGTCCGAGCAGAAATTGACTGGGAAAACTTTTGGGAAAATCAAAGCAACCTGCTGGCGATTTTTGTCGGTTCGGGATTTTTCCGCTACTATAGCTGTCCGGTGAATTTTGATGAATTAGTGGTTGTGAGCGACAATTTTCACGTCAAACCGCTGATGCCTTTGCTGACAGGAAAGAGTTTATTTTATGTTTTAGCTCTCAGTCAGAAGGAAGTGAGGCTGATTGAGTGTACGTCTTACAGTGCTCGGGAAGTTGAAGTTGAAAACTTGCCTAAAAGCCTTGATGAGGCTCTGCAATATGACCCGACTGCTAAAGATGGTCAGTTTAGGATTGCTACTTCAAAAGGAGGCACTAATAATTCTTTTCAGCAGCCGGGAAGTTTTCACGGCCAAGGAAGTCCAGACCGAGATGAACCCCAGCAGGAAATATTGCAGTATTTCCACATCATCGATGCGGCGCTGCACGAATATTTGCGCGACAAAAAAGCTCCTTTAGTGTTAGCTGGAGTTGAGTATTTGTTCCCACTTTACCGAGAAGCAAATACCTACGCGCATTTAGTTGAAGAAGGAATTACAGGCAATCCGAAACTTCTCAAGCCGGAAGAGTTACGGGTCGAAGCTTTCCCGTTGGTGGAACCTTTGTTTTCGCAGGCTCAATCAGAGGCGATCGCACAATACCACGATCTGACAGGAAGCGATAAAATTTCTGCTGATTTGAAAGAAGCTGTTTCGGCTGCTTATTTTGGACGGGTCGATCGACTGTTTGTTGCTCTTGGGGTTCAGCAGTGGGGTAGTTTTAATCCCGATACGAACGCGGTGCAAATCCACCCAGAGGCCGAAGTGGGCGACGAAGATTTGTTGAATGCGGCAGCAATTCAAACTATTCTCAACGGCGGAACTGTTTACGCGGTGCCGCCAGAAAAAGTGCCGAACGAGGCACCTTTAGCTGCTATTTTCCGCTATTAATTTACCAGGTTTAAACCAATGGAATCTACTTCAATCACAAATTCCGACAAACAAAACCAAAGTAGCAGCGGCGATACCGAACGCTGGGCATCTTTAATTGGCGGCGGCGCGCTGGTGCTTTTTGGTTTGTCGCAGCGTTCTTTGAGAGGTGCTTTGCTGGCGGTTGCGGGCGGCGGTTTAGCGGCTCGCGGGCTGGGGGTTGTGGAGGGTTTGCAGTCGGCTGCCGATCCGAATCAAAGCATTAAAGTTGAAAAGACAGTGACGATCGACAAACCTGCTGATGAATTGTACCGTTTATGGCGCAATTTTGAAAATTTGCCTCGGTTTATGAAGCATCTCAAACACGTTACTGTCATTGATGAAAAACGTTCTCACTGGATTGCCAGCGCGCCGATGGGCAACAGTGTGGAATGGGATGCAGAGATTGTCCGCGAAGAAGAAAATCGCTTAATTGCTTGGGCGTCTGTGGAAGGAGCTGATGTTGACAATTCTGGTTTTGTGCGCTTTCAACCGGCATCTGCAGGACGCGGTACTGAGGTAAAAGTTGTCATCGAATACAACCCTCCGGGCGGTGCAATTGGTGCTGGTGCTGCTAAACTATTTGGCGAAGCTCCCGAACAGCAAATTGCCAATGATTTGCGTCGCTTTAAGCAGTTGATGGAAGCTGGGGAAATAGCGACTACGGAAGGTCAATCTTCGGGTCGCAAGTAATAAGTTAGATGGTGTCTCCGGATCTAACTAACATCTTGCACCATTCTCAGAACAGGCAAGATGCCTGTTCCACAAAGAGTGAATTTATTGTGGGGTGGGCATCCTGCCCGCCCATAAAAAGCTTATTGAAAATAATGCCCGATGTCAGATATAAGCATCTTTGTTGTTTACCGGATTAACTGATGTCATCTCAAGTGGTTTTCGGAAATGCGGGCGCTGAAGGTGCCAGTCGGGGCGGTTGGTTTGCGGGTCACTTTATGACGCCGGGCGATGACCCGCGATCGACTTCTGTTTTAGAGGTAAAATGGGGCACTCACCCCGCCGGAGATTGTAGGACTCAGTGGGCGGTAAATGCGGCAGCCACGACGCTTTCTATCCTGGTAAAAGGGCGGTTTCGCCTGCAATTTCCAGAGCAAGAAATCTTGCTGTCTCGCGAAGGAGATTATGCTCTCTGGCTACCGGGAGTGCCTCATTATTGGTCTGCTGAGGAGGATTCGGTGATCGTGACTGTGCGGTGGCCTTCCCTGTCGGGAGATAGTTCGGGAGTTAAGAATTAACTGTAATTTCGGGAACCAAAACGCGGCCGCTATAACCTGCGCGCTGGTAGCGATCGATCGCCTCGGATGCGATAACACCCGCTTTCCCGCTCTCAACCAGCGCTACGCAAGCACCGCCAAAACCTCCGCCCGTCAGCCTTGCGCCGAAGACTCCGGGGATTGACTGCAAGATTGCTGCCAGCGTGTCTACTGCCGGCACCGAAACTTCGTAGTCGTCGCGCTGACTGGCATGGGAAGCATTCATTAACTCGCCAAAACGTTTGGCTGGTAAAGATTTTACCGCTTCGAGCACGCGGTTGTTTTCGGTAACGACGTGCCGCGCTCGCTTTCTGAGGGGTTCCGGCAATACTTCGACAGCTTGGGGATCGGCGATATCCCTGAGAGCTTTAACTCCCAATATCCGCGCGGATTCCTCACACTCGGCGCGCCGCTGGTTGTATCCGCTTCCTGCTGCGAGTTCGTGGCTTTCGCCACTGTCAATTATTAAAATTTCTGTGCCTGCCGGAAAAGGTATCGGGCGGCATTCGAGGCTGCGGGTGTCGATAAATAGCATGGTGTTGGTGTCTGCTAAACTCGACGCCATTTGATCCATGATGCCGCAGTTCAAGCCGGCATATCGGATTTCCACTTGCTGTCCGATTTGAGCTAGGCGCACGTCCTCTAGGGGGAGGTTTAGCAGCGCGCGCAGTCCTCTGAGGGTGGCTATTTCTAAAGCGGCGCTGCTGGACAAACCGGCTCCGATCGGCACATTGGAGGTAATGTAGAGATTTATTGGCGGTACTTTGTATCCTTCTTTTTCTAAAAGTCTGAGGCAGCCACAGATATAACTGACGAATTTTTGCGGTATTGTATCGTCGTCGGAATAATTTATGAGTTCGTCATATTCTGCTGAATAAAAATGGTGTCGATCGTCACTGCTGAAGCCAATTTGTACTGTTGTGCGCTGGGGAATCGCAGTTGGAAGTACAAATCCATCGTTGTAGTCTGTGTGTTCGCCTAGCAGGTTTACTCTTCCGGGCGCGCTGGCTGTGGTTTGGGGTAATGTACCAAATACTCGTTGGAATTTCATTTTTGGGGAATTGGTAATTGGGAAGAAATTAATTTATTTTTATATCGTTTATTCTTTTATTTTGCCCAATTTTTTTGGTTAATTCAACCCCTGTTAACAAAAATAAACATCACCGTTGGTTGGAAAAAGATATTGAGCTGTGATAGAATGACAGGCTAAGATTTCTCCAAAAATTCAAAAAATGCGATCGACCAGACCCCGGAAACAGTTTGCTCAACATTGGCTCAAAAGCGAGAAAGCCTTAGATAAGATTGTGAAAGCGGCTTCTTTGGATGGCGATCGCGTCCTGGAAATTGGGCCGGGCACGGGGATTTTGACTCGGCGTTTGCTGCCTGCGGCTGAGTCTGTTGTTGCTGTGGAGATCGATCGAGATTTGTGTCTCAAGCTAGCCAAACAACTCGGCAAAACCGACAATTTTTTACTGCTGCAAGGCGACTTCTTGGAAATGGACTTAGAGGCGGAACTAACGGCTTTCCCGAAATTCCAAAATCCCAATAAAGTTGTTGCCAATATTCCTTATAATATTACCGGCCCGATTCTGCAAAAACTGCTGGGAACAATATCTGTTCCTGCGGCTAAACCCTTCGATGCGATCGTGCTCTTAGTGCAGAAAGAAGTCGCCCAAAGGCTTTACGCTAAACCGGGTTCGACAGCTTTTGGCGCGCTGTCGGTGCGGGTGCAGTATTTAGCAGAATGCGAGTTAATTTGCGATGTGCCCTCTAAAGACTTTTTTCCGCCGCCAAAAGTCGATTCCGCCGTGGTGCGGCTGCTTCCCAGACAGATAGAAACTGCGGCGGTTAATCCGCGCTATTTAGAGAATTTAGTTAAGTTGGGATTTGGTAGCAAGCGCAAGATGCTGCGAAATAATTTGAAAGGGGCTGTGGATTTAGATAAACTCGTTCATTTGTTAGAAGAGTTACAGATAAATCCTCAATCTCGCGCTGAAGATTTAAGCGTCGATCAATGGGTAAAGTTGAGCAATAATATGATGTGCGATGTTTGAAGTTCAGGATTGTGTTAGATACTAGAATTATTTAATAATTCTAGTATTTGGGTATTTGTTTTATAAGAAATGTGGGGTGTGACTACTAACATTTGAATTTAAGTTTTTGGGGATTTTTAAAGGTTTATTGCAGGCTAATCGGAATTTTAATAATAAATTCGGCACCTTGGCCCGGTGCAGAAATACACTGCAATTCGCCTTGATGTCTTACTGTGATAATTTGATAGCCGATCGATAAACCCAATCCTATGCCTTTGCCTACTGGTTTAGTGGTAAAAAATGGATTAAATAAGTGGTTCCTCACGGATTCTGTTATTTCTGGCCCGTTGTTGCTAATTCGGATTTCTACCACTTCACTGTCTAAAAGTTTAGTAGAAATTTTGATCATGCGGGGATTAGCTTCATTGGCTGCAATCGACGCGCTGTGGCAGTCCTCTTCTAAAGCATCAATAGCATTAGCGATGATATTCATAAATACTTGATTTAGCTGTCCGGGATAGCACTCTATTTTCGGTAAAGTGCCATATTCTTTGATAACTTGAATGCTCCACAAACCGGGCTTAGCATTCAATCGGCTTTGCAAAATCATCAGTGTGCTGTCAATTCCTTCATGAATGTCGGCTAATTTCCTTTCTGCTTCGTCATGGCGAGAAAAAATTCGCAGCGACTTGACAATACCGAGAATGCGCTCGGCACCATTTTTCATTGAAGTTAATATTTTTGGCAGGTCAGAAATGATAAAATCTAAATCTACAGACTCGATTGTTTCGTGAACTATAGGTAGGGGATTCGGATACTGCTCTTGATAGAGATTCACCAGTTCTAGCAAACTATTCGCATACTGGCGGGTGTGAGTAATATTGCCGTAAATAAAGTTAATCGGATTGTTGATTTCATGAGCAACCCCAGCGACCAATTGCCCCAAAGATGACATTTTTTCGCTCTGAATTAGCTTTGATTGAGCCTGCTTCAATTCAGACAAGGCTTGTTCGAGCTGTTGAGTTTGAAACGTTAACTCTGCCGTGCGTTCCTCAACTCTAATTTCTAATTCTTCTTTAGCTTGTTGTAGTGCAGCTTCTGCTAATTGGCGATCGACAATTTCAGATGCTAGGAGTCGGTTGGCGAATTCTAAATGTTGAGTTTGAGACTTTAACTCTGCCGTGCGTTCCTCAACTCGAATCTCTAATTCTTCTTTAGCTTGTTGTAGTGCAGCTTCTGCTAATTGGCGCTCAACAATTTCAGCTTCTAGGAGTTGGTTGGCGGATTCTAACTGTGCGGGACTAGGAAGTGCGAGGGCTTGAGGAATTAAGTCTACCAAAAGTATGGCTGTAGCAAATGAAATAAAGGCAGTAATTGCTTTCATTGTTCCTGAAAGCCAATAGGTAGGATGCCAAAGTGTCCAGAGTTCAAATATGTGAGTGAGGCCACAGGCGACGATAAAGGCTCCAAACAGGCCAAAGATCCAATCAAAGGGCAAATCTTGGCGTTTGGAAATAAAATAAACCAATGTAATCGGGATGGAAAAATATGCCAGTGCAATTATAGAATCTGAGGCAACGTGAAGCCAGACTAACGGGGTATGCCAGAGATAGCAGTGACCGTGAGGAATAAATGACCCGGAACTAAAAAAAGTTTTCCACATTTCCTGCATAATATTTCCTTTGAGTTGTGAGAAAATGGACTCGGACTGGTGTCAATTAATTTCAACCAGGGGTTTCTTTCACCTGCGGCTTAATCACCTATGCGTTCATATTCTCTACTAGCTTCAGCAAAAATCAATCTGTATCTGGAAATCATAGGCGATCGCCCCGACGGATATCACGAACTGGCGATGGTACTTCAAAGCATAGATTTAGCCGATCGAATTGACTTGCGCGCGATCGGTACGGACACGATTCGCGTGCGCTGCGATCACCCGCAAGTCCCTCCTGATAAGAATAACCTGGCTTACCGAGCGGCGGATTTGTTGGCGAAGCAATTCCCCGATGCTTTGGCGAAATACGGCGGAGTGGAGATTGCCATTCACAAGCAGATTCCGGTAGCGGCGGGGCTCGCGGGCGGTTCTGCAAATGCGGCTGCGGTTTTAGTGGGGATGGATTTGCTGTGGCAATTGGGACTTACTCACTCGGAGTTGCAAGAGTTGGGGGGAACTTTGGGTTCGGATGTGCCTTTTTGCATTGCTGGAGGTACGGCTTTGGCAACTGGTGGCGGGGATAAACTGTCGCCGCTGCCAGATTTAGGGGGCTTTTCTGTGGTGTTGGCAAAGTACCGCAATCTCAGTATTTCTACTGCATGGGCGTATCAAACTTATCGCCAGCAGTTCAGTAGTTCCTATTGTGCAGCGGAAGATTTGGAGTGCCGCCGGGAACGGCTGCATTCGGGCCCGATGGTGGGGGCGATCGCCCAAAAAGATCGATCGAAAATTGGTCAATTGCTGCACAACGATTTAGAAAAAGTTGCTTTACCTGTGTACCCGCAGGTGTTGCAGTTGCGGGAGGCTTTTGAGTCGGCGGGGGTTTTGGGAACGATGATGTCGGGTTCCGGACCCACGGTGTTTGCGCTGGCGGAGTCTCCAGAGCAAGCTCAGCAAATTTTGGAACGGGTTAAAAGTGATCTCGCTTCTCCCGATTTGGATTTTTGGGTAGCACAGTTTAGCAATACTGGGATTCGGATTTTGTCGGAGGGAAATGATGTAAAAGCGCCGATTCCGAGGGTGTAACTCGAAGAGGGTGCGATCCTGATCCGAGTTAAAGCTGTCTAATAGGCTATGGGTCAAGATGAATCTAACTTTTCGCAGAGTGTATGGAGATCGAAGAACTGATAAAATGTCATTCAACAGAGATTTTAGTTTTGGTGAATTAACCAAAAATCTAAAATCTAAAATCTAAAATCTAAAATCGCAATGACTGATTTAACTAATCCAAATTCTACTTCTAAACCTCTGAGTTCGGCTGGAGATGCAACCTCTGCATCTTCCACACCACCGACGATTTTGCGGTGCGTGATTGGTTCGCTGATCGCGGGCGGCTTTGCGGCGGCTTTGTACGCCCTAACTTTGTCGATCGTCCAAACTTTTGCAAATTCGCCCATTCATTCTGACAATGTGACTGCGATTAATATTGGCGCGGCTGTGCGAACTTTAGTCATGGGGATTGTGGCTTTGGGCGCGGGTGTTTTTGCTTTTGCGTCTTTGGGTTTGATGCTGCTGGCTGTGCAACTTTTGATTCAAAAGTTGGTGAAAAAACCCACAGGTTGAAGTCTACAGGTTGAAACCATCGGGCTGCAAAAACTCTCCTTGGGGCAGGCGGACTGAATAGTAAGAGCGAAGCAATGGAATTATTGACGATCGGACACTCCAATCTGAGTATTGAAGCGTTTGTTTTGCTGCTGCAACAACACGGAATTACGGCGGTTGCGGACGTGCGATCGCATCCTTTCAGCCGCTATTTACCTCATTTTAATAAATCAGAAATTAAAGCTTCTCTGTCAAATGTTGGCATTCACTATGTTTTTTTAGGCAAAGAGTTAGGCGCAAGACCAGAGGATTTAAGCTGTTACGATACTAGCGGTAAAGCTTTATACGATCGCATAGCAGCAACTCCTCTATTTTCCGCAGGAATTCAGCGCTTGCTCCAAGGCGCAGCCAATTATAAAATCAGTTTAATGTGTGCGGAAAAAGACCCGATTACTTGTCATAGGACTATTTTACTTTGCCACAAACTTAAAAAATTTAATTTACAAATTAATCACATTCTTTCAGATGGCAATTTAGAATCACACCAGCATTTAGAAGAAAGACTTTTGAGTAAGTTTAACAAAGCTCAAAAAACAAATGAGCCTATTCAGCTAAGCTTTTTTGAATTAGAACCTGATGTTAAAACTGAAAGGGTTGATTTAGAAACAGCTTATTATCGTCACGGATTGGAAATCGCTTATGTCAGCAAAAAAAACAATTAATTTATCAAATATGTCGCAGTTGGCGAGTTTTGCTAAGCCAAAATATTTAAATTCCTGCCCGCAGAACCTAATTTTTTAGGGGCGCAATGCGCCCATTACTGCTAGAATTAGCGCGCCAAACGATTTTTCGCATAAGTCCTGAACAACTCTTGACATCGCATACATTTATAAATTAGCATACAGCCCTCCGCGCCCACCCTATTTTTATAAATTTTGTTCGAGTTTTAACGTTGTTCATGCTATAATTCTGCGGGACTGTAGCAGAAAGGGGTGCTTTTTGATGAAAGCAGAATTTTATTTTGACTGTCACAAATATATTTGCAGTTTAGTTCAAGTAGATTTTGTCAAAGAATTAAAAATAAAAAATCATCAAGGTTTTGTTTTGGCTGTTAAGCAAGGACAAAAGATTGGACTTTTGGGAAAAAGTCGCCATAATGCTAAACAAGTTGATGTATCTAAGCCGCATTTTTATAATGTAATTAAAGCGGCTATGAGCGCTTTGGAATTAGAAACTAAAAATGAAGTGATATTAGAGAGAAATCGAACTCTTGCTGATGCCGAAGAAATGATTCAGCAGCAAAACCGAGAAATTCGCGTTCTCAACGAACAGATTAGAATGCTTGCGACTAAGGTTGAGGAATTGTCAAGGGAAAAGCAGCAGTTATCCATGCAGCTAGTAGACAAGGAAATCAGAGAAACTGAAATTAGTCAAGAAATTGATAACTTTCCTGCTACCGAGGAAGATTTATCGGCGGAAATTGAGCATCGGATGGGAGAAGTTGAAATTAGTAAAGAAATCGCACAATTGCCCGTTCACCCTTCTCTGTTAGCCGTGCAGTTAATCGTTAATGAACCGAATTCGGAGGAGATTGAGGAAGAGGAAGAAATCAGCGGGGGCGATGTTGAAATTGTTGATTTAGAAGTTATAGAAAAAGTAGAAGAAAATCTCCAACAAGTAGAAGTTCAAGGAGGCGAAAGTGAAATTAAGCGACTGCCTAAAAGACCTTCCAACAGAAAAATGAGAAAGAAATCTTAATGCTTTAGTTATATAGCAATCCTCGCATCATGTCTAAATTTATTACGGACTCCCAGCGGGTTAGGGGAGGGTTGGGGTGGGGTAAAAATAAACGAGTCATTTAGGACTGCTATATAACTCGTTTAATTGTGGCGATCGCACTTTCGCAAAATTCGTCAGCAGTTAAGCGAAAAAATCCCTTGCAACTCGCCGGTTTTCCCCACGCAGCCTCACCCACAACAGAATTTTGACAAGAATCCAGGGCGATCGGTAAAATTACAGGTACGATCGAACTATTGTCAGGAGCATTAAATCTTTAAGTAATTAGTCGTTTGCCAACAGTCACATAATTGTTGACAATATTGCACAATAGATAAAATTGTAAATATATAGCACCGGCGTTTTTTTTGACCGCTTATGAATAGCAAATTCCTCGATCGCCTCCACCACCCCTCGCGCCCCGTCATCGTCTTCGACGGCGCGATGGGAACCAACCTGCAAGTCCAAAACCTCACCGCAGAAGACTTTGGCGGCAAAGAATACGAAGGCTGCAACGAATATCTCGTCCACACCAAACCGGAAGCCGTCGCCAACGTGCACCGGGGATTCCTCGAAGCAGGGGCCGATGTCATCGAAACAGACACCTTTGGCGCTGCTTCCATCGTACTCGCCGAGTACGATTTGGCAGACAAAGCATATTATCTCAACAAAACTGCCGCCGAACTTGCCAAGGGTATCGCCGCCGAATTTTCCACGCCAGAAAAACCTCGATTTGTCGCAGGATCGATCGGGCCAGGCACCAAATTGCCCACATTAGGACACATCGATTTCGACACACTCACCGCCGCTTTTACCGAACAAGCAGAAGGACTTTATGACGGCGGCGTTGACTTATTTATTGTCGAAACTTGTCAAGATGTGCTGCAAATTAAATCAGCATTAAATGCTATTGAAGAAGTATTTAAGAAAAAAGGTGCGCGAATTCCGTTAATGGTATCAGTCACAATGGAAGCCACCGGCACAATGTTAGTCGGTTCCGACATCAGCGCCGCCCTAGCCATTTTGCAGCCGTACCCGATCGACATTTTAGGCCTGAACTGCGCCACCGGGCCCGATCGCATGGCCGAACACGTCAAATACCTTTCCGAACATTCGCCCTTCGTCGTTTCCTGCGTTCCCAACGCTGGTTTACCCGAAAACATCGGCGGGCACGCGCACTACAAACTCACGCCAATAGAATTAAAAATGGCCTTGATGCGCTTTGTCGAAGACTTAGGCGTGCAAGTCATTGGTGGCTGCTGCGGCACCCGCTACGATCACATCCGCGAACTATCAGAAATTGGCAAAACTCTTAAACCCAAAATCCGCGAATTTACTTGGGAACCTTCCGCCGCTTCAATTTACACCGCCCAACCCTACGAACAAGAGAATTCCTTCTTAATTGTCGGCGAAAGACTCAACGCCAGCGGTTCCAAAAAATGCCGCGATTTGCTAAACGCGGAAGACTGGGACGGTTTAGTCGCAATGGCCAGGGAACAAGTGCGAGAAGGCGCGCACATTCTCGATGTCAACGTTGATTATGTCGGCCGCGACGGCGTGCGCGACATGAAAGAATTAGTTTCCCGCGTTGTGACTAATGCAACTCTCCCTTTAATGCTGGATTCCACAGAATGGGAAAAGATGGAAGCAGGCTTAAAAGTTGCGGGCGGCAAATGTTTGCTTAATTCCACTAACTACGAAGACGGAGAACCGCGTTTTTATCAAGTTTTAGAGTTGGCGAAAAAATACGGCGCGGGCATAGTTATCGGTACAATTGACGAAGACGGGATGGCCAGAACTGCTGACCAAAAATTTGCGATCGCCCAGCGCGCATATAACGCCGCCGTCGCCTACGGAATTCCCGCCGAGGAAATCTTTTTTGACACCCTAGCTTTGCCAATTTCTACCGGGATAGAAGAAGACAGAAAAAACGGCAAGGCTACCATCGAATCCATCCGCCGCATCCGCCAAGAATTGCCAGGATGTCACGTAATTTTAGGAGTTTCTAACATTTCCTTCGGCTTGAATCCGGCGGCGCGGCAAGTTTTGAATTCCATGTTTTTGCACGAAGCAATGCAAGCCGGGATGGACTCGGCAATTGTCAGCGCTAATAAGATTTTGCCCCTCGCCAAAATCGACCCCAAACACCAAGAAATCTGCCGTAAACTCATTTACGACGAACGCGAGTTTGACGGCGAAATTTGCGTTTACGACCCCTTGGGCGACCTGACAACGGTGTTTGCGGGCAAAACTACCAAGCGCGATCGTACAGAAGACGCAAGCCTCCCGGTAGAAGAACGTCTCAAGCAGCACATCATCGACGGCGAACGCATTGGGCTCGACATCCAACTCGCCAAAGCATTAGAAACCTATCCGCCCCTCCACATTATCAATACCTTCTTGCTAGACGGCATGAAAGTAGTCGGAGAATTGTTCGGTTCGGGACAAATGCAACTGCCATTTGTATTGCAGTCAGCTGAAACCATGAAAGCCGCCGTTGCCTATTTAGAACCGTACATGGAAAAGTCCGAATCCGGGGACAACGCCAAAGGAACATTCATCATCGCTACTGTCAAAGGCGACGTTCACGATATCGGCAAAAACTTGGTTGATATTATCCTATCAAACAACGGCTACCGAGTGATTAACTTGGGTATTAAACAGTCGGTTGACAATATCATCGAAGCCTACGAAAAGCACAAAGCCGACTGTATTGCTATGAGTGGCTTGCTGGTAAAATCCACCGCATTCATGAAAGAAAATCTGGAAGTATTCAACCAGAAAGGAATCACGGTTCCGGTCATTTTGGGCGGCGCGGCTTTGACTCCCAAGTTTGTACATGAAGACTGCCAAAATACCTACAAAGGTAAAGTCGTTTACGGCAAAGATGCGTTTTCCGACTTGCACTTTATGGACAAACTCATGCCAGCAAAATCTGCTGGCAAATGGGAAGACTTGCAAGGATTTTTAGATGAAATAGGGCAGGATAATGGGGCGGTTAAAGAAGCTAAAACTTCGCCACAAACTTCTGTAGAAGATGCGAAGAAAGCAGACACTCCTGTGGTCATCGATACCAGGCGATCCGAAGCAGTGGCAGCAGATATCGATCGCCCGACTCCTCCTTTCTGGGGAACGAAACTGTTGCAGGGAGAAGACATCCCCTTTGAGGAGATTTTCTGGCACTTAGATTTGCAAGCTTTAGTTGCAGGCCAGTGGCAGTTCCGCAAGCCCAAAGACCAATCGCGGGAAGAATACGACGCTTTCTTAGCTGAGACAGTTTATCCGAAATTGGAAGAGTGGAAACACAAAATTATCACTGAGAAGCTGTTGCATCCCCAAGCCATCTACGGGTATTTTCCCTGTCAAGCTGAAGGCAATTCTTTGTATGTGTATCAGCCCGAAATCATGAATAACGGGCAAGATGTATCGACACCCGCTGCAACATTCACATTTCCCCGCCAAAAATCGGCGCGCAGGCTGTGCATTGCCGACTTCTTCGCCCCCAAAGAATCCGGTAAAATCGATGTATTTCCGATGCAAGTAGCGACAGTGGGGGAGATTGCTACAGAGTACGCGCAGAAGCTATTTGCTAACAATCAATATACCGATTATCTCTACTTTCACGGGTTAGCGGTTCAGACAGCGGAAGCAATAGCAGAATGGACTCACGCGCGGATTCGCCGGGAATTGGGATTTGGTAGCGAAGAACCGGACAACATTCGCGATATGCTGGCACAAAGATATCGCGGTTCGCGGTACAGTTTCGGCTATCCTGCTTGTCCGAATATGGCGGATCAGTACAAGCAACTGGAATTGTTAAAGTGCGATCGCATTAAGCTCTACATGGATGAAAGCGAACAACTTTATCCCGAACAATCAACAACCGCAATTATCACCTATCACCCAGCAGCCAAATACTTCAGCGCTTAATTTATAGGGTGCGCCTCGCACTTTTTTCTGTGGTTTTTCTCGTTCTTATACTTGTTCCCCGGTAGAACCGGGGAACGAGAAACCAACAAAAAAGCACCTTAAAAAAAAGTGCTTTCCTGAATATAAACTTTCCGTCTCTGACGAAACTTTTACGAGTAATTCCGGGGAGTGCGCGCGCCGGCAGATGCTCCTACCATCGCAGCAACTAAACCCAATAGTGAGCCGAACAAAAACGACCAACCAGCTTTCGCAGCATTACCAGCAAGATTGCGAGCATCCTGAGCAGATACGTTAGGTGCTCGGTTCGGCAAATTCACCCCACCCTGCTGCGCTTGATTAATTGCTTCTCCCGCATTCGCAGCTATTACGCCAAAAGTACCTGCCACGCCATTTGCTAACAGCCAAGAGCCAATTGTTAAGGTAGTTGCCCACAAAATTGCTCCATTTAAAAGTGCTGTGTTGCGGTTCATCGGGCCGCAAGCCCGAGCAGTTACCCAACCGCCCACGGCCAAGCTAATTAACAAACTGATAATTGACCAAATTCCGACGCCGGCACCCACGTCCCCTGAAATACTGCGCGGAGCTCCTGAATTAGCAATGTTGCTTAAGCCGATCGCAGCACCCAATGCACTTAACACCAGTTGTGTGCCGATCGCAATTACCAAACCCGAAAAAATCGGGCCCCAACGTACTCGATCGTGGTATTCCATGACTGAATTCACAACCACGGGTTCGGTACCAACGTTATCTACAGGTCTATTTACGTATGACATAGGTTTTTCTTTCCTCTTAGATTTGCTTTAATTTTTAACAATCTTTCACCTAAGCATTGATTGTGGCTGAGATTGATAAAAACTATATCTGCCTGGGGAAATAACCAGTCTCTATGTCTGAAGAAAGAAACCAAAAAGTCATCCGCCCCCAGCCACCCGCTATTAGCTAATCAGTGATAACTGATGACTGATGAGTGATGACTGATGACTTTTTTATCCCGTTAGAAAAGTTGGGGGACGTATACAGGAAATGCGGATGTATACAGGAAAGACAGCTTAACGCAATCTTACAGCCGTTCCAACGGCAGTAATCAGCAGCAAAGCCCCGTTCGAGTCTACATTAATCGTGCCGGTGTCAACTTCCACCCCGATTACGGCATTGGCGCCCAGGCGCTGCGCCCGTTTTTCCAGTTCTGCGAGGGCATCTCGCTGTCCTTTGAGAAAAACTTCCTCGTAACTGCCGGTGCGCCCGCCGATGATGTCGCGAATGCCCGCGAAGAAATCTCGCAGGGCGTTGGTTCCGTAAACCACCTCAGCAGTTACAATTCCCAGGTAAGATTGAATTTCTGCTCCTTGGATGATATCAGTTGTTGTTACAATCATCAGTTGGCCTCAATCGCGAAAATTTTGAGTGGGTCTTGTTCTGTAGATTTACTACATCTCGCCGCTCAAAAATTCCTGGTAAACCCTAAGCTGTCAGCTTAACAAGGTGACAGCAACTCGCTCTTTCATTCCACACACTCTTTGAAACAAATAGCCGTGTATAAACAAAGTCTCTTGGTATTCAGTACGTTGCTAGTAGCAGGCTTCGCTGTCGCAGTGCCGCAGATAGCGCTCTCAGCAGAAACGTCAGTTGAAGTCAAACCTCAAAATAATTCAAATGTAGATGCTTTGCTGCGCCAAGGGCGCGAGTTGGTAGATTTAGGAGACTACAGTAAGGCGATCGCCATTTATCAGGAAGCGGCGCGTTTAGATACAGAAAATCCCCGCATTTTTTCTGGTATTGGCTATTTAGAAGCACGTCAAGGCAACTATCAAGCCTCAGTGGAATTTTACCAACAAGCGATCGGTCTCGAACCGAAGAATGCTGACTTCCAATACGCATTAGGATATGCAATGGCGAATTTGCAAAACTATCCCGCAGCAGCCACAGCTTACCGCCGCGCAGCCCAACTCGATCGCAAAAATGTCAATGCCCGCATCGGTCTGGGAGTGGTACTTTTTCAGCAAAAAGATTACAGCGGTGCTTTTAAAGCATACCAAGAGGCGATCGCCCTCGACCAGAAAAATTGGCAAGCTTATTCTTCAATGGGTTTAGTATTGATCCAGCAGGGAAGTTTTGCCAGTGCTGTCACCGTGCTCCAACAAGCAGCCGAACTCGCTCCCAAACAAGCCGGTGTCCAGTTAAAATTAGGTACTGCTTTGCTGCGTGCCGGCTATACTTCCGAAGGGCTAGCAGCTTTTGAAGAAGCAGCAAAACTAGAGCCTCGGAATCCAGAAGTGCAGTTACAAATTGGCGAAGTTCTCAAGGGTCAAAACGACTTAGACGGAGCGATGGCCGCTTATCAGCGGGCTATTGCGGTGCGACCAAATTTAGTGGAAGCACACGCAGGAATCGGGGAAATTCAACTAGAAAAACAAGATTTTTTAGGAGCAATTACCACTTTTGGGCGAGTGATTAAGCTCGATCCAAATAGGGCCGAAGCTTATTACAATATGGGTACGGCACTCAAAGCGCGCGATCGCAAATCCGAAGCAATTGAAGCTTTTCAACAAGCCCTTGATACTTACCGCCAGCAAGGCAACAATGATGGTGTACAAAAAGCTGAGGCGGCGCTCAAGCAACTAAAGTAATATCTCTTAATGGACTAATTGGTAATGGACTAGCAGTTTTGAGTGTGGAGTAAGTAATTTTCCTAGGGCTTAACTCCTTCCACTCGCCGTGTTGCAAGGAAAAAAGCAATCTCAAAACTGTTTCTCTTCCCTATTTCCTATGCCCCCTTTCCTGTTCCTTCTTCCTTCTTACTTCGTTTGCTTAACTTTTTAATTGAAGGCAGATAAATGTGGCTAAATAGAGTACAATATTGGCGCGATTTTATAACGGCGGTCAGTCTGTAAGTTTAAGAATAAATAAGGGCGATTGCACAACAGCATTTTGTCAAAGCTCCATCTTTTGTAATATGCTAAAACGGCTTAGTGACAATGAATCTATTTCTATTGGTAGAGACAGCCAAGTTGTTAACATTTGTAAAATAAGCAAAATATCCACTCCCTAGAACTTCATTTATGCAAACGTATGATGTCATTATCATAGGCGCAGGTCACAACGGACTCGTCTGTGCGTCTTATCTGCTGAAAGCTGGATATACTGTCCTCTTGTTAGAAAAACGTTCAGTTCCCGGCGGCGCGGCAACTACCGAAGCTGCCATTCCCGAATTGCCGGATTTTAAATTCAATCTTTGTGCGATCGACCATGAATTTATCCATTTAGGGCCAGTTGTAGAAGAATTAGAGCTGGAAAAATACGGTTTAGAATATCTTTTCTGCGATCCAGTGGCCTTTTGTCCGCATCCCGATGGCAAATATTTCTTAGCGCACAAATCCGTAGAAAAAACTTGTGCTGAAATTGCCCGCTACAACGAGCGCGATGCTAAAAAATATGCCGAATATACAGACTTTTGGCAGCGGGCTTTAGGTGCAATGGTTCCGATGTTTAATGCGCCACCAAAATCCATCATAGATATTCTGGGCAACTACGATATTTCAAAGATCAAAGATTTATTGTCAGTCATCGGTTCCCCCGACAAAACGCTGGACTTTATTCGCACGATGCTCACCAGCGCTGAAGACCTTCTCAACGAGTGGTTTGACGAGGAATTTATCAAAGCACCGCTAGCAAGATTAGCCGCAGAACTCGGCGCGCCTCCTTCGCAAAAAACCCTGGCTGTAGGCGCAATTATGCTGGCAATGAGGCACAATCCCGGCATGGCAAGACCGCGCGGCGGGACAGGTGCATTAGTGCAAGCGCTGCTCAATCTAGTGAAAAGTTACTCGGGTGTGGTACTTACCGATCAGCACGTCGAAAAAATATTAGTTGATGACGGTCGCGCTGTGGGAGTTCGAGTGGCCGGCGGCACGGAATACCGCGCTACAAAAGGTGTCATTTCTAATATTGATGCTAAGCGCTTGTTTCTGCATTTAATGGATGATAGCGATGTCGATGCTGCCGACCCGGATTTGCGGGAAAGATTGGAGCGCAAAATTGTTAACAACAACGAGACTATTCTCAAAATAGACTTAGCCCTCAATGAAATGCCCAAGTTCGATCGCTGGAATCATCGAGACGAATATTTAATGGGGTCGGTTTTAATTGCAGACTCGGTGAGACACGTTGAAATTTCTCACAGCGACCCTTCAATCGGCAGAATCCCCGACTCTGACCCATCGATGTATGTAGTGTTTCCGACGGTACGAGACCCGTCAATGGCTCCCCCCGGACATCATACAGCTTGGATTGAATTTTTTGCTCCTTACATGATCGAAAATGCTGAAGGAACCGGCCAGCACGGTACGGGCTGGACGGATGAGCTGAAAAACAAAGTTGCCGATCGCTGTATTGACAAATTGGCAGAATATGCACCGAATATCAAGAAGTCAATTATCGGCCGCCGCGTGGAAAGTCCGGCGGAATTGGGAGAACGTTTGGGGGCGTTGAAGGGGAATTATTATCACGTTGATATGACGCTGGATCAGATGATCTTTTTCCGTCCTTTGCCGGAGTTAGCTAATTACAAAACGCCGATAGACGGTTTGTTTCTGACGGGGGCGGGAACGCATCCGGGCGGCTCGATTTCGGGGATGCCGGGACGCAATACCGCTCGCGTTTTCATGCACTCGCAGCAGCCGATCGCCCAGACTTTCGCAGATGCGGCTAATACTCTGAAAGCGAAGGGTAAGTCGATATTTCGCAGTAATGAGAAGTAAGATTTTTAGTAAGCGCAGATGAACGCAAATAAACGCAGATGAATCACATCTGCGTTTGTTTGTATTGATTTATCAGTGCGCGAGTGCGATACTTTTTTCCGGTTGATTCCCTGTGAAAGTAAAACGGCGGGCGATCGCCCTCCATACCTTTTCTAAATCTTGTGCATTTTTCGCGATCGGGGGCGGCGGTTCCCATTCCATCAAAGCTGTTAAAATATTTTTGCATCAGATAGCATATTCCATCGATAAAATTCTCAATATTAGAAGAACAAGTTAACGCTGAAGGCATTTTTTAACTTAGCTTCGCAGCCAAAACTCTAATTTCGCAGAACAGGCAACTCCCTGGTAGAAGTCGCTCCCCATCTGCAGATGCTGGCCGATCGCCGCCGATCCCCCAGCATCTCGCATTCTCCTCAATTCATACTTTATGCGGATGAAAACGCCGGCCCCAAGTTGAGAAACTGAGAAGTGGCGTTACCCTTTTTTTAGCGATGGCAAATCGAGTTTTGATTGTCGGTGGGCGGGGGCGAATTGGCAGCAGCGTGGCCCAAGACCTTGTTACCCATACCGATGCAGAAATTACTATTACCGGACGCAACCCTGAAGGCTCTATTACGCCGGAATTGCCACCGGATCGGGTGCAGTATATAGCTTTAGATTTAGCAGACAGTGCAGCCATGCACGAAGCGGTTTCATCCTCTAACCTCGTCGTTCACTGTGCCGGGCCTTTTCACTACCGAGACGCTAGTGTATTGAAAACTTGCATAGAAGCAGGTGTTAATTATACTGATGTCAGCGACAGCCGCATTTTTACTCGCCGAGCTTTAGAATTGCGTGAAACTGCTAAAAATGCTGGAATTACTGCTATTATTAATACGGGGATTTTTCCCGGTGTGTCTAATAGCATGGTGCGCCGAGATGTGGAACAATTAGATGAGCCAGAACACATCCATTTGAGTTATGTAGTCGGAGGTTCAGGTGGCGCTGGTGTTACAGTAATGAGAACCACTTTTTTAGGTTTGCAAACCCCTTTTGAGGTTTGGGAAGAGCGCAAGTGGCACCAAGTAAAACCCTACAGCGATCGCGAAACAATTGAATTTCCCGCACCCTACGGTAAAACAGGGGTTTACTGGTTCGATATGCCGGAAGCAATTACTTTGCCCGAAACTTTCCCCGTCAAATCAGTTGTGACTAAATTCGGTACGTCTCCCGACCTTTACAATCACCTTACCTGGTTTGTTGCCAAGTATTGGCCTGCTAGCTGGCTCAAAAATAACTCCGTGATTGAATTTCTCTCCTACGTCAGTTATGGGATGACCAGTGTTACTAATAGTTTTAGTGGGGTTGGTGTGGCAGTACGATCGCAAGTGACCGGTCTAAAAAACGGTCAACCCGCTAAAGTTTGCTCGACAGCGGTACACCCAAATGCTGCCACCGCTACTGGCATCGGTACTGGCAGCATAGCTCAATTAATGTTAGAAGGAAAACTGGAAAGACCCGGCGTTTGGTCGGTCGAACAAGCTCTTTCTACTGAGCTATTTGAACAAGCTATGCAGAACCGCAACCTCGACATAGAGCAGGTTTTTTTGTAGTTACTTAGGTTATTTATAGCATTTTAAAATGTTGGGAAATGGGATTTTCTCCCGAACTGCGAAGACGCGAAAGACGCGCCAAAAGAGAAGAGTGAGGGGCTTCGTAATTGATGGGAAAACCCCTAGATAGGGTTCCTCGCAGGAATTGCGATCGCCCCTCATAGGAGATGAGTTCCGCTTGTCTAACTAATCTATCTTTTGGTAGAAGTAATTGTAACAAGCAGGCGCTTAAGATATTGGACATCATCGGAAACATCCCTTTTCGCTCGCTCTAGATGCGGTAGCTGCGACAAAGATTGCGCTTGAACCAAGGTTGTCAATGTGCGATCGCAGTGAAGGGGCGACAAACACCATAATTTTTGCGGAAAAATACGAGGAGAAGTTGATATGAAGCGGGTTTTAAAAGCTCTCGGACAAACATTGATTCAAAGCATTTTGCTGGTCTGTACGCTGGCTTTCATTAGTATGGTAGGTCTAGCGGTAGTACCCAGTCAGGGTGCTTACGCAGGTCAAGACAGGACTCAGGCGCCACCGGAAGCTAAAATTACTGACCCCGCAGAAAGTTTCGAGGATCTCAATCCCCAAGCAGCTTACGAAGATATAGTCAAAACTGCTCAAAATCCTGCCAAGGTCGAGAAAGTTTACGACGAAAGCTTAAAAGAGTACAAGGGAGAACACCCGCAAGAAGGCATAGTTCAAAAAGCTGAAGAGTTTATCGAAAAGGTCAGCGGCAACGACTAAATCTACAAATTTATATCTAACCCAAGTTTCTGGTCAATTCTGAGTTTCCCTGAATAAACCATTGACCATAGCTCAGGACTCACTTGAACCTAACGCGGTAAGGTTTCATTGCCCACCTTACCGCGTTTGAGTTAGGGTGTAAAACCGCTTTGTACGTTCAAAACGGTTTTGTCCTTCCCCTTTTTTTTAAGTAGCAGGTTCATCCTTAAGGCAGATGAATAGATATGAATTTAAAAGGTAGATTTAATAATAGTTACAGTTAGATAAAAGGAAAAAAATATCATGAGCGATGAGAAAAAAACGGTACATGAACCTGATGCTAACCTCGACCCGCTTTCGGGGGAAACAGGGGCTCATCCAGTGGGAACGGGTATAGGTGCGGCGAGTGCGGGTGCTGCGGGTGCTGCGATCGGCGGTGCAATTGGCGGGCCAGTGGGAGCAGTTGTGGGCGCTGTTGTGGGTGCGTTTAGTGGCGGTTTGGCCGGCAAAGGTGTCGCCGAGGCGATCGACCCCACGGTAGAAGATGCTTACTGGCAAAGCAATTACACTTCCCGTCCTTACGCGGACACGAGCGCCACTTACGAAGACTATCAGCCTGCATACCGCACCGGCTATGAGGGATACAGCCGCTATGGCGCTACTGGTAAGCAATTCCACGAGATCGAACCGGATTTGCAGCGCGACTACGAAACAAATCGCGGTAAGTCTAATGTGACTTGGGACAAAGCGAAGCATGCCACGCGCGACGCTTGGGATCGGGTGGAACGCGCTGTTCCTGGCGACATTAACAAAGACGGTCGCTAAGGGCTGATCGCAAGTATTTTTCAGTCTAGGACGCACATAAACTCGATCGTTCCGGGTTTTTTACTCGGGTTCGGGAAGGCCGCGAAGTGTTTTGATAAAAAAATCCGGTTGGTGCGTCTTGGACTGTTGTTGATATGTGGCCATGTTTTTAACGCAAGTTTAGCGAAGTTTTTGGGGATTTCTAGCCCCTCTCTACATCGGAGAGGGGTATTTTTAGGCTAACTTGAAATCGCATTTTTCAGCAAGATTTTTCCTTCACAGCAGTGTTCGCTGTGAGACATCGAACCGAGATATATGGGCTTTGCTGTGCGGGACGCTCGCAGGTTCTAAAAAACGCTTGTTACACAATCGGGATGCTTCAGTTTGAGTATTAGCATTTTTTTTTGACTATTAGCCTTAAAATTAAACTAATTCAGGACTGAGGCATCGATCGCATATTTTTGTCATTGTTCGCGATGCACATTAGCAATCGCAGCCGCAGCTTGAAAGCGTTCGTGGCCTCAAATCCGATAATTGTTAATCTAAATCCTCTGATTCAAAATTGGTATAAATTGTGAATGAAATGTTGGAAACAGCTTGGACACTCAAGCAAAATTTAATTGACTTTGTGCTGGATGCTGAGGGAGAGTTGGCCGTAGCTTTGGAAGCTTATGCTGCAGCTCGATCGAGCGGTGAGCGCTATGATATTGCTCAGCAAAATCAAGTGATTGACAGTTTTACAGTCGAAGGCAAAGTTGGAGACAAAACGCCGATCGACTTTTTTGTCGAAAGTCAGCCGGATTTAACCGAGAGCGATCGCAGCTTGCTAGAAAGTTGGCAGCACAGAAGCTTCACCGGCTTATTTGAAATCACTCAACTTTCCCCCGACAGGTTTGAACTGATGAACTGGCTGACGGCTAAGCACTACGTTGTCAAGCCAAACAGCGCTAATTTCCTGCAAGAAATGTCTCGCTTTAAGTTAGGAGAAATCTTGCGAGCCCGGATTGCTCCTCTCACCGATGACTGGTGGATACTCTCGGGCCCTCCCATAGCGATGGGGAAATTGGGCAAGCCGAAGTTGGCGGTGGCGATCGGCAATTTCAAGCAAAATCACAAAAAGAACCTGTACAGCGATGCCCCGGAATTGTTAGAGCAAGCTTGGGAGTCGGTAGAACAGTACCACGAAGATTTTATTGAATTTTTTGGCAGTGATGAAGTGACGCTATCGGGATATCACCTGAATAAACAGTTGGCTGAATTTCAGGAAGTAATCACTAAAAAACGCCTAGCTGATATCGGCATTGATGAAAGTAAATCTCTCGCGGATATCGTTGAAGATGCGGGAGTCGATGCAGAAGAAATTAAAGCAGCAGCTATAGCCGCAGCCGGTGCTGAGCTTTCTTCCGTTGAGGTCGCGAGCGATAGCGATCCTCACTCAAAAATGGTAATGCCGAAAGTCGAATTGCCCGATCGCTTCAAGAAAGCCGAACAGGTGACAGCACTTTCTCATCCTCGCTGGGGACAAACCTTTTTGTCTACTTACGCTCAATTTACTGCACTGCTAGCAGCCGAAGACTTTTCAACCGTTCCCGGTTACGAGAAGCTGGTACGTAACTATCTAGAAGATACTGCAATTAATGCCTGGATTTGGAAACGGTTAGCTAAAGTTAATCCAGCGAAATTAGAACAACTTTTGCAAACTGTATTGCAGCGGAATAATTTTCAGCTCGATCGCGATTTAGATGCCCTGCTGCAAGAGTTTAAAAAACCTTTAGAACCCGAACTCCCGGAAATTGCCAGCGTTCCCCTGCACCTGCACAACTTATTTCAGGAAGCTTTAGGCGAAGT
This sequence comes from Microcoleus sp. S13_B4, assembly GCF_036700885.1. NCBI lineage: Bacteria > Bacillati > Cyanobacteriota > Cyanophyceae > Oscillatoriales > Microcoleaceae > Microcoleus > Microcoleus sp. S13_B4. The sequence goes on from NZ_JAUBPU010000006.1 coordinate 143,522, forward strand.
TAATAAGTCAAAGTCCAAACCGCAGGAGAAAAAGAAAAGCTCTAAAGGCTTTAAATCCTGAGCAACCGATTTCGTGACATACCCCTACACGCTTTGCTATCGCATACAGTGTAGGCGGCTCACTAACTCCACCTCATGCTATGTGCTAACCCGCCCGCTTCGCCAACCGATAATCGTTGAGATTGCGGCAGTCAAAGGAAGGCAGGAACAGAAGGGCAATTTTAAGTACGAGTGCGATCGATCGCAGCCATTTTGGGCGCGTTAGCCTGCATCCCTCAGATAATGAACAATTAAACAAGCTCCCAGCTAGCAGTTATTTTGTGTCTGCTAATATAACTCAAATAGCTTTGCAGTCAGGACTTTAGTTTTTTTTCACCGCGATCGAAAGAACTGAAGTCCCCACTACAAACACTTTTTTTTAATCTTCAACTCGTCGGACAGCCATGCGTTGTAGCGGCAGGCTGAGTATGCTAGAAGCAGTCAACAAGTAAGAAAGAACAGTAGTCAGCTTCAAACTGAGCAATAACCAGCTTTCCTCTGGTAGGTGAAGTTTCAGCCCGAAAACAGAGATACAGTAGACTATCCAGTAAGTAAAGCTCATCTTGATTAGGATTTCTTCGCTCAAAGTGTGATCGTCCGTAGGTGGCGAGTTGCGATTATCGCCCAGCAGGACTAGACCCGCAATAGAAGCCACAAAAGAAACCATAACGAGATAGTCATGCCAGTTAAGCTCAACCATTTCTAAACTCCCGTTTTATCTGAATTTTTGGAATCAGACATCAGTCTAAAGGATAAGTTTTCCCACTCAAAGCAATAGTTACAAATTGAAACAGCCGCAGTTACAAATCGCAATGAAAATCAACCGCAACCGCCAGCCACAGGCTCGTTTAGTTAGTCGAAAAGGACAATTGAGCTTAAATATTGTCAAGTTGGGAGTACCTCGCCTGCATTTTGCCGACCTCTACCACAGGCTGTTAGCTCTTTCTTGGCCTCAATTTTTCATGCTTATTTGTCTCTCGTATGTAATCACGAATTCTTTATTTGCCTTAGCTTACTTGGCGGGAGGAGATTGCATTGCTAATGCACGGCCTGGTTCTTTCAAAGATGCCTTTTATTTCAGCGTGCAAACAATGGCGACAATCGGCTACGGCGCCATGTATCCGCGCACGGATTACGCTAATACTATAGTCGCGATCCAGGCGCTTTTTGGTTTGTGGGGAGTCGCGATGATTACGGGACTGGCTTTTTCGAGATTTTCTCGACCAACAGCGAGAGTTATCTTCAGCCGCGTAGCTGTAATCGCTCCCTTCAACGGCGTTCCAACTCTGATGTACCGCACAGGAAATCAGCGATTCAACCAAATTTTAGAAGCGCAGCAGCGAGCTACTTTGATCCGCGACGAGGTAACAGCGGAAGGAGAATATATGCGACGTTTTTACGATTTGCAATTGGTGCGGAGTCACTCTCCGATTTTTGCCTTAACTTGGACGGTTATGCACGCAATTGATGAGAGCAGTCCTTTGTACCAACTTACTGCCCAAGACTTGATGGAACAGCAAGCGGAAATTGTAATTACGTTAACAGGAATAGACGAAACAGTTTCGCAAAATATTCACGCGCGACATTCTTTTGTAGCCTCTGAAATCATGTGGAATATGCGGTTTGTAGATATTCTTTTGAAATCGGCGACGGGAGGGCGGGTGGTTGATTATACTCAGTTTCACGATGTGAAGCCTGTGGAATGAAAGTTTTGATTTAGCCAGTGCTAGAATACCTGTATGGTCAAAAAAAATTAATATTTATGAACTCAATAACTACAAATACGACACTGAAAGAGTTGCAACCGCAACTCTTGGCTTTAACTCCCGAAGAGAAGGCTCAAGCTATAGAATTACTAGCCCAAAGTTTAAGAAAATTTTGGTCGGGAATTCAAAAGACTCCCGGCGTGTGCGGCGGCGATGCTTGCATCAGACAAACGCGAATTCCTATTTGGGTGCTGGTGAATGCTCGCCGTTTAGGTATTTCTGAAGCTGAACTCCTAGAAGACTATCCGACTCTGCGTGCCGCTGATTTGGCGAATGCTTGGGTTTATGCTGAGGCATATTCTGATGAGATTGAAACAGCAATTCAAGACAATGAGGAAGATTGAAAAGTGGCGCGTTTCTATGCAGACAAACAATTTCCGAAGCGGGTTGTGGAATTGTTGAGGCCTTTAGGTCACGATGTCCTTACCCTACAGGAAGCAGGAAATGCTAATCAAAAAATTCCTGATGAAGAAGTGTTAGCTTTTGCAGTGAGTATTGACCGCGCTATTTTAACGCTCAATCGCCGTCATTTTATCAGGCTGCATACATTACAACCCGACCATGCTGGTATCATTGTTTGTAAAGATGATTAAAATAGGGATTTGTTGGCTTTACGCATTAAGGAAGCTATTGCTAATCGAGAATCAGTGAGAAGTTTACTGATTCGAGTTAACCGTCCTTCGGAGTGAGTAGAAATGATAGAATACCTTGGGTATGGAATTCAAAAGACTCCCGGTGTCATGGGTGGTGCCGCCTGTATCCGAAAAACGCGGATTCCTGTTTGGTTGTTAATAAGCTATCGCCGTCAAGATGCCACCGATGCTCATATTTTAGAAGGTCATCCCGATCTCTGTGCAGCAGATTTGGTGAATGCTTTTACTTATGCTGAGGCATATCCTGATGAGATTGAAACAGCAATTCAAGAAAATGAGGAAGATTAAAAAGTTACAGATTTCTCTGAAAATAAACAAAATACCCCTCGTACTATGCGAATAATTCATACTGCTGACTGGCATTTAGGGCGACGTTTTAGAGGAATCGATCGCACTTTTGAAATTGCGATCGCCCTGGAACAGATTTTGAAGCAAGCAAAAGCCTTGGATGTCGATGCTGTGCTCGTTGCGGGCGACATTTTCGACGTACCCAACCCTCCCGCTTACGCCGAACGCATTGCTTATAACTTTTTCTGCGAACTCCAAGCGGCAGGAATTCCCGCAATTGCGATCGCGGGTAATCACGATTCCGCATCCCGCATCGACAGCATCGCGCAATTGCTTTCCCTCGCCGGTGTGCGCGCTTTAGGCAAACCCAGGCGATCGGCAGATGGCGGCACGATTACTCTTAATACAAAAAGCGGTAAACTTTGTGTGGGAGCGATGCCTTTTGCTTCCGAACAAAGACTGTTAGATGCTAATTCTCTCTGGCAGTCTGGCGATGCCGACCGCCGAAAAGATTACCGCGAAATAGTAGCATATTTACTCGAAGATTTAACCAGGGATTTTAGAGACAATACTGTCAATTTTCTCATGGGACACATGAGCATTGACGGCGCTCGATTGGCAAAATCCGAAGTCGCTTATTACACGCGAGAAAAATACCTGCTTTCATCGCAAACTCTGCCGCCGGAAGCTCAGTATGTCGCCCTCGGACACATCCACATTCACCAGCGAATTTCTGAGACTTCTCCCGCTTATTATTCCGGTTCTTTGATTCAGTTAGATTTTGGAGAAGCGGAACAGGAAAAAGGATTTTGCTTGATAGAAGTTGAGCCGGGAAGTCAGGCAAAGGTAGAATTTAAGCCTGTGGCTTGCCACAAGCCCTTAAAAGTGCTTAAATGTCATAACGACAATCTTGATCAAACTTTACAAGCTCATCAGTATCATCCGGGTTTCTTGAAAGTAATTGTCGAACTGGACAGTCCGCAAATCGGACTTGCCGATCGAGTGCGCCAAATTTGTTCTCAAGCGCTGTTAATTGAACCGCGCTATCCAGATGCAGCGCTAGAAGCAACAGAAATAACTAATATCGATCCCAATAATTTCGATCCGGCAACAGAGTTTTGCAACTATTATCAAAACCGCTTGGGAACGACACCGAAACCGGCAGTATTGGAGGAATTTCAAAACTTGTACAAGAAGTTTAAGGAAACAGTTAACAATTAAACGGGTAAAAAGATACAATCCAAAATCTAAAATTTCAAATAGTTTTAAGACTGAAACCCACGCTCAATGTCGCTTGTAGTTGAGTCTAGAGCCCCCTAAATCCTCCTCCCGGGGGACTTTGATAATACTCTTATCCCCCCTTTGTTAAGGGGGGTTAGGGGGGATCAGGAAGACTGTAGAAGGAAGACAGTAGACCTGAATATAACAATCTAAAACCCCAAATCTAAAATTTAAAATCAGTATGCGTCCACTCGAACTTATTCTCGAAGGATTTACCAGCTTCCGCCAGGAGCAGCGTTTAGATTTTTCTCAACTCGATTTGTTTGCAATTACTGGTGCTACAGGCGCGGGCAAATCTTCACTGTTAGATGCCATGACTTACGCTCTTTTTGGCACGACAACCCGCAGTGGCAAACAAGTCAGTGATTTGGCAAGTCAAGGCAGCGAAAATTTAAAAGTGCAGTTGCGTTTTGCTGTGGGTTCGGCACAGTATCGGGTGACGCGAAGGTGGCGTTTTCGTCCGAAATCTCCCGAAAATAAGGTGATTTTGGAAAACTGGCAAAATGGTCAATGGGAAACTTTGGGGACGAGTATCGTTGCTGTTCAAAATACCATTGAACAGATTTTAGGAATGGATTTTGATACTTTTACGCGAGCAATTGTTCTGCCTCAAGGCAAGTTTGATGAATTTATTAAAGGGGATACTTCAAAACGCCGGGAAATTTTGCGGCAGCTAGCGGGATTTGAGATTTTTGAGCAGATGCGGAAGGAAACAAATGAACTCGCAAAGTTGCTGAAACAAGAACGGGAAATGGTGGAAAGGCAGCTAGCTGAGTTGAGTGCGCCGACGGCGGATGAGGTGGATCAAAGACGATCGCAACTTTTGATTTTAGAGCAGCAGTTGCCCCAGTTCGATCGCGCCGTTATGAAAGCTCAGAAGGATTTAGATGAAGAGGAACAGCTATTTTCGCAAATTGCTCGCTGGCAAGAGCTGCAACAACAACTAGCTAAACTAAATGCTAATTCTGCTGAGATGAAAATTTTAGCACAGCGTTTAGAAAGAGCGCAAGCTGCCAATCATTTACAAGGAGATTGGGCTTTAGTGCGAGCGGCTCGCAGTCAGTATGAAACTGCCGAAAGTGCCTCGGTGGCAGCGCGAAAGCAGTTAATTAAAGCTCGCTCTGAGCTGGCAGTAGAGCAGCAGCAACTTGACGCGGCAAAAGCGAAAGAAGAGGTGCTAGCGCCACAAATTAAGGCTCGCGAAGATGCTCTAGCTGCTGCTAAAGTATATGAAGAACAGCGCGCTCAATTAGAAAAAGAAGTGGCCCTTGCCCAAAAAATCCAACAGGAAAAACTCCGCTTTTTTATGGCAGCAGATAAAGACCTGCAAGCTGCTAACACTAAAATTCAAGGTGCGGGTTTTCGAGTTACTCAAGCAGCCGCACAACTCGAACAGTATGCGCGGGGAGGAAAGCGTTTAGAGCAATTGCAGCAAATTTCACCCTTATTGATGGAACTTCAGCTAATTACCAAGCAGCAAAAGACTCAGCAAGAACAGTTGGATAAATGTCTGGCAGAGAAGGAAAAAGCTCAAAAAAAATATGTGGAGGTTACCACTAATTTAGAAGCTGTTGAACTCAGGCTAAAAGAGTGCGCCCGCGAGTTAGAAGAGGCGGAAACCGCTAATGCGGAAGCGGCACGTTTAGAGAGTGTTGCTGCTATCAGAATGTCTCTGAATTCGGGCGATACTTGCCCGGTGTGCGGGGGGGTGCATCCTGAGAGCGAGAGCCTCCCTCCTTTGCAGAATTCTAATATTGTCGATGTCGCTGGTTTGCGGCAGAAATTGGCGACAGCAAATCAGGTTTTTCAAGATGCTCAAAGGTTGGCGGCTGAGGGAAAAAGTGCAGTTTCAGCCTGCCTGCAAAAAGAGTCAGAAATTACTCAGATGCTTGAATTAACTGCGAATAGAGTTGCCGAATTGCAGCAGGAAATAGCTCAAGTTCTGGAAACTCCTTCTTGGGAAAGCTTGGGGTTGCAGCAGGAGTTGGCAATCCTTAAAGAGAGCGATCGCCAATACCGCGAAACCGAGCAGCAGTTCCAACTGGCCTCATTGGAATATGATAATTTTCAGGAAAGATTTAATGTTGCGGTGGCGACTCAAGCAGCTAAACAGCAGGAATATCAAGATGCGATCGCCGAATCAGACCGTCGCCAGCAGCAGTTGCAAAGTTGTGTAAATGCGCTTTATCAAATTACCGAATATCAACCTTATGCTAATTTAGCAAAAGTCTTAGAACAGGACAAGCAAGACTTGGCAAATCTGCTGAAAGTTGCCGAAAAATCCTATCAAACTGCTCAAAATAAGGTTATTCAAGCAGCAGAGAGAGAGCAACAAGCTGGAGAAGTTTTTGGACAAGCCCAAGCCCAGAAACAACAGCTAAACCTCGATTGGTCAGCAAAATTAACAGCGGCTGATTTCATAGAAGAGACATTTTTATCAGCGGTTGCGACAGTTAAGGAACAATCAGAATGGGAAAATGCTATTCGCACTCACCGCGAATCAAAAATTCAGTTAGAGACGCGGGCGAAAGATTTGAGCGAGGCGATCGCAGGCAGAACTACCGATGAGAATAATTTAGCACAAGTGCGATCGGCAAAACATACCGCCCAAGAAAACCTCAAACAAGCCAACAACAACCGCGCCGAACTGTTAGCTTGGATTCAAGTAGCAGCCCAAAATCTCGAACAAGCCGAAAGACTGTCACAGCAAATCACAAATTTCACAGAACAAGAGCAAACTTATCACACCTTAGCGCAGAACCTCAAATCCAACGAATTTCAATCATACATTTTAGAACATTTAGAAGCAGAATTAGTCGGCAGCGCCACCTTAATTTTGCAAGAATTAACCGAAAATCGCTACAAACTAATAAACCAAGACGGCGAATACTGGGTAGCAGATAATTGGAACGGCGGCGAAGCTAGACGAGTGCGTACTCTTTCCGGTGGCGAAACCTTTGCCACTTCCTTATCAATGGCTTTAGCTTTGTCAGAAAAGCTGTCTCAAGGAACTCACTTGGGCAGCTTATTTCTAGATGAAGGATTTGGTACTTTAGATACCGAAACTCTCGAAAGCGTTACTCAAATTTTAGAATCTTTGCGGCAGCGAGACAGGCTGATTGGAGTGATTACCCACGTTCGAGAATTGGGCGAAAGATTGCCCGCACAAGTTAAAGTTTCTAAATCACCCCAAGGTTCTAAAATAGAAATACATAGAGCCTGAACTGAGAGGCGCGTGCGTGAAATAGTAAACTAGCTTAAGGACGTACATTATCACTAAACCGGCCCTACAACTATAATATATGATAAAAAATCACCCGACTCGAATGCAATCGGTACAGTCGCCAATAATTCCAGTAGTTGGTGAACTGATCCGCCAAAATCCAGGCACGATATCTTTAGGACAAGGCGTAGTTTACTACAATCCGCCACAAGAATCATTTGACAAAATACCCGAATTCTTCGCAAATCCCGACAATCACAAATACAAAGCCGTGGAAGGAATTCCACAATTACAAGATGCCATCGCAGCTAAACTAAAAACAGATAACGACATAGAAATTAACAGCAAAAACTGCATTGTCGTTACCGCCGGTAGCAATATGGGATTTACCAACGCCATTCTCGCCATCACCTCGGCGGGAGACGAAGTTATTATCCAATCACCTTATTACTTTAACCACGAAATGGCGGCAATTATGGCAAATTGCCGACCAGTGATAGTAGAAACCGACGCCAACTATCAACTTAATATCGATGGTATAGAAAAAGCAATTACCGACAAAACGCGAGCCATCGTCACCGTTTCACCCAACAACCCAACAGGCGTCGTTTATCCTTTTGAAGCACTCCGAGAAGTTAACGAAATTTGCCGCCAGCACAACATCTATCACATCAGCGACGAAGCCTACGAATATTTTACTTATAACGGCGTAAAACACTATTCCCCCGCCGCTTTTCCCAACAGCAGCGAACATACAATTTCTCTGTTTAGCCTCTCCAAAGCCTACGGTTTTGCGAGTTGGCGGATCGGGTATATGGTAATACCAGAACACTTGCTCGTTTCAGTGAGAAAGATTCAAGATACAATCTTAATTTGTCCGCCGGTAATTTCTCAGTATGCAGCCCTGGGAGCCTTGCAAGCTGGTAGAGGTTACTGCGATAATTATGTAAGGGCGATCGCATCTGTGCGCCAACTCGTATTAGACGAACTCAATACCATCCAAAACTTGTGTACGATTTCCCCAGCCGCTGGAGCATTCTACTTTTTCTTGAAAGTTGATACTGAACTCGATACAATGGAATTAGTCGAACAATTAATTCGCGAATATCACGTAGCAGTGCTTCCCGGTACTACTTTTGGCATGGATAGTGGCTGTTATTTGCGGGTGGCTTACGGTGCTTTGGAAAAAGCAAACGCCACCGCAGGTATTATGAGATTAGTTAAAGGTTTGAAGACAATTTTAAACAAGTAAAATAGGAAATTTAAAAATGGTTGCCACTAACTTGAAAGCAAATACAAATATTCAAGATACCTCCGCTGCAAGACTGGCAGACTTGCGCGATTTGATGGCAGATTACGACTTAGATTGCTATTTCATCCCAGCGGTTGACGAACACTTAAATTTATCAGTTCCAGCAGCCAAGCAGCGGCGGGCTTGGATGTGCGGTTTTACGGGTTCCGCCGGCGATTTGTTGGTTGGCAAAGATTCCGCTTGGTTGTTTGTGGATTCCCGCTATTACGAACAAGCCGAATTGCAAGTCGATACGGGAATTATTCAAATATCGAAAGTCGGCTTAGAAGGAAATTTAACTTTAATTGAAACTTTAGAAAAGCTGGCTGTAGAATCGGCAGAAAAATCAAGGAAAATTCGCATGGGTTTTGACCCGTTTACCGTAGCGACAGAGCAATATCAAAATTGGGTGAAAAAATTTGCAACGGCGGAGATTCAACTCATACCAATCCGGGAGAATTTGACAGACAAAGTGCGATCGCAAACTCCTTGGCAAACAGCAGAGACTTTACCCGCGATTGATGCAGAGCCCATATTTAGCTTACCTGTATCCCTGACAGGAGAAACCGCTGCCGAAAAATTAGCCAGAGTCAGGGAAGCGATGCAAAAAGCCAACATCGATGTGCTTCCGATTACCAACCTCAATCAAATAGCGTGGCTGTTCAACCTCAGAGGCTCGGATATTCCCCACATTCCCATTTTCATATCCTATGCCATTGTCACCACAGATTCAGCGTTTTTGTTTACAAATACGGAACGAATTTCACTAGAAATTAAGCAAGAATTGCGGGCGGATGTAACTTTGCTTCCCTACGCAGACTATCCGCATACCTTAAAAACTTGCGTAAATTTGCCAAATAAAGTTCGGGTACTTTTAGATCCGAAACACAGCACAGCAGGCACGTACCAGTTAATCTTAAACCAGGAAGAAGCGCAGTTATACAACATCGAAATAGTTTTTGAGACACATCCGGTGGAAGGGATGAAAGCTCGCAAAAATCCCGTAGAAATTGAGCAGATGAAATCAGCCAATTTCAAAGCAAGTCGAGCTAAAACTTTGACTTTAAAGTGGTTGACAGAACAGCTAGAAAATGGTAAGGTAGTGACAGAGTTTGATGTCAAAGAAAGCATCGAAAGATTTTACCAGGAAGAAACTGATTTTCAGACTTTAACTTTTAGAACGATCGCAGGTGCGGGAGCCAATAGCTCGATCGTACATTACGGAACCCCCAGCCCAGAAATCACCTTAAAACCCGGAGAATTGCTGCTGCTTGACTCAGGCGCGCAATATTTAGCAGGTACAACCGACGATACGAGAACAATAAGTATCGGAGAACCGACGGCGCTACAAATAGAACACTACACAACAGTCTTAATCGCGCACATCAACTGTGCAATGCAGCAATTCCCCAAAGGCACAACGGGAGCGCAATTAGATGCGATCGCCCGTGCGGTATTATGGCAAGAACAACTCGACTACGGACACGGTACAGGGCACGGAGTCGGCGCGTTTTTAGCCGGTCACGAAGGACCCAATGGCATCAGCAAATCTGTGCAGTATCCCCTAGAAGCCGGAATGGTAACGAGCATCGAACCGGGATATTACGAACCGGGATGGGGCGGAATTCGCATTGAAAATCTCTATGTTGTCAGGGAAATGCCATCAAAAAACGGTTCGGTTTGGTACGGATTTGAATCGCTGACGTATATTCCGTTTGAACGCAAATTGATAAATGTCGATCGACTGTCAAAGACTCAACTAGCGTGGTTGAATAATTATCACGCTTCGGTAGTCGAGAAACTGGAACCCGTACTTGATGCAGCAACAATTGAATGGTTGAAAACAGCCTGCACTGCGTTAGGTAAAATTGATGTTACTGTTAGCTAATAAGCCGATCGTACTCTGTGTGCGCGCCGATCCAAAACCACAAAATACCCTGCTCAATCCCTATACCCAAAGCTCGGTAGTCTTGTCCGGCTCTGACTGACAAATACTTGCCGACTTTTTTGAAATGCAGCGATGGATGAGTTGGATCGGCTTTGAGTAATTCGTAACATCGATCGGCTGAAAGCTTTACGGTTTCAGGTAAAGCGTTGTAGATTCCCAAAATCGACGAGTCGTGTAGTGCATCAAATTTCTCGATAGCGCCCCGCCTCAAAATCTGCGATCGCCTCCTGGGCTAAATCTTCCAACTTACCGCCAGCAATATCTAGTTCTAACTGCACGTCCCAACGCCGATAATCCAACTCAAAAAACCATTCCACAAGTTGATGAAACTTATCTGGTGGTAGATCCAGGATAGCGGCTTCAATTTGCTCGATCGTCAACATAGAGCTTGTGATTTGTAGATAGTTATATCTATCAAAATTATACTAATAAAGCTGGTGACAGGATTTGAACCTGCGACAGGCTGATTACAAATCAGCTACTCTACCAACTGAGTTACACCAGCAGTGAAACTTAATATAGCAAACTTATAGTCATTAGCGCAACCCCCCCAGCCATTTTTTTTTCAAATTCGCTCAAAACCCCTCCCCGTAAGGGTAAAACCGGAATAGTCCGCCCACAGCCCACTGCCAATTAACTAATCGCACCGCCAAATCTTAATCGTCTGATCCGCACTGCCGCTGGCGAGCAACTTGCCCGAAGGTGCGATCGCCACCGAGTACACCGTACCCGAATGTCCCTTAAGAGCGCTCAACAACTCCCCCGTCTGCAAATTCCAAATATTAATCGTATTATCATCGCAGCCACTAACCAAAGTCAAACCGTCCCCACTGATAGCAACCGAATCGCCCCGACTCACATAATTCTGTAAAATATGCAGCGCCTCATTCGTTCCTAAATTAGTTACACCCTTTCCCCTCGCATAATTAGTATTTAAAATCCGCAACAAACTGCCCGTGTGCAAATTCCGCAGCTTAATCGTATAATCATTGCTGACGCTAGCCAGAATCTGACCGTCTGGGGCGATCGCCACAGAATTCACCCCAACATTCAACCCCGAAAGAGTCCGCAGCAACTTGCCACTTTCCACATCCCAAACCTTGCTCGTCGCATCCGAACTCCCACTCGCCAATATTTGACCGTCCGGACTAAAAACCACCGCATTCACATTGTCAGAATGACCCCTCAAAGTCCGCAGCAACTCACCAGTCCGCAAATTCCACAGCTTAATCGTATTATCAGCCCCGCCGCAGCTAGCAATTACCTGGCGCTTCGGGTTAATCGCCACCGAATTCACCTCCATAGAATGTCCCGGAAAAGTACACAGCAAATCACCGTTATGCAAATTCCAAAACTTAATGGTTTCGTCGGAACTGCCGCTGACCAACATTTTTCCGTCATAGCTAATAGCAACCGAATTTACGCGATCGGAATGTCCCGTCAGAGTACCCATTAATTCCGCTGTTTCTAAATTCCAAATCTTAATAGTTTTATCCCAACTACCGCTAGCCAGAATTTGGCCGTCAGGACTAATAGCCAGAGAATTCACAAAAGATGAATGTCCCGGCAGCGTATATACACACCGCCATTTCTGATGTGTTAATTTGTGAGCTAATTCCTTTGCCCGTTTAGATGCCGCCTCCACTTCCTGTCTGCGTTTGAGTTCAGCTTCCTCCAAACGTTGGCGTTCCGCCTTAGCTTTCGCCTCTCGCAGCGCCAGCCGCCGCATCTCTCCTTTATAGACTATTCGCTGCTGCTCTTGAATTTCTTTAAGAGTTTCCATATACGGTAGGGCCCAATCTTTAGAAAACCATTCCTGAGCAAATTCCGCCTCTAATTTAAATAACTGAGGTTCGTGAGTAAAATCGATATTTAAATAATACAAATCCGCTAAAAAAGCCGCCAATAATTTGTGAATTGTCACAATTATTTGCCTAATAATCCGCAGGCTCAGCTTTTGATCTTTTCCCTCCGCCTCCAACTGGTGATAAACCTCTTCCCAATTCCAAGGCTGCATCGCCACTAGAGAAACGCTCTGATTTATGACTCCCCAAAAACCGACATGAAAATTAACTTCATAATCGCTGATATCGCTGTACAGTATAGCTGTAGGTACGGGAGACAAAACACTCTGCAACCGCTCCACATCAATATCAGAAATCGATTTTTTGAAATAGTCTCCGTAAAATTGAACCGGACACACATCTCCGTGCTGGGGGTAGTGCTGGTTCAAAAAAGCTCTTAACTTAGCCGGCAGCTCGATATTTAGATTGTGCCGAAACGAATCCGGGCAATCTTCGCTAATTTTTGCGGGAGCAACTAACAGCAGCAATCGGTGCTGCTGCTGCTGCAAAATCTGTTCAGTTTCCTGCCTGCTCAAATTAGAAAACCAGTTGTCCCTGTCCCAAATAGTTTGAATTTCGCTCAGCTTAACTCGAATTGCTTCTGATTGAAACTCTCGCATTAAGTCGCGGCACAGCCGACTAATTGCCCGCTTATCTCTCAATTCTTGTGCCTTAATTCGATTAACACGTTCTTCCTTTGCCCATTCTTCTGCGTCGGCGAGCGCGATTAATTCTTGTTCTCTCGCCTGCTGCCGCTGCAAAAATTTCATTTGTGCTTTAATCCAGCGGGGGTCTTTTTTGATTTGCTGGTTCAAAGCTGAAGAACCAGACGGCTCAATTTCTGCATAGCGTTCGTTGACAGCGCTTGCTCCCAATCTTTCTCCCAATTCAGAGGCTACAGGCTTCAACAGTTCAATTAGGGTGTCTGAGACGGGGCGGGGTAAGGACATACCAGTTAAAACTTTTTCTTACTTAAGGGCGATCGCGCGAGTCAGGCATATCTCGCTGGGGGGGGACTCTTGGCAGGGCTATTACATTTGAGCGATCGGCCGATGGTAGTCGTAGGGCGTATCGTGCAGCCGCGCAAGTTGAGCACCTTAACTCAATAATAATATTTATTTATACACTTTACATTTTACCCCAAATCTGGATCGAAAGCACCGAGGGAAAAGACATCAGGATATGCGATCGACCCTGAGTTCCCCCAATTCGTTTTTTTTGTTGCCTTTTCACTCGCTCTTGTCTATAATCGTACTTCACAACCATAATTACGGTATCCCGACCCAATAACCGTACTTTCTCTAGAGGAACAAATATAATGAGTCCGTGGCAACGCCTAACTCAACACCTTCACTGGCCGCAACAGCCACCCGCAGGCACAAACCAATCATTTAAGGCGCTCAAAAGATTTGTGTCGCTATTTTTAGTGGGAATAACTTTAAGTCTGGCGGTTGCATCCTGCGGCCAGGGAAGCACCAACAACCCCGTAGCCACTCCAGGCGGTGCTACTCCAGGCGGTGCTAGCTCAGCAGCCAACAAAGGCAACGTAGAATTAACCCTAGTATCCTTCGCCGTCACCAAAGCCGCCCACGAAGCCATAATTCCCAAATTCGTACAACAATGGCAAAAAGAAAAGGGTCAAACCGTTACTTTTAACCAAAGCTACGGCGGTTCCGGTTCCCAAACTCGGGCCGTAATTGACGGTTTAGAAGCAGACATCGTACACCTAGCGCTCGCCCTCGACACCGCAAAAATCGAAAAAGCCGGACTAATTCAACCTGGGTGGGAAAAAGAAGTTCCCAACGAAGGCATAGTCAGCAAATCGGTAGCAGCGATAGTTACCCGCGAAGGCAATCCCAAAGGCATCAAAAGCTGGGAAGATTTAAGCAAAGACGGAGTAAAAGTGATTACTGCCGATCCCAAAACATCAGGCGTTGCCCGTTGGAATTTCCTCGCACTTTGGGGCTCGGTTGTTAAAACCGGAGGAGACGAAACCAAAGCATTAGACTTTACTAGCAAAGTCTACAAAAACGTCCCGATTCTAACGAAAGATGCCCGCGAAGCCACTGATGTATTTTTCAAACAAGGTCAAGGTGACGCCTTAATTAACTACGAAAACGAGATTCTTCTGGCAGGTGAGAAAGGCGAAAAACCCACTTATACTATTCCCGAAGTTAATGTTTCGATCGACAATCCGATTGCCATCGTCGATAAAAACGTTGATAAACACGGTACTCGCGAAGTCGCCGAAGCATTTGTCAAGTTTCTCTACACCCCAGAAGCTCAGCGAGAATTTGCCAAAGTAGGCTTCCGCCCCGTAGATGCGACAGTAGCGGCGGAACCAGAATTTGTCAAAAAATATGCCCCCATCAAAACCCTATTTACAGCTCAAGACTTAGGAGGCTGGAAAGATATTCAGCAGAAATTCTTTGATGACGGAGCTGTTTTTGACAAAATCCAAGGTTCAATTAAACAGTAAAAAAACAGAATGCTCAGATCCCCGACTTCCTCGAAGTTGTCGGGGATCTAAAAGATTCACTATTCTTGGCAAATCCAAACTATTCACTTATGGCTGTATCATCTCCAACCAGCAACCCTGAATCTCCCATCGAAAATATCAAAAGGGCGATCGGCAAAATCACATTACCTTGGGGAATCACCCTAGGCTACCTCAGCTTAATGCTATTGCTCCCAGTTGCAGCAATGCTGCAGAAAGCCAGCACAGCAAACCCCGCCGAATTTTGGGCAATTGCCACCAGTCCGATCGCCCTTTCCGCCTACGATGTCACCTTCTTTACGGCATTAATTGCGGCATTAATTAACGGAGTATTCGGCACCTTGATTGCCTGGGTATTAGTCCGCTACGACTTTCCCTTAAAACGGGTTGTCGATGCAGCAGTCGATTTACCTTTTGCACTGCCCACCTCCGTCGCCGGTTTAACTCTCGCCACAGTTTACAGCGATAACGGCTGGATCGGCGGGCTATTTGCACCCTTGGGAATCAAGATCTCATTTACTCGCTTGGGCGTAGGAATAGCGATGATATTTATTTCCTTGCCCTTTATCGTGCGGACTGTACAGCCAGTTTTAAACGAGATGGAAAAAGACATCGAAGAAGCAGCTTGGTGCTTGGGTGCTTCTCAATTTCAAACCTTCTGGCGAGTAGTTTTACCGCCGCTGTTCCCGTCTATTTTAACCGGAGTTGCCCTCGGGTTTTCGCGAGCAGTTGGCGAGTATGGCTCTACTGTAATTGTAGCTTCTAACATACCCTTCAAAGATTTAATCGCCCCAGTATTAATTTTTCAAAGATTGGAACAGTACGACTATGCAGGAGCAACAGTTATCGGCACTGTATTGTTAGCTATTTCCCTGGCAATGCTGTTCGCAATTAATCTATTACAAGCATGGAGAAGACGCTATGACGGCTAATATAAATTCACCCGCTGATTACAAATTTCCGCCTGCGGGTTCTAGTCGGAGTCAGGAGAAAGCCTGGGTAAAACCCACTTTAATCGGAATTGCGAGCGGCTATCTTGCTCTCGTCTTATTCATCCCCATGCTCAACGTTTTTTACCAAGCTTTCAGAAAAGGATTTGAGCCATTTTTTTCTAACTTAACCTCGCCAGATTTTCTGCACGCAGCGCAACTTACCCTAGTGATTTCTCTGATTGTCGTGCCTGTAAATACAGTCTTCGGTTTGTGTGCAGCCTGGGTAATTGGTCGCAATAAATTTCGGGGGCGCACGCTATTAATCAGCATTTTAGACGTGCCGTTTGCCATATCACCCGTAGTTGCAGGTTTAATGATTGTACTGCTTTACGGTCGGGTGGGCTGGTTCGGGCCGTGGCTGGAGGCGGCCAATATCAAGGTTATTTTTGCCTTCCCTGGAATGGTGCTGGCTACTGCTTTTGTTACCTTGCCTTTTGTGGCCCGCGAAGTAATTCCTGTTTTGGAAGAAGTGGGAACAGATCAAGAAGAGGCGGCGAAAACTTTGGGAGCAAATGACTGGCAAATTTTCTGGAATGTCACGCTTCCCAGTATTCGCTGGGGATTGCTTTACGGAGTAATTTTGACCAATGCTAGAGCAATGGGAGAATTTGGAGCCGTCTCTGTGGTATCAGGAAATATTGCTAAAAAAACCCAAACTTTGCCTTTGTTTGTAGAGGATGCTTACAAGCAGTACGCGACGCAAGCAGCATTTTCAGCGGCGGTAATTCTAGGTTTTTTAGGAGTTATTACTCTTGTACTTAAGGAGATTTTAGAACGAAAAACAAGCATTAAGGAGGTTGAATAATCATCAGTCATTAGGCTGTAGGGTACGCAGTTGTTAGTCATTAGTAGGGTGCGTGGCTATCGACAATCTGCTTGGAAGCTCGAAAATCTCGCAGATCCGCACCATACAAGATAGTGGTGCAAAATGTAAACTGAAACAAACATTAGGAGGCCCCAATGTTAGCTCACAACACTAGCGAATCTGAATTTGAGGCGATAGACCATTTTCACAAAACCCAAGAATCCGATATTCCCAAATCAGACAGTGGCGACAGCAGACCAACTCAAACCCGCATTCGCATTCGTGTGCCTAAAGCATACCATCAGGAACCTGTCATCTCTAACCTGATTTCTGAATACGGTTTGACGGTAAATTTTAATGCCGCTTTGTTGGGTGTCAAAACTTTAGATGATGGTTGGTTTGATTTGGAACTTAACGGTACAAGTAAACAGATTGAAAGTGCTCTGCTTTATCTGAATGATTTAGATGTGGAAATTTGGAGCAATTCCAATAATCCCGACGAAGAAACTTGGTAATTAGTGAGTCTTGGACTCACCAAGCTGAAAGAAAAGTTAATATTCTGGACTGCCACGCCTAATTTTCTTTCTTAGAGCCAGTTTATTGAGTCTAATAGTTTCTAGGAATGTTAGTCATGAGTCAGCCTATCTATTCCTGTAAAATAACCGTTATCAAGGTTATAGTGAGGAATGCAAGCCTTCATAAAACTCGGAGGACTTGCATTCCTTACTACCAAGCACTTTGATTGGGGTTGTTCGTTAGCGAAGCCCTCGAAGAGGATCGCACATACAGATCATTCAGCAGCTAACCACTACGCAATAATATCAGCTTACAGCTAATAACCGTGATTGATAACTCTTGACTCACAAATATCGATCGTCATCGGTTAACTATTAGATTGACAATCTTTATCAAATCTGGTATTTTATCCATCTCTGGTATATCAATAAACAGCGCGCAAGTCTTCTCCAACATTGTTGTAACAGCCGGAACAATATCCCCCTTTAAAACTTCTAAACAATCAAACTAACTCAGTTAGGGCAGGGAAGCATAAAAAAATGTTTTTGTCAATATTCAATTTAGGTGAAAGTTAGGGGCGATCCTCTTCGAGGGCTTCGCCAACGACTCTCATCCGCAGCGGAAAAAGATTGATCGCTGCTGCGGTTGCTTTGTGCTATGAATTTGATGTGTGTGTGTACCAGGAGAATTTGAACGTGGAACTCTATAAAGAACAGAAACACCAGATAGTTTTTGCAGATTCACAAGTTAAAGATTGCCAAAGTTTAACAGAAACGGTCAATCCCGATACAGAAATTGTTATTCTCAAAGCCGATCGCGACGGCATCGAGCAAATCGCCGAAACACTTAAACAGCGGACCAACATTGCAGCCGTCCACATTTTGTCTCACGGCGCAGCAGCCAGCTTGCAAATCGGCGCAACAGAACTTAATCTCAGCAACATTGAAAGCTACCGCAATTATTTAGAAACATGGTTTGCTTTGCCAGCAGCCGAAGCAAACTCTAACTCTCCAATTACAGCTAAACCAGAAATTCTGCTTTACGGTTGCAACGTCGCCGCCACAGAAGCAGGTGTGGCTTTCGTCCAAAGGCTGAGCCAGCTTACGGGGGCAAATATTGCCGCTTCCGATAACTTGACCGGCAGTGCGGCACTGGGTGGAGACTGGGAACTCGAAGTAACTACGGGCAACATAGAAACACCTTTGGCATTTTCGGCAGAGGCGAGGGAAGCTTACAGTGGCGTACTGGCTGACTTGAACCAAACGACGGGCGACTTTAACGGACTGGTAAATGCCATCAATGTTGCCAACATCAACAGTGGCATTGACACGATCACTCTCTCTGCCGATATTACCCTCGCAGGGCAATTGCCGAGAATTACGGATACTACCACTATTGTTGGTGGCGGTTTCAAGATCAGTGGCAATAACAACCGTGCCTTCGTAGTTGATAACACAACATTTAACATCTCGAACCTCACCATTGATTCTGCAAAAGCAGTAGGCAACGTAGGAACCAGTGGTGGTGGTGGCGCTGCAGGCTTAGGTGGCGCACTTTTTATCAACAGCGGTACAGTCACAGTTGACAGAGTTACTTTTTCTAATAACTCTGCCGTTGGCGGTGCAGGTGTGGCTGGGAATGGTGGCAAGGGTGGTAGCGCGGATCTGGCTACTGTCTTTGGAGGCACAGCAGGGACAAATGGTAGAAATGGTAGAAATGGTCTAGCAAGTAATGGCGCTGCCGGTGGGGTTGGCGAAGATGGCGAGGCTGGCGGTACTGGTAATGCTGGCGGTACTGGCGGTATTGGCGGCACTGGCGGTACTGGTGTTGGCGGCACAAACGGTGGTGCTGGTGGTATTGGTGGTGCTGGTGGTGCTGGTAGCGTTGTCGGTAGTGGCGGCGGTGGTGGTGGTGCCGGTGGCGTTGGCGGTCCTCCTGGTACTGGTACTCAAGGTAATGGTGGCAATGGCGGTGCTGGCGCTGCTGGCACCTTTGGTGGTGGTGGCGGTGCTGGCGGTACTTTTGGTACAGGTGCTGCGCCTGGTGCTATCGGCCCTGGCGGCACTGGCGGCTTCGGCGGCGGTGGCGGTAGTGGTAATGGTGCAAGCGCCGGGGGCACTTTTGGCGGTGCAGGTACTATTGGCTTTGGTGGCGGCGGTGCAGGTTTAGGCGGCGCGATTTTTGTTGGCGGTGGCACTTTGACCATGACCAACAGCACCTTATATAGCAACACAGTTACGGGTGGCAATGCTGGTAATGTTGCCGCAGGTGCGGGTACAGCCGCAGGTGGTGCAATTTTCGTCAACTCAGGTGCTACAGCTACCCTCACTAACAACACGATCGCTTATAACTCTGCAACCGCCGCCACAGTTGGCACCCCGGCTAGTCTGATTGCTAATGCCGGAGGAATTTACAACAACGGCGGTACAGTTACAGTCAAAAACACGATCATTGCTGGCAACGTTGCTACTACCGACACTGATGTTACAGGGGCATTCACAGGAAATAACAACCTGATTGGAGTTCTCGGCACTAGCACTGGTTTCGCAGGTCAGGCATTAGCGGTTCCTTTGGCAAATGTATTAGCTCCAGCCGCCTCTGCCGGACTCAACGGTGCAACTACCGGTCCGTTCACCCTTGCCCTAGTGGACAACAGCCCCGTCACTACCAGCAGCAACCCTGCAATTGGTGGGGGCGACCCGACAATAACAGCAGTGGGCGCTACAGCTTTTGACCAACGCGGTACTGGCTATCCTCGAAAAATTGACAATACTCTTGTCAGCAAACCGAATATTGACATCGGTGCTTACGAGTACGGGCCAGTGGTCGTGGGTCAGAAATTCAACGACCTTAACGGGGATAGCCTGCAAGGTGCCGCGGCGACTGAACCAGGTCTCCCGGGCTGGGTGATTTCTGTAGGCACAAAAAGCGCTACCACCGCAGCAGACGGCACTTACACGATCCCGGACGTAAAAACAGCTACTCCCATTACAGAAGCGCCGCCTGCTGGTACGCTTGCGACCGAGTGGGTACAGACTCTCGGCCCGACTCCCGGTTCTACAGGTGTAATTGATGTTACTGGTGCCAACTTTGGCAACTTCAAAAAAACATCGATCGCAGGCAAAACCTACACCGACCTCGCGGGCAACGCCGTTTTAGATGCCACCGACACCGTATTAAACGGCGTCACCGTCACTTTATACAAAGACACCAACAACAACAACACGCTAGAAGTCGGCACAGATACTGTTGTGGGCGCGCCCGTAACGACTGCGGGAGCCGGAGATTACCTCTTCTCGGATATAGGCCCCGGCAAATACCTGATACAAGCTACGGCCCCAGCCAACTCCAGCATCTCTTTCCCCGCTGCCGCAATTTTCGTTAGCGCCCAAAGCGGTACTGCTGTCACCGGTCAAAACTTTGGCGTTTTCCAAAACATCACCGTCAGCGGTACCCAATTCACCGACCTCACCGGCAACGGCTTCTCTGCCGATGATACGCCCCTTAACGGCACCACCGTTCGCTTGTTTAAGGATACTAACAATAACAGCACTTTAGATACCGGCGACGCGGAAATTGCCTCTCAAGTTACCGGGACAGCACCAGCGGCTGCTGGGACGTATAGCTTTGCCAACGTCGGCTCCGGTCGATACTTTGTGAGAGAAGACGTACCAACTGGTTCCTCACAAACCGCCGGTCCGGCTTTTTATACAATTAACCCGGTCAGCAGCACAAACATTACGGCTCAAGACTTCGGCAACTTCCAGTTGGGCAAAATCAGCGGGATCAAATTTAATGACCTCAACAAAAATGGCACTCAAGATTTGCCAGCAGAACAACCCCTAGGAGGCTGGACAATTTACCTGGATGCCAACAACAACGGCGTCCAAGAACAAGTAGCAGCCGAAACAGGCACCAACGCCGCTGTCACCGATGTCGCCGGCAAGTACCAGTTCACCAACCTGCCAGCCGGCACTTATACAGTGCGGGAAGTGCCACAAACAGGCTGGACGCAAACTCTGCCCCCTGTCAATGCAGCCACGCCTACTCTTTCCGGCGCGTTTTCGATCGCCGTCACCAGCGGCACAGACTCCCAAAACAACAATTTCGGCAACTTCAAGCCCAACTCGATTAGTGGTCTGAAGTTCAATGACCTCAACAAAAATGCCATCCAAGATGCGCCAGCAGAAACAGCACTACCCAACTGGCAATTCTTCCTGGATACCAACAACAACGGTACTCTCGACACCGGGGAACCCAACACCCTCACGGATGCCACCGGCAACTACAAATTCTCCGATTTGTCAGCCGGAACCTATAAGGTGCGGGAAGTCTTGCAGCCTACTTGGACGCAAACTACCCCCAACCCCGCCGACATCACTGTCACCAGCGGTCAAGACATCGCTAATATCAACTTCGGCAACTTCCAGTCGAGCACAATCAGTGGTCAAAAATTCAATGACCTCAACAGCAACGGCATTAAGGATGCCGGAGAATTGGGGCTAGGTAACTGGCAAATATTCCTCGACAGTATCAATCCGGATGGATTGTTTCAGCAGGGCGAACCGACTACCATCACTGATGCTGCGGGCAACTACACTCTCCGAGATATACCCGCAGGCACTTACCAGGTAAGGGAAGTCCAGCAAAACGGCTGGACGCAGACGACCCCCAACCCCGCCCCCGTTACTGTTAATCCTCCAAATAACATCACCGGCATTGACTTCGGCAACTTCTTGCCCCAACCCGGGGCGATCCGAGGTCTGAAGTTCCGCGACAGCAACAACAATGGCACTCAGGATGCTGGAGAACCGGGTTTACCCAATTTCCAAATTCAGTTAACCAATGTCGTAACTGGAACTGCTCCGGCTCCGGCTCCTGTTACTACTACCACAGACAACAGCGGCAACTACCTGTTCGCAAACCTAACGCCGGGAACCTACCGTGTCCGGGAAGTCAATCAAACTGGGTTCACCCAAAGCACTCCCGCACCCGCGGACATCACCCTAACTTCGGGCGCTATTGTCAGCGGCATCAACTTCGGGAACTTCCCGACGCCGACGCCGACGCCGACACCGACACCTGCACCGACACCTGCACCGACGCCGCCGACATCGCCGACGCCGACGCCTGCACCTGTACCGACGCCTGCACCGACACCTGCACCGACGCCGACACCTGCACCTGTAACGACGCCGACGCCTGCACCTGCACCTGTACCGACGCCGACACCTGCACCGACGCCGACGCCTGCACCTGTACCGACGCCGACGCCTGCACCTGTACCGACAGATTTGGTTTGCCCTGAGAACTTCCCCAGGATCGCTACTCCCAATGAGTCCGGCACTTCTTCAGCGGGTAATGTGATCAATGGCCCTAACGGCGACGATACGATCGTGGGTAGTGCTGGCAGTGACTCTATCTTCGGGTTGAGCGGCAACGATTTGATCTTTGGCCGAGGGGGCAGCGACTACATCAATGGCAATACGGGCAACGATACTGTCTACGGAGGCATCGATAGCGATACTCTCTTCGGTGGCAAAGGGTTTGACCTGATTTTTGGCGATCGGGGTAACGATACGATTTATGGCAATCGCGGCAACGACTCGATCTCTGGTGACGAAGGCAATGATTTATTGTACGGCGGCAAAGCTGATGACGTAATGTTGGGAGGCGCTGGCGACGACGTGCTAATTGGCGATCAAGGCAATGACACTCTCTGCGGCGGCGAGGGTAACAATACCTTAATTGGCAGCAGCGGCGATGATTTGCTCTTTGCTGGCACCGGCGATGACTTGCTCTTTGGCGGCATTGGCAGGGATACCCTCGTCGGCGGCATTGGCAGCAATGGCTTTGTCTTGTCAGCGGGCGGAGGAATTGACACTATTATCAACTTCACTGCAGGAGTTGATTCGATCAAGTTGGTGGGAGGCTTGGACTTCAATCAACTGTCATTGACCGAAACTAATGGCTCGACGGCGATCGGCATCGCCGGTAGCAACGAGATTTTGGCTATACTGACGAGCGTGCAGCCGAGCCAGTTATCGGCTCAGAATTTTAGCTTGCTGGTTTAGTCCGCAGATAAAACTCGGCAGTTGCAACCGATCCTACACTTGCCTCTCGTCCCAACAGAGAGGGACTACCCGAAAGCAGAGCCTCGAAGCATGGGTTTCGAGGCTTTGCCAAAGAAGGGGAACGCATTCCGTTCCCCTTCTTTGGTCAAATTTGTTCGAGATATTTCAGCAAGTCGGCCATTTCTTGCGGACTCGGCTGAAACTGCGGCATTGGTGGGGTTTGCCCGCTGGTGACTTGCCGGATCAGATCGAATTCGGATTTGCGCTCGGACACTCCGTGCAAGTTGGGCCCGACTTGACTGTCTGAAACGGATATGTGACAACCCGCACAGTTCATTTGAAAGATGGCGGAACCCTGAAACGGGTTGCCCGTGAGGGATAGTACGCTTTTGACGTAAGGATCGGCGACTTGAAACTGACGAATTGCGAGGGCCGCCAACATGATGGCAAGTAACACCGCGATCGCAAATATGGCAAGTCGCTCGATCGGGTTTTTAATTTCATTCCTGGCAAGTTGGTTATTCAAAGGAGTTCAATTAAAAATAGTATCTACAAGAAAATTTATTTCTCATAACATAGCTTAATCGTTCGCAGCGGGGAGAGCAAGCTCTTAGACCCCCGGAAGGGCGATGAATGTGAAATTTCATCTGTATAAGTGCTGGTAATATTAAAAATAGGTTGTTAAATCTTAACGTTAAGGAGATCTCATGGTAGAACCGCTGCTTTCAGGTATTGTTCTGGGTCTAATCTTTGTTACTCTGGCGGGGTTGTTTTTTGCTGCTTATCAGCAGTACAAGCGCGGCGATCAGTTGGGTATCAATAAGTAAAAGGGGCTACAGTCTCTAACTCAGGCTGTCAGGGGGAGTGGGAATTGGAAATTGGGCATGGGGCATGGGGCATTGATCTACCTACTGACTTCTTCCTTCTTCCTTCTTCCCTCTTCCCTCTTCCTTCTTCCTTCTTCCTTCGTTAAAGATATCGATCGAGAATAGCAGCAGTTTGCAGACCTGTTTTTTCCCAGCTAAATTGTTTTGCTCTGGCTAAACCGAGCTCCCGCAAGTGCGATGGAACTTTGGCACCCACTGCAAGCTCTTGCATAGCAGAGGCAATTTCCTCGACGCTGTAGGGGTTGACTAATAAGGCTGCACCCCCCGCCACTTCTGGCATTGAAGACAGGTTAGAGGTGATGACAGGAGTGCCGCAGGCCATTGCTTCGAGCACGGGGAGCCCGAATCCTTCCCAAAGACTGGGGAATACAAGCGCGATCGCTTGGTTTATGACTTTGGGCAAGTCGGCTGCGGGGAGGTAATCTAAGAATTTTACTCGATCGACCAATCCCAATTCTTGAACCTGCGCTTTCAGCAGCGGCGTATAGCGTTTATCTTCCGAACCTGCTATCCACAATTCGTACTGGGAATTCTGCTGCAAAGCAGCAAAGGCTGCTATAACTCGCTGCACGTTTTTATACGGATTGTGGCGACCGATATAAAGAAAATAATTGCTTGTTGGCAAGTCTAAAAAACGGAAAAAACTGGTATCGTACCCTGGGAAAATTGGCGTAATTAAATTAGTAGGAATATTGCAAAAATTAGCGATATCTTGAGCCGTTGATTCTGAGTCGCAAATGATATGTTGAGCCTGCCGCAGCACTTGGGGAATGTAGTAGCGGTGGTAAGGTGTCAGAGGATCGAAGCGGCGGGGAAACCGCAGCGCTATCAAGTCATGTACTGTAATTATATAGCGGCAACCTGCGAATAGAGGAGCTTCGGGAATTGGGGAAAATAACAGGTTAGATTTTAGCTGTTTGTAAATTTTGGGGAGTTGGGTTTGTGTCCACAGCAATCGGTTGATGTGTCCTTTAGTTCCTTGTTCTGGGGTTAGGTTTGGGGGGATTTGGTAGCAGTTGTTATTGGGAAATTTTTCGGCTGTGAGTAATGTTGGGTTGAGGGATTTTAGGTGGGGAAATAGGTTTTTGGCGTAGATGGCTAAGCCGGTTGGTTTGGAAATTAGGAAGGAGAGGTTGATGAGGAGGTTGGATTGGGGATTGGGCATGGGATAATATGTAGATTGCGGTTTTTGGGTGGGATTTTTTTATTTAACCGCAGAGGGCGCAGAGGGCGCAGAGAGGAGAAAGGAAGAGAGGGAAGACTTAAAGATATTGCTGTAAGATGTTGGCGGTTGCTTTTCCGGTTTTGTTCCAGCTAAATTGAGATGCTCTAGCTAAACCAGCAGTTTTTAAGTTCGATCGCACTTTTGAATCTGTGGCTAATGTTTGCATGGCTTCGGCTATTTTTCCGACGCTGTAAGGATTGACTAATAAGGCTGCATCTCCGGCTACTTCTGGCATCGATGATAGGTTGGATGTGATGACGGGTGTGCCGCAAGCCATTGCTTCTAAAATTGGTAAGCCGAATCCTTCCCAAAGTGTAGGGAAAACTAGGGCGATCGCCTGATTCATCAGTACGGGCAATTGAGAATAGGGAACGTAACCGAGAAACTTTACCAAAGATTGTAAACCTAATTCTTCAACTTGTGCTGTCAACTGCGGCGTGTAGGCATTGGGAGGCCCTGCTAGCCACAATTCGTAATTGGCGCGATCGGGCAAACTCGCAAATGCAGCAATTAATCTTTCCAAGTTTTTGTAAGGATCGTGTCTACCTGTATAAAGAAAATAATTTTTGGTTGGCAAGTCGAGATATCTAAAATTAATATTATCGCAAGCTAGGGGAATTGCGGTCATTTTCTGAAGCGGAATCTGGAAAAAGTTAGCAACATCTGCCACCGTTGCTTGAGAATCGCAAATAATGTGTTCTGCTTGCCGCAAAACCTGCGGTATGTAGTAGCGGAAATAAGCTGTTAAACGAGAAAATCGTCTGGGAAATCGCAAAGGAATTAAATCGTGAACTGTGACAATGTAGCGGCAGCCGGAATACAAAGGTGCTTCGGGAATTGGGGAAAACATTAGGGTGGACTGCAATTTTTTGTAAATTTTTGGTAACTCAAACTGAGTCCACAGCAGCCTGTTAATTTGTCCTTTCGGGCCGCGATTCGGTGTCAGAGTTTCGGGGATATGATAGCAAGTATAATTGTCAATTTGCTGGGAAGCGAGTAATGTTGGTTTTAGCTGTTGCAGTTGCGGGAAAAGATTAGCGGCGTAAGTCCCGATTCCCGTTGGTTCGGGTGTTAAGAAGGACAAATTGATTAACAGTGAATTAGACATGATTTTAGATATCCGGCGACTGGAAGTCGCGACTATACATACAAAGTCCCAGCAGAGGGGGACTGAAGAAAACGGTAATAAAATCGACTTTGATATTAGTCCTATGCAAGAGGACTTTAGCTTTTGGCTAGGGGTTTTAAGCCCTGGTGGACTATTTAATTAGCCTTTAAGTGCGATCGAGCATTTGAGCTATATCGGCAGGATTTGGCAGCCGAATTGTAGCATACTCTTGCTGAATAATCTCAAAAAAAGTCTTGACTTTTTTCTCGAAACGTGCAAGTCTAAAGTTCTGACTGCGCTGCTGTGCACCAGCTTGAAGTTCTGCTAGCAAATCGGGATTAACAATTAGTTGATGTGAATGCTGGCACAGTTCCTCAACGGTATTGAACAAAAAGCCCGATCGCCCATTTTCGACAATTTCCGGTTGGCCGCCGCCGTTGAAAACAATCGGAGCACAACTGTTTTGCATTGCTTCCACAGTCGCCATCCCGAAATGCTCAAATCTTTGAGGATTGACTTCACCCAAACCGCAGCCGTGCCAAAATATGCTCGCTTTAGCATAAAGTGATTTTACCTCATCAAAGTCAGCATTGACTTTTAACTCGATCGCCCTTGAATCTTGCTTCAATAAATTCTGAACCGTCTTTAAATAAGGATTTTTTGGAATGCTACTGCCGGCTAAAATTAGCCGCCATCCTTGAAAATCTTCGGGATAATCTGCTAGCAAACTGCGGAAAGCTTTAATTAGTTCAATTTGCTTTTTTGTTCCCCCAGCTTCAAACTGTCCCACCGCCAAAATTATGTTTTCTTTCGGCACTTTAACTGTTACCATTTCCACCGGGGGATAAAGCAGAAAAGTTGGCTTTAAATCCCAGCGTTTCTCCAACCACTTAACAGTAAATTGACTGTTGGCAATAATGAAAGTATAATCATCAACAGCAAAATGACGGTTGCGGAAGGTATTGGGAAAGTGGCAGAAAAATATTGAAATTGGCGACAGTGGCTTGACTTTTTCCAGTTGATTCGCGTTGAGGAAAATATCGTAGTTTTTGCTTTCTTTGGCAATTTCATCAAAGGGATTTTCCATATCTTCCACGATGATGCTGGAATCGATGCACTGCATTCCGCGTTTCTCGTAAAACGCCAAGGGAATAATTTTAATTTTGCATCCTGAAAGGTTGAGTCCGTACCACGATTCTAAGTCGGAAACAGCAACTGGTTTGTTGGCGATAAAAGTAATGTCAAATTCATTTTGTAGCAGTGCAGCGATGGTAGCGACGTATTTTTGACCGCCCCCGATAAAATGCAGTCCGTGATCGTAAATGCCGATCGACATTTTGCGATCGCCCCGAACCACCTGCAATCGAGGTAAAATGCGATCGACCTTCATGCGACTGTAAATCACGGCCAACTTTTCCGACAACTGCGGGATTACAGTTTCGATGATTTCTGGTTTCTGATAATCTAGAAGTTTTTTAATCGCTACAAACAAACTCTCGAACAGCAAATCATACTGCTTGTTAGTAAAAAAATCCGAAGTATGAATTGAAGATACTAATTGCAAAGGTTCGTGTTTCGCCAAATACAAAAACCGATTGCGATTGCAGAAATACTCGGTAAGTTTGCTTCCTTTACTCGATCCCCGATATTCGTGATGGGCGATGGCGGCAGGAGTATAAAGCATTTTCCAACCGCGTTTGTGGCAGCGTTTGGCAAACTCTACATCCTCAAAATACATCACAAAATCTTCATCTATTGGGCCAACATCTTCCAGACATTCCCTGCGAAAAAGCACCGCCGCCCAACAAAGCCCTTCGACTTCCCGTTCTGTATCGTACTGTCCAGAATCTTTTTCGCCAAAGCCGACATCTTGCCAATAAAAATTAGGTAATTGCTGAATGCCTGCGCTGTTAATTCGCCCGTCTTTAAACAGCAATTTACCGCTAGTTGCACCGATTTTATTATTAGTTTCTAGCCGTTTTACAAGAATCTCTAACCAGCGACTCTCAAGGGTAGCATCGTTATTTAGAAAGGCGATGTATTGCCCTTTTGCTTCGCTGATGCCGAGGTTGAGGGCTTTAGCAAAGTTGTTGGCAGTATTGACAAAAATGCGAACTTTTGGAAAGAGTTCCCCCAGGGACTTAACGGAATCGTCTTTAGAGCAATTATCAATTACAATTAAATCTAGTTGCTGTTCGGGATACGCAAGTTTTTGTAGAGATTTTAAGCAATCTTTCGTGTGGCGCAGACCGTTATAGTTGACTATAATTAACGAACATATGGGCAGTGTGGTCATCTTTGATGCTTTATTTTTGTCGATCGAGCAATTGAGCGGTAATCTTCTCTAAAATAGCAGTATGTTGCTCCTGCACTGCTTTAATTTGCTCTATTTCCGACTGAAAGGCTGCGATCGCTCTTTGTTGAGTCTCAAGCTGTGCTGTAACTTCGGGAGATCTAGTGCTGAACTCCGATTTAATTTTTTTCTCTAGAGTTTGTTGATTTTCTTGCAATTTTTGCAATTGTGTGCTCAAGGTGTGCACTACGCGAGTATTAGCAAAATTGTAAATTACTTGTCGTTCGAGTACGGGCCTGAGCAATTTTCGGACTATTTTCCTAACTGCAATGACTACCGAACCTAGCTGCCTTTGATAAGAAGTAATCGGAACGTTGTAAATGTCAAAGCCTGTCTTTAGAAGGGCGATGTCCTCGTCATCTTCATTGTAGGCGATCGCACTATTTTCTCTTCCCGACAGCGACGGCTCAACAATACCAATTCGCGGCTCCAAAGTTTGCCGCAATTTATCTATAATTTGTTGAGTTGGTATTTCTTCTGACTGCAAACTTTCCTCTCCTTTATATAACTTACTATGACTTATTATGGAACAGGCATCTTGGCTGCTTGAATAATAATTGTAACTAATTGTGGAACAGGCATCTTGCCTGTTCAAGGGCGGGCGGGATGCCCACCCCACAAGAAAATCCATCTCTTGTTAAATCAGGATTATTGCTTCCGATAGTGGCAATATCTCAATTTAAACTAGCTCAATTTGACTGTCATCACCAATCATAAACCGCAGAGCTTTTGGACGGGGGGGCGCATTGGTTAGTTGAGCTCGCTGCCCGATCACGCTGTCCACAATTCGCTGGTGAATGCCAACTATTTTGGCCCCTTGCAATATTACACTGTGTTCGATATCAGCATCAATCATCGTCACGCGATCGGCAATACTGCTGTAAGGCCCGATAAAGCAATTTTCAATGCGGCAATTTTCCCCAATTACCACCGGCCCGCGAACTGTAGAATTAATTACTTCCGTTCCTTCCCCTATTTGCACTCGCCCGATAATTTGACTTTTGGCGTCTACTTTTAATTCAGTTGAAGCTACGATACAGCTATCTAAAATGATTTGGTTTGCACTGAGCAAATCGTCTTTTTTCCCCGTATCCAGCCACCAACCTTCTAAATTGCAGGCTTCTACGTGTTTCTCCTGATTGATGAGCTGTTGAATGGCATCGGTGATTTCCAGTTCGCCGCGGGGCGAAGGTTGAATTTGATCGATCGCCTCATGGATAGTAGGAGCAAAAAAATAAATTCCCACCAGTGCTAAATTTGATGGCGGAACTTTTGGTTTTTCTACTAACTGCAAAACTCGTCCATTTTCATCAACTTTGGCAACACCGAAAGCCGAGGGATTGGGAACTGGACGCAACAAAATCAGAGCGTCTAGTTTTTGCTTGTTAAAAATCTCTAAAAACGGATCTAGCGGATTCTCAATTAAGTTATCTCCCAAATACATAATAAACGGAGAATCGCCTAAAAATGGTCGGGCAATTTTCACCGCGTGAGCGAGTCCCGCCGGCTCTGCTTGCAAGATATAAGTAATTTTGGCACCGAAGCGAGATCCATCTCCTGTTTTCGTCTTCACCTCTTCCCCGGTTTCTGGACTAATAATAATCCCAATATCCGTAATCCCAGCCGCCACAATTCCTTCAATTCCGTACCACAGTATCGGCTTATTTGCTACAGGAACCAACTGCTTAGCACCCGTATAGGTGAGGGGACGCAAGCGTGTTCCTTTGCCGCCAGAGAGGATGAGTGCTTTCATTGGGTGAACTCTGAGTTATCCTTTAGGGTTTGCGGTGCTGACTTGATGTGCCTGCACTTGTTCGCTCTTGTTGATTTTAAAGCACGGCTACCCTGCTGGCAATAGTTGTCGTGTATCCTGATACAAATGATTTATTTTGTTCCAACTTTTATAGTCCGGGACGCACAGAGTGTCAGAAACCAGGTTTATTGCGACAGGAAGCAGTTAAAAGCTGAGTTTTTTTGTCAATAAACCCCTTTCTCAAGGTTGCGAGTGCGTCCGTCCAGATTTAATTGCGTAGCCTTTTAATAGCGGCCATATCGGGCAATCAATTGGCTACCACTATTGTTTTGATTTGTCAACCAAGCCCACATCTGATCCCCCAGACAAAAATGCCACCATTCGTTAGGATGCTGCTGAAAACCCGCATTTATCATCGCACTTTTTAAGATCTGCCTGTGACGGTGATATTGCTGTTCTGGTGGGTAATTGCTGTTAGCAAAATAATCTGGATAAGAACGTTCTGATATTTCATCAATCGGAGAACCCATATCAAGTCGCTGATTATTTTCATCGACTAAAGTTATATCTAAAGCAGCACCTGTACTGTGAGGAGGAGGCGTCGCGCGATCGAGGCTGGGTACTGCCCAAAATTGATATACGTGTTCTATAATTACTTGGCGTTTGTCTTCGGAAACCGGAAATTCGCAGCCTTGAGCTAGGGCAATTTGATTGAAAGTATAATCCACCATAAATTGCTGGACTTCCACGGGTCGATAAGCGTCAAATATCAGAATTTTCCAATTTTGATATTTTTGCTGCAGCTCAGTTTGAGCGGCGATTAAACTATCTACCACTCCTTGTCGCAAATAGTAAGGTGAATCTGCTTTGCTGTTGTGATAGGGAGCACCCAACTTTTGATAAGGGTGTGGAATTTCAAAGACAAAATGTTCTGGTGGAATAGGGACTAAAGGTTCGCCACATTCGTCGATCGCTATTTGCTGATATGGTTTCATATCAAGGTGTTACCCTACTTTATGATTGCTGATGACCTACAATACTCAGTATATGCTTTTCACTTGAGTCAGCCGCGCGGCAAATAGCAAAGCAGCTAGAATATCCTCATGTTCTAAATCATCATAGTCATCTATAATTTCTTGAGAATTCATACCATAACTGAGTCATTCAAGAATTAACTCTACTGGATATCGGACACCGCCAGTACATGGTTTTTCGTGAGCGATATTTGGATCGAGTGTGATGCGCTGCAAAAGTTGGTTTTCCCTATTTGAGAAGCAAATATTCAATAGATCCTAACCTAAAGAGCGTAGCTTTTGATCGGTTTGTAGTAAGGACTTTAGCGCTTTCAATCTATACCTAAAGTCCTAAAGTCCTTACTGCCAAAAAATCCTAACTTTGGCGGTAAGCAACTACCGCATAAAACGGATCGCCGCTTGGTATTCGCAGCATTTGCATAAAACTCGGCAAGTTAGGCTTGCGAATAATTACTTCCGGCTTGCTAAATCCGGGTATATTCGCTCCTTTGACAGAATCAAAGTAACCTTTGACTAATTCTACCCGATCGCCCTCCGAACCTTCCCGCCAAGCCGCGATCGCCTTTTGATAAAACATCCGGTTGGAAAAGCTCATAATTGCTACGCCACCAGGCTTCAATATCCGGTGAATCTCGGCAAAAATCGCATCCGGGTGCTGCAAATACTGTACCGAAACGCAGTTGACAACAGCGTCAAACTCTGCGTCCGGCAGCGGCAGTTTAGGATTGGCGTTCAAATTCTGCACAAAATAATGATTCAGTCTGCGATTTTTTGCCAACTCTTCTTCATTCATGCCATGCCCTTCAACATGGGCAAATTGCATCTCGTCGGGCAAGTGAGAAACCCAACTGCTCATCATATCAAAAATCCGAGTATTCGGTTTCAGCCGTTCCCGATATAAATCGATGAGTTGCTGGATGAATCCATCGTCTACGTGCGTCACAAACCGGGGAGAGGAATAGAACAAATTGTCGTCGGTGTCGTCTAACTTGGTGCGTTTGTCGGCTGGAAGCAACATAAATTCAGATCGCAAACTAGATTTACTCTTTCTAGTTTAAGAACAATAAGAATTGTTAACATATCCGGCAGAGGGGGGATTCCCGGTTTTAGCGTAGCAGTTGAGCGCAAAAAAACCTGCTGGTACCCCCTTGACATCTCCCCAAAAGGATCTTACACTAACAATACGAACGCTAAGTAATAAGCCGATGGTTACTACATCCACTGTCGATCGTACACATCTAGCTCAGTGGCACGACATTCTCGCCCCCCACAGCCTGGGCTACCGTCTCAAACTTCTGGCACAGCTAGGCAGTCGCAGGCTGCAAGAGGTACTTGAACCCTTTGGCTTGACACCTTTTCACTGGCTGGTACTGTGCTGCTTGTGGCAAGAAGACGGTTTGCCGACTTCCAGCATTGGCGACAAACTGCAACAGGTAGGCGGAACGCTGACAGGCGTGCTCGATCGCATGGAAGAAAGAGGCCTAGTCCGCCGGGAGAGAGACACGCGCGATCGCCGTATATGGCGTATTTGGCTGACAGACGCAGGCACGGAACTGCAAGAGGTATTGCCCCCGCTGGTAGCTAAAATCCGAGATCGAGCTGTCGAGGGAATTTCACAGGCCGATCAAGAACTCTTTTCCCAACTGATCAATATCGCGATCCTCAACCTCTCCTAAACCGACAAATCAATCTTTTGAGTGAAGTGCAGCAGCATCTACCTCCACTACATTACAAATAACCGTAAAATACTACGCACTCTTAAAAAAAGCCGTCTTACTAAATAAAAACTACGTACCCTAAACAAACGACATCTTACTAAAGTATTAGGAGTCAAATACCATGAAAGGCCCAAACGAAATCAACCCAGCAGAATTCAACGGTAACGGCAAAGCAGTCGGCGTATTAGAAAAGCCGATCGACGACAGCATCGCTAAAAGCCTACCAGTAATCCCCGCCCCAGAGACACAAATCAACGCCCCCGCCGAGGTCAAAACAGGCGCAGAAACAGAACTCCAAGCACCCCTGCCGGCTGCAACACCCAAGAAAAAAGCCCCGAAAGCGTTGATATTAGCAGTGCTGGGCCTAGGGGCGATCGCGGCAGGCAGCTTCGGCTACCGCTACTGGCAATACGCCTCCATCCATCAAGAAACCGACAACGCCACAGTTGCCGGACACATCCACCAAGTCAGCAGCCGCGTCAACGGTACTGTCGCCGAAGTCTTAGTACAAGACAACCAACAAGTAAAACCCGGACAACTGCTAATCAAACTCGACCCCCGCGACTACCAAATTAAAGTCCAACAAGCCCAAGCAGCCTTAGAAAACGCTCGCCGCCAAGCCGAAGCAGCGGAAGCAAATATTTCCCTAGCCTCTCAAACCAGCCAAGGCAAAACAGCCCAAGCCCAAGGAGACATCGGCAGCGCCAACGCTGCCATTTCCACCGCCCAAGCAGCAATTAGAGAAGCCCAACAAGGCGTACCCGCAGCGGTTGCCGCAGTCGCTGAAGCAGAAGCCGGCGTACCCGCAGCGCAAGCCAAAGTCGCCCAAGCCGAAGCCGGAGTTCCGCAAGCTCAAGCTAAAGTGAGGGAAGCCGAAGCCGGTATTGCCGCAGCGCAAGCTCAGCTAGTACAAGCGCAAGCTAGTCTCGTTAAAACGCAAGCCGATTATAAACGGTACGAAAGCTTGCAACAAGAAGGTGCGATCGCCCGCCAGCAACTAGACGCAGCGAGAGCCGCCTACGAAGTAGCCCAAGGCCAAACCACCGCAGCCCAACAAGGAATTGCCCAAGCTAGAGCGCGGTTAGCCCAAGCTAAGGAAGGCGTAACCGAAGCTCAAGCAGCAGTAGCCCAAGCTCAAGAAGGGGTAAAACAAGCTCAATCCCAAGTAGCGCGCGCCCAAGTCGGTGTCGCCAGCGCTCAAGCTAAAGTCGCCCTAGCGCAAGAAGGTATCAGCACCGCCGAAGCAAAACTTGCTGCATCAAAGGGCGGATTGCAACAGGCGCAAGCTACGGGCGAGCAAACTAAAGTCAGTCGATCACAGTATGATGCTGCTAAAGCTGCGATCGGGCAATCGGAAGCGTCGGTTAAAGACGCTCAACTGCAACTTTCCTACACGAATATCACCGCTCCAGCCGCCGGACAAATCGGCCGCAAATCGGTTGAAGTCGGGCAGCGGGTGGAGCCGGGAACTCCGTTAATGGCGATCGTCAGTAACGATTTGTGGGTAATTGCCAACTTCAAAGAAACGCAACTGGCAAACATGAAACCCGGCCAAAAAGTAGAAATCCAATTAGATGCTTTTGGTGGTCGCAAGTTTGAAGGTCATCTCGATAGTTTCTCCCCTGCTTCTGGTGCTCAATTCTCCTTATTGCCTCCCGATAATGCTACGGGCAACTTCACCAAAGTTGTGCAGCGGATTCCAGTAAAAGTTGTGTTTGATGCCGAAAGCATTAAAGGCTATGAATCGCGAATTGCACCTGGGATGTCTGCTACGGTAAATGTTGAACTGAAATAAGGGAAGAACAGGGATGAATTTAGAAGTCTGGGATTTGATTTTTTGTGAATAGAAGAGGAAATCCCAGACTTCTGGGAGTTTGAAAAGTTTGAAAAGTCTGGGATTTGATTTTTTTCGGTTAAGGGCGATCGCCCTTGCAATATCATCTTGGAAAGTTAGGGATATGGTAGTGAAAACGAAACCGAAATCTCCTTCACCAGCTAGTCAAACAAACTTAAAGCGTGTTTGGAAACTTCAAGGGTAAAGAGTATTTACGTCCAGACAAATCAAAATAGTGCCAAAGTATTTCTCTTCTCGGATCGGGATGCAGATAACTACCCGTCTTCCTTTCCCTTGTTTCCGTAGAAACTGTTTTACGAGCCACAAGGCTAATGGCATACCACTGCCCATCCACCTTGAAAAGATTTAATTTACCTGCTGATGGTATTTCATACCAAGCTATTGCTGAAATAGGCCTTCCGTCTACTATTACTGAAATGCTTCCCCCAGGATGACCTCCGGGTGACATGAGATTTTTGTGTAGCTCGCAATTAGTAAAGTCAAGGCTTAGTAAATAACATATTTTTTCAAAGGTTTCATGGCTAAGAATATAATTTCTTTCAAATGGCATTTGCAGTAGGATAGCTTCTCCTGGATTTATAGTTATTTCAAATAAAGATGAGACACTAAGTTGCACAATAAGCGCGAATAATCTCATCAAGAGATGTGGCAGAA